>NZ_LMMH01000024.1:0-3541 GCF_001422185.1 Sphingomonas sp. Leaf257
GGAAAGCAGGCCTTCATGCCTGTCGATCAGAGCTGCGCCGAACGTGCGGTGATCGCAGCGGGCCGGGGGAGCCCGATCCGCAGCCGCTCTGGCGGGCAAGGCCTCCCCAACGCGGCGATGTCCTGCATCGACCCATGCAGCCAGCGCTCCCGGTCCTTCGCCGCGACGATCATCGGCATGGTCGGGAACAGCGCGTCGGCCCCGTAATCGGCCCCGCATTCCACCATCGCGAAGCAGCGCGCATCGCCGCTGTCGCGCCACAGCCCCGCCACGGTGAAGACCGGCTCCTCGGCCAGCGCAAACCAGGTCGCGCGCCGGTCCCGGCCCGGACGGGCGCGGGCCGTCAGGGTGGCGGCGGTCAGCGGGATCAGGCAGCGTTGCGCCGGACGCTCGGCCAGACGACGCCACCAGGGCAGCGCCAGGCCGGGGATCCGCGTCGTCGCGTCCGGTCCCTCGCCTATTCCCCAGCGCTGGGTGTCCAGCCCGGTGCCCTCGGGCGTATGACGGATGACGAAGGCGGGATGGCCTGCGCGCAGATCGCCCAGCTCCGCCCAGGTGCCCCAGGACGCCCCGGCGCTCCAGGCGATGGCGAAGTCGCGGCACAGCGCCTCGGCCGTGCGGTCGAGCGTTGCGCGATCCCCCGTCATGGTGCGAAAAATTGGGTCCATCACCGTCATGCGGGGACCGCGATCCGGGGCGCGCGATGCCATTGGCCAAGGCATGGCGAGGCAATGGCGGAAAGCGGGACGCGCACGGTCGGCCTTTGACGCTGAACAGGAGGGTGAGACGGACAGATCGGTTGGGACAATCCGCCCGCCTCGAATTCAGCTCTGTAAGTCAATCGTTTGAAGCTGCCCATAAGCGAGGATACGGCGTCTCACGGTTGAGACGTTTGAAGGCGGAGCATCCCCTCATATCGGCAAAAACCCCGATCGAACCCCTCGTGCTCCATTTCGGCAAAGGCCGGTGTGCCCACCACGCGAATGCCGGGCCGATCCCAGGCGCCTTATGGCCGGGAGGAAGAGGAGTGATCGACCAAGCGACGGGCCGGTTCGTTCCAGAACCACTGGCGACGAGTCGTCGAATAACGACGGCGCACCCGGCGACAGATCAGGACGTGTCGACGATGATCGCTCTGTAGTTGAACGATGCCGAATACTAGGTCGGATCGACATTCAGCGTAGCCAGTTCATGACAGCGGCGAGGTGGATGAAGCCGTTGAAGTGGATGGTTCATCGATCGTAGCGGGTAGCGAAGCGACGGAAATGCTTGAGGCGTCCGAAGCATCGCTTGATCTTGTTACGATGTTTGTAGATGGCGTCGTCATGAGGGATGGCGACCTTGCGGTTGCGCTTGGAGGGGATCACCGCCTCGGCGTGGATGCCTGCGATCTGGTTGCGCAAGTCGTGGCCGTCATAGGCTTTGTCGGCGAGTACCGCCTTGGCGCGCTGGCCTTCGAGCAGAGCGGGTGCCGATGCTATGCCGCTGGCTTGTCCGCTTCTGGCGCGGCGACGAGCGGGCGGGCGATCTGGCGACACGCGAGCAGAGCGGGTGCCGATGCTATGCCGCTGGCTTGTCCGGACGTGATGCGGAACCGCAGGGGCCGACCGAGCGTGTCGGCCTGCATGTGGATCTTGGTTGTCAGCCTGGGATTGTCAGGAATTTCGTGTGCGGGCGGGCATAACCGGAAAGAAGGAGACCCGATATGTCCCGACGCAAAGAGCCTGCGATACCGAACGAGTTACTGGATCAGTTGCTGACCGGCGGTGACGCGGGCACCGCTTTGGCGCAGGGTGGCCTGCTCGACGCGCTGAAGAAGGCGCTGACCGAGCGCGCGTTGAATGCCGAGATGGATCATCACCTCGCCGGTGAAGATGGCGCGGGCAACAGCCGCAACGGTTACGGTCGGAAGACGATCACGACCGATACCGGTAAGTTGGCGATCGACGTACCGCGCGACCGGCAAGCCAGCTTCGACCCGCAGCTAATCGCCAAATACCAGCGGCGCTTTCCAGGTTTCGATGAAAAGATCGTCTCGATGTACGCGCGCGGTATGAGCACCCGGGAGATCATGGGTCACCTGCACGATCTGTACGGCATCGACGTGTCGCCCGATCTGATCTCGACGGTGACCGACGCCGTACTCGACGAGGTGGCGATCTGGCAGCAGCGGCCGCTGGATCCGGTCTACCCGCTCGTCTTTTTCGACGCCTTGCGGGTGAAGATCCGGGACGAGGGCATGGTGCGCAACAAGGCGATCCACATCGCCCTGGGCGTCCGTGCCGATGGTGCCAAGGAGGTGCTGGGCCTGTGGCTGGAGCAGAACGAGGGTGCCAAATTCTGGCTCAGGGTCATGAACGAGCTCAGGAACCGCGGCACCGAGGACATCCTGCTCGCCGTCGTCGACGGGCTGAAAGGCTTTCCCGAGGCGATCACCGCCGTGTTTCCCGACGCCGTGGTTCAAACCTGCATCGTCCACCTGCTGCGCAATTCCATGGACTTCGTCTCCTGGAAGGACCGCAAGGGCCTGGCGAGCGCGCTGAAGGAGGTCTACCGCGCACCCAGCGCCGAGGCGGCCGAGCAGGCGCTGATCGCATTCGAGGCTGGTCCCTGGGGCACCCGCTATCCCGCCATCGGCCAGAGCTGGCGGCGCGCCTGGACCGAGGTCATCCCGTTCTTCGCCTTTCCCGACGACGTTCGGCGGATCATCTATACCACGAATTCCATAGAGGCCTTGAACTCGAAGCTGCGCCGGGCCGTGCGCGCCCGTGGGCATTTCCCCAGCGACGAGGCCGCCACCAAGCTGCTCTACCTGATCTTGAACCGCTCGGAGAAAGAGTGGAGAATGCCGCCACGTGAGTGGATCATGGCAAAGGCCCAGTTCGCCGTCATCTTCGGCGAACGCTTCATCAAGGCCATGGCGGCGTAATGTTCATCCGCCCGCCCGCACACGAAATTCCTGACAATCCCGGCCGAAGATGATCGTCAGCGACAACGGGACCGAACTGACCTCCAATGCGGTGCTCGCCTGGTCCGCCGATGCCAGCATCGAGTGGCATTACATCGCACCAGGCAAACCGACGCAGAACGGGTTCGTCGAGAGCTTCAACGGTCGCATGCGCGACGAGCTGCTCAACGAGACGCTGTTCTTCACCATTGGCCAAGCCCGCTCGATCCTGGCCCGCTGGGTCGACGACTACAACACCGAGCGGCCGCACTCGTCGCTCGGCTACGCTACCCCGCCCGTTGCTTCACCTGCGCTCATGCGCGACAACACCGGTCGGTCTCGGGTTGCCGCTGGTTGAAAGACTGGGGTCACGTCAGTCCTGGCATCGAGAGGCCTCGATTAGGACGCGATGAGAGCCGCTGAGCAAGAACTGACTCACGGAAAAAAGACACAACAAAAACCGCCGCGGGATAATCCGGGCGGTTATGGTATCGGGAAGTATGGTTGCGGGGGCAGGATTTGAACCTGCGGCCTTCAGGTTATGAGCCTGACGAGCTACCGGGCTGCTCCACCCCGCGACGCTGTGGAAGGTGG
>NZ_LMMH01000025.1:0-2631 GCF_001422185.1 Sphingomonas sp. Leaf257
GCATCTGTGCCGGCCTCCTGACCCGGCTCAAAGCCTGAATCACAAAACCGCGCCCATGTGAATCCTCGACGATTCAGAAAGGCCGGAAACCGCTCTAGCTTCCGTGTCCTCATGCCCTTGGCGGGGGCGGTTGGTGAACTTAGCGGGTGCCATGCCGCCGAGACTGCTTTGCGGACGCACGGTGTTGTAGTCTGTCCGCCATGCCTCAATTATCCGTCTCGCCGCACCCAACGAGGGGAACAGGTGCCCATTTAGGCATTCGCGGCATCGCTCGTCTCCATCTGACAGGCTAACTTACCAATGGCATGATTTCCGGAGAGCATGTCAGATTCCTGTCTCCTTACCCGTGCCATTTGGTTAAGAACCATTCCTGAATTTCACTCCAGCTCCAAAATCACCGCATCGACGGCCAGGCTGTCGCCGGTTTTGGCGGAGATGGTCTTGACGGTGCCGGACTTGGCGGCGCGCAGGATGTTTTCCATTTTCATCGCCTCGACTACCGCCAGCGGCTGGCCTGCTTCGACGCTATCGCCCTCGGCCACGTCCAGCCGGACGAGCAGGCCCGGCATGGGGGCGATGAGGAATTTCGACAGGTCGGGCGGCACCTTTTCGATGAGGTGCTGGGCATAGGGCGCGGCGCGGGCGGGGAGGACGCGGACCTGGTGGCTGGCCCCGCGCGTGGTCAGGCGGAAGCCGGTGCGGGTCTTGGCGATGCGGACGTGGAGGGCCTCGCCGGCCTCGTCCTCGACCGCGATCATCCGGTCGCCGGGGGTATAGGCGATGGCGAGGTCCAGCTCGGCGCCGTCGACGCTGATCCCGTCGGTCGAGACGTTGACCGCATGGTCCATACCCCCGATCCGCACCGTCCAGTCGGCGGGCGGTTGCAGGCGGTGGCCGAGCTGCCCGTCGATGCGGCGGGCGCGGTCGGCCTCGGCGGTGGCGGCGAAGGCGGCGACGGCGGCCAGCGTCCGGGTCAGTTCTGCCGACGCGGGCGCGCCCTGGAAGCCTTCGGGATATTCCTCGGCGATGAAGCCGGTGGACAGCGCGCCGGAGCGGAAGCGCGGATGCTGCATCAGCGCGGAGACGAAGTCGATATTGGTCCCCGGCCCGACGATCTCGAACGCGTCGAGCGCGGCGATCTGGGCGTCGATCGCGGCTTCGCGGGTGGGTGCCCAGGTGACCAGCTTGGCGATCATCGGGTCGTAGAACATGCTGACCTCGCCACCCTCGGCCACGCCGTCGTCGACGCGCACGCGCACGTCGTCATCGGCCTGCTCGGCGGGCGGGTTGTAACGGACCAGCCGCCCGGTCGAGGGCAGGAAGCCGCGATAGGGGTCCTCGGCATAGACGCGGTTCTCGATCGCCCAGCCGGTCAGCGTCACATCGTCCTGGCCGAACGCCAGCTTTTCTCCCGCCGCAACGCGGATCATCTGCTCGACCAGATCGAGCCCGGTGATCTCTTCGGTCACGGGATGCTCGACCTGAAGCCGGGTGTTCATCTCGAGGAAGTAGAAGCTCTGGCCGCTCGTATCCGCACCCGACACGATCAGCTCGACGGTGCCCGCCGAATAATAGCCGACCGCCCGCGCCAGCGCGACCGCCTGCTCGCCCATGGCGCGGCGCATCTCAGGCGTGACGAAGGGCGACGGGGCTTCCTCGACCACCTTCTGGTGGCGGCGCTGGACCGAGCATTCGCGCTCGCCGAGATAGACGATGTTGCCATGTTGGTCGCCACGGGGCTTCCTCGACCACCTTCTGGTGGCGGCGCTGGACCGAGCATTCGCGCTCGCCGAGATAGACGATGTTGCCATGTTGGTCGCCCAGCACCTGGATTTCGATATGGCGGGGGCTCTCAATGAACTTCTCAATGAAGACGCGGTCGTCGCCGAAGCTGGCCAGGCCTTCGCGCTTGGTCGCCTCGAAGCCTTCGCGGACATCGGCCTCGGACCAGGCCAGGCGCATGCCCTTGCCGCCGCCACCGGCGCTGGCCTTCATCATCACGGGAAAACCGATGTCGGAGGCGATGCGCACCGCTTCCTCGGTGTCGGCGATCTCGCCCAGATAGCCGGGGACGACATTGACGCCTGCGGCCTTGGCGAGCTTTTTCGATTCGATCTTGTCGCCCATCGCGGCGATGGCGCCCGGCGGCGGGCCGATGAACACGACGCCCGCCTCGGCACAGGCCTTGGCAAAGCTCTCGCGCTCGGACAGGAAGCCATAGCCGGGGTGGATGGCATCCGCGCCGGTCGCCTTGGCAGCGGTGAGGATCAGCTCGGCCTTGAGATAGCTTTCGGCGGCGGGCGCGGGGCCCAGGCGCACCGACTCATCGGCCAGCCGGACATGCGGCGCGCTGGCGTCGGCGTCGGAATAGACCGCGACCGTGGCGATGCCCATCGCGCGCGCGGTGCGGATCACCCGGCACGCGATTTCCCCGCGATTGGCGATCAGGATTTTCTGGAACACGGGGATACCTCTCCTTTATGTCGTTGGTCCGTGTCGAAATACGTGGCCGATGGCGCGCCATCTTAAGCTTACCGCAACTGGGCCCCGGCCTTCGCCGGGGAACAGAAGAGTGAGCCGTAATTACTCCGCGGCGACCCGCATCGGTTCGGCACCTTCCATCGGCTTCAG
>NZ_LMMH01000026.1:0-5605 GCF_001422185.1 Sphingomonas sp. Leaf257
GGTAAGTGACCCCGGCGTAGACGGCATTCCCCGGTTTCCAGCGCTTTGCAAAGGTCGGGGAAGGCGCGTTTGAAACGCTGGTGCGGGTCGCGTCGACGGTGGAGGCCGCGACCACTGCCCTGACCGCGCTGGGCGGCGCGGCGCAGGCGCTGGGCATCGACGCGAAAATGGGGCTGGTCGGGCAGTTCGATAGTGTCAGCGCCTTCAGCAGTGCCACGGACGCCTATCTTCAGGCTTATTACAGCAAGGCCGAACAGTCAGCCGCCAAGACCGCCCAGCTGGGGCGTGTGTTCGACAGCCTTGGCCTGTCGATGCCCGCCAGCCTGTCGGCCTTCCGCTCGCTGGTCGAAGCGCAGGACCTGACCACGGCGGCCGGACAGGCGACCTATGCCACGCTGCTGAAGCTGGCGCCTGCCTTTGCCGATCTGCAATCGGCCTTGGAGGGCGTGAAAAGTGCGGCTGATATCGCCAGCGAACGCGCCGATTTGGAGCGTCGCCTACTGGAGGTGCAGGGCAATACCGCTGCGATCCGGGCGCTTGATCTGGCCAAGCTGGATAGCAGCAACCGGGCATTGCAGATGCAAATCTGGGCCATTCAGGACGCGCAGGAAGCGGCCAAGGCGGCCGATGAGCTTCGGAAGGCTTGGTCCGATGTGGGCGACAGCATCATGGATGAGGTCAAGCGTATCCGGGGCCTGACCGAGGCGGGCGGGGAGGCCAGTTTCGCCAGCCTGATGGGGCAGTTCAACGCCGCCAATGCGTCGGCGCGGGGCGGCGATCAGGATGCGGCCAAGCTGCTGCCCAGCCTGTCGCAGTCGCTGCTGACGGCTGCGGCCAATGCCGCGACCAGTCGGCAGGAACTGGACCGCGTGCGCGCCCAGACCGCCGCCCAGCTGGAAGCGACGTGGGCGGCCATTCAGGGGCGCAGCTTCACCCCCGTGACCGGCAGCACGCTGGTCGCGGGTTCGGCCTCGCCCATGCCGGGCGTCGACGCGGCGCAGCCGATGGCCCCGGCCAATGACGATCTGGTCGCCGAACTGCGCCAGCTGCGGGACGAAGTGGCGCAGCTGCGGCAGGACAATAATGCGGGCCATGCGGCGACGGCCAGCAACACCGGGGGCATCAAAAAGACGCTCGATACCGTCACCGCCGAGCATGGCGGGCAAGCGGTCAGCGTGGCGGGAGCGGCGGCATGATGGAAGTTGTAACCGCCTCCGGCGAGCGGTTCGCGCTGGGCGAGGTGGAAGCGTCGGCCACGGTCGGCATCATCGACTATAGCCGCCGCGTCACCGATGATTTCGGTGTCACGACGGTCGTGCAGCGCGGTTTCGCGCGCCGCATGTCGGTGCGGCTGGCCGTGCCATCCGATGACGCTAGCGCGTTGCAACGGCGTCTGGCCGATCTGCGCGCCACGTCCGCGCGCTGGATCGCGGATGATCGGTTCGACTGGTTGAGCCCCACCGGCTTCTACAAGGATTTCGATATCGACATGGCGGTCCCGCCATTGTCCTATTGCACCTTGTCGGTGGAGGGGCTGGCCCAGACCGAGGCCGGAGCCGATCCGGGCGGCGATCCCGCGCCGGACGGCCGCCCGTCCACGCTTCAGCTGCTCCAGCCCTACGCCGTCACCGAGGCGATCCTGACCGCCTCCAGCGTGGCGGAAGATGATGCGCCCGCTTGGGCGGCCGCGACCGGCTATACCAAGGGCGCAAAGGTGTTGCGNAATGGCTCGATACCGGCCCGTCGAAGCGCTGGGCACCATTTGACCAGGCGCTTGGCACCGTGGCGCAGGCCGATGGCCAGATGACCATGCGACTGGAGGCGGCGCGCATCGAGGGCGTGGCGCTGCTCGACGTGAAGGCCGCGACGGTGCGCGTGCAGGCCGATGGCTATGACCGGACGCAGGCCGTGACCGGCGGGGCCGTCACCTTCCTTGATCTGGGCGGCACGGGCCGGGTCACGGTGACGATCGCCGGGGCGGGCGCGGTGACGGTCGGCACGCTGCTGATCGGCCGTGTCGTGGCGCTGGGCACGACCGAGGCGTCCCCAACGGCCGGGATCACCGATTTCAGCCGCAAGACGGTCGACGACTTCGGCGAGGTGACGATTGTGAAACGCGGCTTTGCCAAGCGCATGACCGCTAAGGCGCTGATCCGCACGGACGCGCTGGATATCGTCGCCAATCGCATCGCCACGGTGCGGGCGATGCCGTCGCTATGGATTGGACAGGATGGGGTCGACTGCCTGACCGTCTACGGCTTTTTCCGGGATTTCTCGGTTGAGGTCGGACCGGGGGTTTCGAAGCTGTCGCTGTCGATCGAGGGCCTGAGCGCGGNTCGACTGCCTGACCGTCTACGGCTTTTTCCGGGATTTCTCGGTTGAGGTCGGACCGGGGGTTTCGAAGCTGTCGCTGTCGATCGAGGGCCTGAGCGCGGCCTACAAGACCGCGCCGCTGGTCAGCTGGCCCGATCTGGGCGACCCTGACGGCACCAAGCCTGAAGACAACGCGACCAACGGCGCGACGGGCAACGCGCCGATCGGCGGGGTGAAGCAACCTGACGGCACCGTGCAGGGCGCACGCCCGGCCGCCACGGTGCTTGCGGATCTCCAGTTGAACGCCCTGACGATCGCGGCCGAACAGATGCGCAATGGCACATGGCGGGTCGAACAGGATCGCATCAACACCAATGCGGACGGGCTGACGTGGCGGCAAGTCACCCAACAGCTAGGGCTGATCACGGAGTTGCATCAGGCGTTCATTACCGAGCAACGGACGGTCGACAGCGAGGGCAACGCCAAGGCTGTCCTGTCCATCCGGGGTGACAAAGCGATTACCGGCTTTGTGGGAATGGCCGGGGGCGGGATCGGCAAGTTCAAGATTGTCGCCGATGAATTTAGTGTGGCCGATCCTGACCCGAACGGCATCGGCGAAATCTATCCGCTGATCATCAAGGATGGCGTTGCCTATTTCGACCATATTAAGGTTCGCCAGCTGGATCGGGACGTGGCGAGCACCGAGAATATCCAGTCGGATGCCATTCAACAGCACTATGGTTCGGAACTGGCGGCCAATGTCGCCTTGCCACAGACCAATGGGCAAAAGACCCGTTATCTAAGCGTTGTCGCCAACAAGCGGCTCGCCGAGAGTTCGCTGCGGATAGAGGCGCTGATGCGCCCGCGCCCCGGCCGGGACTATGCCTGTACCTTCCAGATTGGCCGCACCACGAACGGGCAGGACGTGATGATGGATGTCGTGTCCTATTGGGTCACGGCGTCAGTCATCAATGACTTCCGATCGGTCCGCGTCCCCTTTCCCTATAACCGGACTTTCGGGGCTCTGCCCGCCGGGCAGCATACGTTCTGGATCGAAGTCGTCGCCTACGGCGGGGGCAATGACAGCGGTTTCATGGAAGCCGGTTCGAATTTCGACATTGTGGAGGTCAAACGATGACGCTGTATCTCATCAGCGGTGCGGACGGTGAACCGCGCCGGAAAATCTCATGCCCGCCAGCCGAAATTGAATTGCAGCTGGTCGACGGTGAGACATTCGAGGAAGTGGACCCGCTGGTCGACGGCTTTGGGCTGACCACGCCTCCGGGTGACGCATGAGCGACGATCAGTCCAGTTTTGCCGAACTGGTGGCCAAGGCCGGGGCCGGGCTGGCGGCATGGCGGCGCTCGGTCGCCGAACTGGACGCATGGCGGGCTGGCACCGCCAGCGGTGGGCCGAACGGGGACGGCGCTTATCCCATGACCGGGGCGGATGATCAGGTGAAACTGATCCCCTGCCCGGCCAAGATTGCCACGCTGATGCCCACCGGCCAGCCCGTCGACCTGATCCTGCAATGCTATGCCGATCAGGCGGTGGTGCGTGTCGGCTCGCGCCTGNAAGATTGCCACGCTGATGCCCACCGGCCAGCCCGTCGACCTGATCCTGCAATGCTATGCCGATCAGGCGGTGGTGCGTGTCGGCTCGCGCCTGTCGCCAGTCCGGGTTGCCCGGCCGTTGACGATCACCGGCCTACGCGCGTCGCTGGTCCTGGCTGATCAGTCCCCGGCCGAGACGGGCGGCCTGCGCTTGGACGTGAAGGTCAACGGCGCGTCGATGTTGTCCGCGCCCCTGCTGATCAAGCCCGGCCAGCTATCGAGCCGGGCGGCCGGTACGGCGCAGCCGGTGATTTCCGCATCCGCGATCCCGGACGATGCGGAAATCTCGGTCGATGTGGTGGCCGAGGGCTTGGGCGCGCGGGGCCTGCGGGTCATGCTGGTCGGGAATTACGCATGATCNGGACGATGCGGAAATCTCGGTCGATGTGGTGGCCGAGGGCTTGGGCGCGCGGGGCCTGCGGGTCATGCTGGTCGGGAATTACGCATGATCATTCAGGCTCCCAAAAGCCTGTCGGCCCTCCGGCTCGACTTCGCGGGCACCGCTTACGCTGCTGGCGACCGGGCGTATCCAAGCGCGGGGGCCATCCCCGAAGTGCGGATATCCGGGCCGGGCGGCATCGCCCTTGCGCTGGACGGAACGCTGAAGCTGTCGCCTGCCGGACAGCCGATCGTCGCGGCGGGGGCCGGGGTGGCACTGGAGCCGCCCGCGACCAATCTGCTGGCCATGAGCAACGCCGCGCCTACCTCCACGGCCGGATGGACCTTGCTCAGCAACCGGCCGACAGACGCCACCATAACACTGGTCGACGATCGCGCGGCGATGGACGCGGCGGGCATCTTCGCGCAGCTGCTCGCGGCCGGGGTGATGAACGGCAAGGCGGTGCGGTTCTACAACCCCTCCCCCGATACCGAATTTGCTTCGCGCAGCTGCTCGCGGCCGGGGTGATGAACGGCAAGGCGGTGCGGTTCTACAACCCCTCCCCCGATACCGAATTTGCCATCCCGTTTTTCGGCGCTAGCGGCGCGGCCTATGCGATCAGCGCCTATGTCCGGTGCCTGAAGGGCGGCGGCTATATCACCGTCACCGGAGGCGGCGGCCAGACGCCCATCTTTACCAATGGTGGGTGGCAGCGTGTCGGCCGGGTCCACAATGCCGGGCAACAGGCCCGGTTGGTCGTGCGGCCCCAATCGGAAGTGCTCGTGATCCTCGCGCAAGTCGAGACCGCCCGGATTACCAGCCCCATCGTGGTGTCGGGCCAGCCTATGACACGAAGCGCCGCGCCCCTGCTGATCGTGGGCGGGCACCTGTTCGGCCGCCCGCATACCATCGTGCTGGAGGTGGAGTTTGCGCGGCAGGACAATGCCGAACGGACGATGCTCCACCTGACCAATGGTGCGGGCGAGGGCTGCACGCTCGCCCGCACCAACGACAACGCCCTGACAGGCACGCAGACCGGCAGTTTCCGCCGCCCCTGTGTTCCCCGGCTGACCGGGCCGGGGCGGGTTCGCATGGCCCACCGTGTCAGCCCACGGGGCCAGACGATCGGCGCGGCGGGGCTGCTCGCCCACGCGCCGTTTATGGAAGCGGCCACCGGGCTGGACCGCGTGGCGATCGGCGCACGGGTGGACGGCACCTTGCCGATGACGGGATGGGTTCGCTCGGTCGAAATCCTGTGCGAGGTCGGGGACGACGACTTGGAGGCGATCGTGGCCGGACC
>NZ_LMMH01000027.1:0-1568 GCF_001422185.1 Sphingomonas sp. Leaf257
AGTCTATCTCGGATATTACACGTGGATTGTAATCCGTGACTAACCAAAAATGGGCAAGGAAAAGATTCATATTAACATTGTCGTCATTGGACACGTCGACTCCGGCAAGTCCACAACCACCGGTCACTTGATCTACAAATGCGGTGGTATCGACAAACGTACCATCGAGCAGTTCGAGAAGGAGGCCCAGGAAATGGGTAAGGGTTCCTTCAAATACGCCTGGGTATTGGACAAACTGAAGGCTGAGCGTGAACGTGGTATCACCATCGATATCGCCCTGTGGAAGTTCGAAACCGCCAAATACTATGTCACCATCATCGACGCTCCCGGACACAGAGATTTCATCAAGAACATGATCACTGGAACTTCCCAGGCTGACTGCGCCGTGCTCATCGTCGCCGCTGGTACCGGTGAGTTCGAGGCTGGTATCTCCAAGAACGGACAGACCCGTGAGCACGCTCTGCTCGCCTTCACCCTCGGAGTCAAGCAGCTGATTGTGGGCGTCAACAAAATGGACTCCACTGAGCCCCCATACAGCGAATCCCGTTTCGAGGAAATCAAGAAGGAAGTATCTTCCTACATCAAGAAGATCGGTTACAACCCAGCTGCCGTCGCTTTCGTACCCATTTCTGGCTGGCACGGAGACAACATGTTGGAGGCGTCAACCAAAATGCCCTGGTTCAAGGGATGGAACGTCGAGCGCAAGGAGGGTAAGGCTGAAGGTAAATGCCTCATTGAGGCCCTTGACGCCATTCTGCCCCCTGCTCGTCCCACAGACAAGGCCCTGCGTCTTCCCCTCCAGGACGTATACAAAATCGGTGGTATCGGTACGGTGCCCGTAGGCAGAGTCGAAACTGGTATCTTGAAGCCTGGTACCATCGTCGTCTTCGCCCCCGCCAACATCACCACTGAAGTCAAGTCTGTGGAGATGCACCACGAAGCTCTCCAAGAGGCCGTACCTGGTGACAACGTTGGTTTCAACGTAAAGAACGTTTCCGTCAAGGAGTTGCGTCGTGGTTACGTCGCTGGTGACTCCAAGAACAACCCACCCAAGGGCGCCGCCGATTTCACAGCACAGGTCATCGTGCTCAACCACCCTGGTCAAATCTCAAACGGATACACACCCGTGTTGGATTGCCACACAGCTCACATTGCCTGCAAGTTCGCCGAAATCAAAGAGAAGGTTGACCGTCGTACTGGTAAATCCACTGAAGACAACCCTAAGTCCATCAAGTCTGGTGACGCCGCCATCGTCAACCTGGTTCCCTCCAAGCCTCTGTGTGTTGAGTCCTTCCAGGAATTCCCTCCCCTTGGTCGTTTCGCCGTGCGTGACATGAGGCAGACGGTCGCTGTGGGTGTCATCAAGGCAGTGAACTTCAAGGAAGTTGGTGGCGGTAAGGTGACCAAAGCCGCCGAGAAGGCCACCAAGGGCAAGAAGTAGCTAGCGCTGTTAACAGCACAATTTTTCATTCAACTGCGATACTTCATTCACCGCAAGGTGTTCCGAAGGAAAGAAGGGCTACAAACTCATTCCTTTTCTATATTTTTTACAAGGCTTATACTGTAAC
>NZ_LMMH01000028.1:0-1484 GCF_001422185.1 Sphingomonas sp. Leaf257
GCTGGTGGTAAATTTTGATATCATTCAATAGAGGATGATAAATTTAAAGTAAATAGTGCAATTCGTTGATTAATTAATGATTCTCAAATAATAATTAATATTATTATAATAGCTACTAATGAAATATAAGATCCTAAAGATGAAATAATATTTCAAGAAATATAAGAATCTGGGTAATCTGAGTATCGTCGAGGTATACCTGCTAATCCTAAAAAATGTTGGGGGAAGAAAGTTAAATTTACTCCAATAAATATTGTAAAAAATTGAATTTTTAATAAATAAGGATTGAGAGATAACCCAGTAAATAAAGGATATCAATGAATAAATCCTCCTAAAATAGCAAATACTGCTCCTATCGATAAAACATAATGAAAATGAGCTACTACATAATAAGTATCATGTAAAGTAATATCAATAGAAGAATTAGATAAWATWAYACCTGTTAATCCTCCTACAGTAAATAAAAATACAAATCCTAATCTTCATAAAATAGATGGGGAATAATTAATTTGAGTTCCATGGAAAGTAGCTAATCATCTAAAAATTTTAATTCCAGTTGGTACGGCAATAATTATAGTAGCTGATGTAAAATAAGCTCGAGTATCAATATCCATACCTACTGTAAATATATGGTGAGCTCAAACAATAAATCCTAATAATCCAATAGCTAATATTGCATAAATTATTCCTAAACAACCAAATGTTTCTTTTTTTCCTCTTTCTTGTGAAATAATATGGGAAATTATACCGAATCCTGGTAAAATTAAAATATAAACTTCTGGGTGCCCAAAAAATCAAAATAAATGTTGGTATAAAATAGGATCTCCTCCTCCAGCAGGGTCAAAAAAGGATGTATTTAAATTTCGATCTGTTAAAAGTATAGTAATAGCACCTGCTAACACTGGTAAAGATAGTAATAATAAAAATGCTGTAATTCCTACAGCTCAAATGAATAGAGGTATTTGATCAAAAGATAAATTATTTAATTTTATATTAATAATAGTGGTAATAAAATTAATAGCTCCTAAGATAGAGGAAATTCCTGCTAAGTGAAGAGAAAAGATAGCTAAATCTACTGATCTTCCTCCATGGGCAATATTAGATGAAAGTGGGGGATAAACTGTTCATCCTGTTCCTGCTCCATTTTCTACAATTCTTCTTGAAATTAATAAAGTTAATGATGGGGGTAATAATCAAAATCTTATATTATTTATACGAGGAAAAGCTATATCAGGGGCCCCTAATATTAAAGGTACAAGTCAATTTCCAAATCCACCAATTATAATTGGTATAACTATGAAAAAAATTATAATAAAAGCATGAGCTGTAACAATAGTATTATAGATTTGATCATCTCCAATTAAAGAACCGGGATTACCTAATTCTGCTCGAATTAATAAACTTAAAGAAGTTCCAACTATTCCAGCTCAAATTCCAAAAATAAAATATAATGTTCCAATATCTTTATGATTTGTTGAATAAAG
>NZ_LMMH01000029.1:0-1586 GCF_001422185.1 Sphingomonas sp. Leaf257
AAGGGCGGCGGGCCGAGGCAGAGACCTGCCCTGCCCCGTGGAAGGCCCCGGTCAGCAAGGCCGAGATTGACGCGGAACGGGCCGGGCTGGAGCGGTTGTTGGGCTGATCAGCGATGATCCGTGACGTAGCGCTTCAGCACATCGTCCAGACGGGATTGCCAGCCCGCCCCGGTGGCTTCGAAATAGTCGACCACCTCCGGGGATAGCCGGATCGTCTTGGGAATTTTGGTCGGCTTTTTCTGGCGGCCGCGCACGCGTCGCATTTCGGCCGCCATGGCGGGCAGCGCTTCGGCGAACGGCCGGGCGCTGGCCAACTGGGCGTCGGTCAGTTCGGGGTTGTCCGACACGGCATCCATGTCCGCTTGGGTGTAGGGTTTCGTCATTCCACCAATTTCCTTTCCTTGGCGCTGGCGGGGCGGGCCGAGATGATCGAAAGCCCTTCGGTGCCCAGCGTGGCGAAAATCACGGTGATGACGCCGTTCAGGCGTCCAACCGCGAACCAGCGGCCTTGTTTCGCTTCGCCGATCATCGCGGACAGGAAGAACGCGTCGTCGATATCGGCGAAATCAATGCCGTGCTTGGCAAGGTTCGCGGCGCGCTTCGGTTCGTCCCATACGATCATCATGGGTTTTTTGTACGCACGAAAAGCCTAAGCGTCAACATAGATTGTAAGTACAAATAGGGCTGTCCGTTCGGGCGGCCCTTTTCTTTTGGAGCGCCGCTGATGGACAATTTCGAAGGTGCGGCGCTTGGCGTCGGATTCGATATCGATACCGGCGGTTCGTTCGAGGCGCTGGCGCGTCTGGATACGGCGATCGACTGGGCCAGCGCGAACGCGATTGACGAGTTCAACCGGGTGGAGCGCGCGTCCGCCTCCATGCTGAACCTGAACGGGGCGCAGGCATCGCTGCGGACCTTTGCGGTCGAATCGTCGCAGGCAAGCCGTGCCGCACAGCGGGAGTTCAATTCCGTCGAAAAGGCGGGGGAGCGGCTGGTTTCCCAAATTGAGCGCCAGAACGGTGCCTTTGGGAAAACCCGTGAGGAAATGCGGCTCGCCAAGGTGGAGGCTGCCGCGCTGGCGGCCGAACAGCAGGGCCTGACCGAACTGGCCGGACGGCTGCGCGCGGCGGAATCCGAATTGGCGGGCAAGGAACTGGCGGCCGCGCGCCGTGCCCGGTTCGAAGCCGAGGCGCTGGCGCAGGCCCGTGCCGAGGCAGAGGCCAAGGCGGCGGCCGAGACGGCGCGGGAGCGTGCGCAGGCAGAGGCGGCGCTGATCGTTCAATTGCGGGAGCGCGCCCAGCTGCAAGGCCTGCTGGAACAGAATTTCGGGTTGAACCAGCCGCGCGCCACCGATGGCGGTGCGACCTTCAGCGCGCTGGCGGCCCGTGCGGCCGAGGAAGAAGCGCAGGCCCTGCGGTCGGCTACCCTCGCCCACCAAATGTTCGAGGCGCGGGTTAAGGCGGGCGTGACCGCGATGCGGGAGCATGAGACGGCCGAGATTGCCGCGACGCGGGAACATGAAAACATGGCATCGGCGGCCGAGCGGCTGCGCGCGTCGATCGATCCGGCCTATGCCGCCCAGTCCC
>NZ_LMMH01000030.1:0-1167 GCF_001422185.1 Sphingomonas sp. Leaf257
CCGGGCATACCGCCGGGCATGCCACCCGCTCCCTGGTACATCTTGGTGATGATGGGGTTGCAGATGCCTTCCAGCTCCTTCTGCTTGTGCTCGTACTCCTCCTTGTCAGCCAGCTGGTTGGAGTCCAACCACTTGATGGTGTCGTTGCACTTGTCGAGGATGGTTTGCTTGTCGGAGTCTGAGATCTTGTCCTTGAGCTTCTCGTCCTCCATGGTGGACTTCATGTTGAAGCAGTARGATTCCAGGGCGTTCTTGGCCTGGATGGTCTCCTTCTGCTTCTCATCCTCAGTCCTGTATTTCTCGGCTTCGTTGACCATGCGCTCGATCTCCTCCTTTGAAAGACGGCCCTTGTCGTTGGTGATGGTRATCTTGTTYTCCTTGTTGGTCGACTTCTCAACAGCAGATACGTTGAGAATACCGTTGGCGTCGATGTCGAAAGTGACTTCGATCTGGGGTACACCACGTGGCGCGGGAGGGATGCCAGTAAGCTCGAACTTTCCGAGCAGGTTGTTATCCTTGGTCATGGCACGCTCACCCTCGAATACCTGGATGAGTACTCCGGGYTGGTTGTCRGMGTAGGTGGTGAARGTCTGAGTCTGCTTGGTGGGGATGGTGGTGTTACGCTTAATAAGGGTGGTCATGACACCGCCAGCGGTCTCGATACCGAGCGACAGYGGGGTMACGTCGAGCAGSAGMAGGTCCTGMACCTCCTCRGACTTGTCACCGTGCAAGATGGCGGCCTGAACGGCAGCTCCATAGGCTACGGCAGCCTCATCGGGGTTGATGGAYTTGTTSAGCTCCTTKCCRTTGAAGAAGTCCTGAAGGAGCTTCTGCACTTTGGGAATACGAGTAGAACCACCTACAAGTACAATGTCGTGGATTTGCGACTTGTCCAACTTCGCGTCACGAAGGGACTTCTCCACGGGCTCCATGGTGGATCTGAACAGGTCAGCGTTCAGCTCCTCGAAACGAGCCCTGGTGATGGATGTGTAGAAATCGATACCCTCAAACAGAGAGTCGATTTCAATGCTTGCCTGGGTGGAGGAAGAGAGAGTCCTCTTCGCCCTTTCACAAGCAGTGCGCAATCGCCTAAGGGCCCTCTTGTTGGTGGCGAGGTCCTTCTTGTACTTCCTCTTGAACTCCTGCACGAAGAGGTTCACCATTCTG
>NZ_LMMH01000031.1:0-1151 GCF_001422185.1 Sphingomonas sp. Leaf257
CGTCGTGACCGACACCGCCAAGTCGCGCGGTTTCCCCACCCCGCTGGGCTGGACCAATGACGGCGCGCGCGCGACGATCAACGTGGCGGCGGGRACCCAGCTGTTCGAGGACCGGCTGTCGGTGTCGGGCTATTTCAGCTATCGCCAGACCGACAAYCTGCCGTACAATTCGCGTTCGACCCAGTCCTGYCACCTGTTGCAGGCGGGCATCGACGGCGCGCTGAGCTGTGACACCACGCTCTATTCGCGTTACGGCTATATCTACAATCTGAACAACCGCGTGGCGCAGATCAATGCCAGCGACGGCAGCCGCGTCTTCCGCCCCTATCGCAACACCCAGNTCTATTCGCGTTACGGCTATATCTACAATCTGAACAACCGCGTGGCGCAGATCAATGCCAGCGACGGCAGCCGCGTCTTCCGCCCCTATCGCAACACCCAGGATGCGACCACCGACCGCCAGAACCGCATGGACGACAGCTATCAGATGCTGCGCGCCAATGAGCGGTACAATGCGGGCGGCTTCCTGTCGTTCAAGGCGGCCGATTGGCTCAACGCGCGCAGCCAGCNACCACCGACCGCCAGAACCGCATGGACGACAGCTATCAGATGCTGCGCGCCAATGAGCGGTACAATGCGGGCGGCTTCCTGTCGTTCAAGGCGGCCGAYTGGGCCGAATTCTACGGCAGCTACATGTTCACCCGCAACACCAGCCAGGGGACGTACCTGCCCGCCACGATCGGCGAGCAGACCAACGGCGCGGGCGGGTATCAGCTGAACTGCAACAACCCGCTGATGTCGGCGCAGCAGGCGCAGGTGCTGTGCGGCGCGCTGGCGGGTACGGCCGCGACCGTGCCGATCGACTTCGGCTATCGGTTCCAGCAATATCCGACGCGCACGATCGACTATGAGCAGGTCTATCACCGTGCCACTCTGGGCATACGCGGCGATTTCGCCTCGGCCTGGCATTATGATGTCGGGGGCGTCTGGGCCAACAACCTGACCAAGAGCGCGATCAACCGCAACTGGGCACCGTCGGGCCAGAATATCGCCCGCGCGCTGAACGTCGTGAACGTCAACGGCGTGCCGACCTGCGTGGCCAAGATCAACGGCACCGACCCGAACTGCGTGCCGCTCGATATCTTCCGCGG
>NZ_LMMH01000032.1:0-338573 GCF_001422185.1 Sphingomonas sp. Leaf257
CGGTGACCAGCACGTCCGGCGCGCCGCCCGCAAGGATACGGACGGAGGGGTGTCACGGCCAGCGGGGACACCCCTCCACCATGCTGCGCATGGTCCCCCTCCCCTGCAAGGGGAGGAATATTGGATCAATTCCCCGTAATCACCGCCTCGAACGGCACCACCGGATGCGGGGCTTCGTCATAGAAATTGACCACCGGCGCATCGGCCCAGGCATAGCGCACGCGGACATCGCCTGGCCGCGCATCGGCCAGCCGTACCTCCGCCCCGTTCACGCTTGCATTCGCATACCGACAGGCGCTCGCATCGCACAACTCGAAGCCGATCGGCGAGCCTGCACTCCAAGCATGAAGCGCGCCCTGCACCCCGTCGAAGCGCAGCACGACCTCGCCCCCCGCGCGGGTGGCCGAGGCGATCATCGGTCCGGACGCATTGGCGCGGTCGCCCGCCTCCAGGCGGCCTTGCGCAAAGACCAGCCGCTTGGCGAGTTCGTTCTTGTCCGCCGGGTGGATGTCGTTGCGCACGCCGATGTCGATCGTCGTCGCGAGCGCCGCATGCGCATCACGCAGCACCGCCAGACGCTGCGTCTCGCGCAGGGCCGCCCAGGCGCTGTTCTCGATCTTCACCGGCGGCGCACCGAAATTGGCAAGCTGGACGATCAGGAACGGCAGTTCGAGGCTCTGGAACTGCCGTCGCCAGCCGGTCATCAACGCCGCCAGCCGGTCGCCATAATCGGCGCGGCCGACATCGGATTCGCCCTGATACCAGGCGACGCCCTTCAATCCGATCGGCCCCAAAGGCGCGATCATGCCATTATACAGCGTTCCCAGCCCCGCATGGCTCTCCCAGGGGCTGCGCGGATAACTCTGGTCGTTCGCCTTGTAGACCGAATAGCGCCAGCCGGTGCCGAGCGGGATCGGCTGGCCGCCTGCGGGCGTGAACTGGATCTTGTCACCGGGCCCGAACATGCCGCCCGGACCATAGGTGTCGCCCAGCCCGACGACGATCTCGTTGCGGCCCTTCTTCAATGCCGAGCGCGGCACGGTGTAACGCCGCCAGTCGCCCCAGCCGAAGGTCGCGCCGACGACCACGCCATTGACCCAGACGGTGTCGAGCTCGTCGATCCCGGCCAGTTCGATCACGCCGTCACCGGTCGGGGCTTGGGCCAAGTCGAAACCCTGCCGGAACCACACCAGCCCGTTATAGTCGGCGAGTTCGGGAACGCCCCATTCCTCCCACGGGCCGAATTTGGGCACCGGGGTCCAGTTCAGCCGGTCGGGGGCATTCCACGGCTCTTGCCCGCGTTTCGTCCCGCTCGCCTTGCGCCACCATTCGCCCCAGCGGTCGCCGAACGCGCGCAAGCCCGCCGCATGGTCGCGGGCATAGAGCGCCAGCAGGTCGGCATCGGCGGACAGGCCGGGCAGCTTGCGCGCATCGGTCGCGGCGATCCAGGGCAGGATCTTGGTCCCACCCCAGCTCGAATCGATCGCGCCCATCGGCACATTCGCCTTGGCCGCCAGATCCTTGACCATCAGATAGCAGGCGGCCGAAAAGTCGGCGACGCTGGCGGGCGAGACGGCGGCCCAGACCGGGCGCTTCTCGAGCGGCTCCTCGGCGGACAGGCCGACATGGTGCGCGATATCGAGCAGGCGGATACGGTCATTGGCCGCGCCCTTGACCAGCCCCTCGCCGTTCAGCGCCTGCTTGGTCGGATATTCCATGTTGGACTGGCCCGAACACAGCCAGACATCGCCGACCAGCAGGTCGTCCATCGTGTCGACAGCGCCGTCCTTGCCCGTCGCGGTCAGCGTCAGCGGGGTGGCGGTCGCCGCCATGGCAGGCAGGGTCGCGCGCCAACGGCCCTTGGCATCGGCGGTCGCGGTGGCGCTGGCACCACCCAGCGTCACGGTGACGCCCTCGCCCGCATGGGCCGCGCCCTCGACGACGATCGGGCGGTCGCGTTGCAGGACGGCATGGGCGCTCATCGGGGTCAGGATGCGCGGTCGCGCCTCCGCCATGACGGGCCAGGCCGCCGCCGTGCCCAGCAGCAACGCCAAACCCACACGCCGCCCGGCGCCGGACCATGAATGCCCCATCCGCATGTCATCCCTCTCCTATGCCCGGCGAAACCACAATTCCGTGCTGCCAAGGCTCGTATCGCGATCATAGGAGCGGGCAAATGATAACGCTATCGGGAAACGCGGCGTCCATTCCTCCCCTGGAAGGGGAGGTGGCGCGCGCAGCGCGTCGGAGGGGTGTCCCGCTCTCGATAGGGTGATACCCCTCCGTCAGGGCTTCGCCCTGCCACCTCCCCTTGCAGGGGAGGAATCGCTTTGGTCAGCGCGTCTCATCCTCGAACGTCAGCGTCGCTGCGACCGGGAAATGATCCGAGGGATAGGTCTTGCCCCGGTGATAGCTATCGGTCGCGATCGCCTGCGTGCGGAAGCCGCGCACGAACAGATAGTCGATGCGCCGGTCGGGCGTGCCGGTGAAGTCGTGAAAGGTCATCTCCGGCCCCTCGCGCCGCGCGGCGGCGGGCCAGGCGTCGGTCAGCGTCGCCGCGAAGCGGCGATAGGCGGCCGTGTCGGGCCGCGCGTTCATGTCGCCCGCCACCACCACCGGCAGGTCCTTCGCCAGCGCGGGCAGCCGCGCCAGGATCAGCGCCGCCGCCTTGTCGCGCGCCTCGGCATCCTCGTCGCGGTGCGCCAGATGCGTGTCGAGGAACAGGAAGCGATGCGGCTTCGCCCCCTTGGTCTCGAACACCGCCCAGTTCGCCATGCGCGGCAGGTCGGTGCCCCAGCTCTGGCTGCCGACGACGTCCGGCGTCTCGGACAGCCAGAAATCGCCATGCTCGACCAGGGTCAGCCGGTCGGGGCGATAAAGGATGCCCATATGCTCATTGTCATGCCCGCCCCGCCGGTCGCGCCCGAACCAGCGATAGCCGGGCAGCGCATGGGTCAGGTCGTCGCCCTGCCGCTGGAGCAGTTCCTGCGTCCCGATCACATCGGGCGCGGCGCGGCGGATCAGTTCGACCATTACCGGCCGCCGCACTGCCCAGCGCGTCGCACCCTCGTCCGAGGCATAGCGTACGTTAAAGGTCATGACCCTGATCGGTTCGGGGATCGGTTCGGGGATCGGTTCGGGGATCGGTTCGGCCATCGCCCCCGTCGCCGCGAGCAGCCCCGCCGCCGCCAGCGCCACACCCCGAATCGTTCGCCGCACCACCGTCATTCTCATTACCCTTCATAGACTTACACCATGGCGCAACGCCGCCCGCGGGTCATGGCTGCATCACATGGCATGCGCGTGACACGCTTCGTCATCACGCCGCCAAAACCAAAACAGGTCCAATTTCTGATTGAGAGTTATTAGCATTATCGATATTGGCCGCGCCGAAATCGATTGGGGGGCCGTATATGTCGAAGGTGATCTGGCGCGCGATTCTGCTGGCCGGAGTGGCGATCAGCCAGGGTGCGGTGGCGCAGACGCTGGCCGCCCCGGTCGATGGCGGCAGCGACGATCAGAAGGATATCGTCGTCACCGCCTTGCGTGACGCCAATGCCAGCATCACCGGGACCGACACCGCACCCAACCGCTATCCCCAGTCCCTGCGCGTCATCGACCGTGCGATCATCGACCGGACCGGCGCGACGCGGCTGGACGATACGATCGACTTGGCGGGCGGCGTGTCGCGGCAGAACGACTTTGGCGGGCTGTGGGACAAATATGCCATTCGTGGCTTTGCCGGAAACGAGAATAGCGGCCCCGATATCCTCATCAACCGCTTCAGCAGCAATCTGGGCTTCAACGCGCCGGTCGATGTCGCCACGGTCGAACGCTTCGAATTCCTGAAGGGCGCCGCCGCCGCGCTGTCGGGGCTGGGCGAGCCGGGCGGGTCGCTGAACATCGTCACCAAGGCACCTACGCCCACCCGCCAAGGCGAGGCCTCGCTCAGCTATGGCAGCTGGAACCGGGTGCGGGCGACCGGCGATATCAGCGGCCCGGTGACGAGCACCCTGTCGGCGCGACTGATCGGCGTGGCGGAGGAAGGCGACAGCTTTCGCGATACCGTCCACACCGACCGGCTGCTGATCGCGCCGTCCTTGTCCTTCACGCCGAGCCAGGATCTGCGCTTCCTCTATCAGGGCGAGTTCATGCGCAACCGCGCGCCGATCGACCGCGGCGTGGCGGCGATCAGGGGCAATGCGCGTGCGATGGACCGCGATACGTTCCTAGGCGAGCCCGCCGATGGTCGCATGACCCAGCGGATGCTGTGGCAGCAGGGCAGCGTCTTTGCTGCGCTGAGCGACCGCATCTCGCTGGAAGCCGGGCTGTCGAGCCGCGACGGCTTCCTGACCGGCTATGCGACCCAGGTCGATTTCGGCGCGCGGGGGGTGCAGGCCGATGGCCGGACGATCGGCCGGTCGCGGCGTTTCCACGACTTTCGCTGGCAGGACCTGACGGCGCGGGCGGAGCTGACCGCCAAGGTCGACTGGCTGGGCCTGTCGCACGACATCCGCGTCGGGGTGGACCGGGTGCGCCACGGCCTGGACTTCCGCATGGACCAGGCGCGCGGGCGGCCGGGCGCGCCGATCCTGACCATCGACGCCTTCAACCCTGTCTATGGCCAGCCGCTGCCGGTACCCACGGCGTTTCAGGACCGTCACCACGCCTTCCGCAGCGAAAGCATCTATGCGCAGGACCTGATCCGCTTCGGCGACTTCACCGCGCTGGTCGGTGCGCGCTGGAACAATTTCCGCGAGACGATGACCAATTATGTGCGCGGCAATCTGGTCCTCGACACCGTCGATCGCGGCATCACGCCGCGCGCCGCGCTGACCTGGGCGGCGAGTCCGCAATTTTCGCTGTTCACCAGCTGGGGCCAGTCGCTGCGCCTCAATCCCTCGGACGGGGTCAGCAGCTTCGATGCCGAGCACAGCAGTTCGACCGAGGTCGGCGCCAAGTACAGCCTGTTCGGCGGCGCGCTGACCGGTCAGACCGCACTGTTCACCATGACCAAGCGCAACGTGCTGAACCCCAATGCCATCGACGTCTTCGTCAAGACGCAGATCGGCCGCCAGCGGTCGCGGGGTGTCGAGACGGTCGCCGACCTGCACCTGACCGGCGGGCTGACCGGCACCGCCACCTATACCTATACCGATGCGACGGTGCGCAACGACAAGAATGCGGCGCTGATCGGCACGATGCTGTCCAACGTGCCCAAGCATCTGGCGGCGCTCGACCTGCATCAGCGGCTGGGCACGGTGACGCTGGGCGGCGGCGTGACGCATGTGGGTGCGCGCAACGGCGATCCGTTCGCCAGCGGCTATCGCCTGCCCGCCTATACCATCGCGCGGCTGGATGCGAGCTGGGCGGTCAACCCGCGCTTCGATGTGCGGCTCGACCTCGAGAACCTGTTCGACACCTATTATATCGCCAGCAGCTATGCCGATGTGTGGACGATGCCGGGCGCGCCGCGCAACGTTCGCGTGACGCTCAGGGGGCGGTTCTAAGGACCGCCCTCACCCTTCCCATCCGCTATCGCGGGTGGGCCCCTTCTCTCTCCCGATGGGAGAGGGAGGGAGGCGCAAAGCGCCGGAAGGGTGAGGGTGGAGGTTTAGCCGAGCAGCCTTTGTAACGGCTCGGTCAGAACCTCTTCCGCCCCGTCACCCCGACGAACCAGGATACGGGCGGCGACCTGCATCGGCGCCAGCGCCGACAGGTCGGGGAACAACACCGCGACGGCGGTCGCCAGCGCATCGGCGAGCATCGCGGTCTCGGCGATGACATGGACCGCGATCACGCCGTTCGTCGGCGGGTACCCGGAACGCGGGTCCAGGCCGTGTTCGCCCTTGCGATAGGTCCCGCTGCCCGCCACCGCCATCTGGTGCAGCGCCACGCGCATCGGCGGCAGATCGACGCCCGGCGGGGTTTCAAGGTCGACCCACCAGGGATCGCCATCGGGCCGCATGCCGCGCCCGACCAGTTCGCCGCCCACCTCGACCAGACAATGCCGAAAGCCAAGCCCCGCCAGCATGTCGGCGACCGCATCGGCGGCATAGCCCTTGGCGATGCCCGACAGGTCGAGCGCTACGCCGCCCGGCTGCCACAGCATCGCCCCTTCGGCATTCCAGCGCAGATGCCGCCAGCCGCTGTTGGACCGGGCCTGCTCGATCGCCGCCGCATCGGGCTCGGGTTGTGGGCCCTTCGGCCCATGACCCCAGAGATCGACCAGATAGCCGATCGCCGGATCGAAGGCACCGCCGCTCAGCGCCGCGACGCGCAACCCCGTGTCGATGACCGCCGCGAAATCGGGTGGCAGCCTGCACCAGCTATCCGGTGCCGAACGGTTGAATCGCGAAAGCACGGAATCCGGTGCCCAGTGACTCATCTGCGCGACCAGATCATCGAGCCGTGCCTGGACGGTCGCGCCGACGCCTTGCGCGCCGGGCACGTCGCACGTGGCATAGAGCACCCGCCACATCGTCCCCATCGTCTCGCCGCCCAGCGTGACGATGGCCGCCGGATCGCCGTTCGCCACGGCGTTCGGGTCGATCCGGGGCGGCAGGACGATGCGCATGGTTACGGGGTCATGACTTCGAGGGTGGTGGTGTAGCTCATCCGCCGCTGCGTCGCGCGCGGGGCCGTGGGCTTGTCGTCGGTCAGCGTCGCGTTCAACCAGTACATGCCCGCCGCCGGCCAAGCGTAGGACAGCACGCCTTGCGCGTCGGTGGTCACCTCCTTGGCCCCTTCGGCGTCGCGGTAACGCTTGCCACCGGGGACGATCGTGACCTTCAGGTTCGGCGCGGGCTTGCCATCGACCAGGAAGCGGAACTTCGCCGTCTCGCCCGCGACCAGTTCGTCCGGATGGGTGACGGGATCGAACTCCAGCCCCTTGCCCTCGGGTTTCAGAACGGTGCGGGTCGGCTCTCCTGCGGTCACGAAAATCTCGTTGCGCGCGCTCGTCTCGGTCAGCGTCACGTCGGTCGCGTTCGTGGGAATGTCGGCGACGGTCAGCGGCGGCTGGCGCACGCCGTTCGCCCCCGGCGGGCCGCCCCGTCCGCCGACTCGCTTCTCGACGCCGTCGACCTTGAAGCTGCCCATGATGCCCGACATGGCACTGCCGATCTTCCAGGTGCCGGGCTTGTCGAGCTGCACGTCGAAGACCGAGCGATAGCGTCCGGTCGAGCCGTTCTGGATCCGCCCGGGCGTGCCATCGGGCTGCCATACCTTCACCCATTCGGTCCGGCCGGGCTGGTGGTCGGCATAGAACAGGTCGTTGGAGACGGCACTGTCGACCGTCACCCAGCTATCGGTCCCCGAAAAGATCGTGCCCGAGGGCAGCAGCCACATGCGATGCGCCGAGGCGAGGCCGGGGATCGCCAGCAGCGCGGCGGCGGCGAGCAGCTTGATATGATGATTCTTCATGATGATCCTCCCCTGTGTCAGCGTGCCGAAACGGTCACGGCGCCCAGTTCATGGCTGCCGCTCGCCCGCGCGTTCGGATTGGGTACGGTCAGCGGCACCTGCACCAGTTCGCGCCCGCCGGTTTCGCGTGCGGCCTCGACGTTCAGGACATACTGGCCGGGCTTCAGGTCGGCGGGCAGCGGGATGGCATGGGTGCCGGGCGCACGGGTCGCGCCGCTGATGCCGCTGGCGGGCATTGCCATGCTGCGCCCACCTTTCCGCCACCAGGCGCGCAGGTCGGACAGCCATTTGGTGCCCGGCTCCCCGCCCGTCTTCTTGACGTCGTACCAGATGGCGAGCGTGCGCGCCGGACCGCCTGTGGCGGGCTCCAGCCAGACCGCGACATAGGGCTTGTGATATTCGGCGACGTTGAGGCGCGGAATGGTGACGTTCACCGTCGCGGCGCCCGCCGCCCCCGGCAGTGCCACCGCGCCCAGCGCCAGAATAGCGGTCGATCGCATCGTGATATTCTCCATCAGTGCAGGACAAAGACGGCGATCGCCGCCGGGATCAGGAACCCCGCCGCCACCAGCGGCCAGGTCGAGGGCCGGTGCCGCGCATGCATCTGGAGCAGCAGCAGTCCGGTCAAGGTGAAGACGATACAGGCGACCGCGAAGACGTCGATGAACCAGAACCAGGCGGTCCCGGCATTGCGCCCCTTGTGCAGGTCGTTGAGGTAGGAGACCCAACCGCGATCGGTCCGCTCCGAGGTGATGGCGCCGCTTGCCCGGTCGATGCTGACCCAGGCATCGCCGCCGGGGCGGGGCATGGCGACATAGACCTCGCCGTCCGACCATTCCCCCGGCCGTCCGGCGGGGTTCAGATCGACCGCACTCTCGACCGCCTCCGCGACACGCGTCGGTAAGGGGGCGTCATTCGTTTTCGGGTTGGCCAGCAACGGCCGCAGGCCGGGGGCCAGCAGCCCGCTCTTCTGCACCGTCTTCGGGCTGGCCGAGATGCTGGCGGCGTGGTTCAGCGTCAGCCCGGTGATCGCGAACAACATCATGCCGACCAGCGACACCGCCGCGCTGATCCAGTGCCAGGTATGGAACTGCTTCAACCACCAGCTGCGCCATTTGCGCTTCTTGGGCTTGGGGAGGGTCGCGGCGGTCATGCGTCGGCCCAGCGGCGCAGCAGATTGTGGTAGACGCCGGTCAGCTCGACGACCGAACGATCCCCCTGCCCCTTGTCCGTGCCGACCCGCTGCACCGCGCGATCCAGGTCGAACAGGATGCGCCGCTCGCCATCGTCGCGGACCATCGACTGAATCCACAGGAAGGACGCCACGCGCGTGCCCTTCGTGACGGGCTCGACCCGGTGGAGGCTGGAGGCGGGGTAGAGGACCGCGCTTCCGGCGGACAGTTTCACCCGCTGTTCGCCGTACAGATCCTCGACCACCAGCTCGCCGCCGTCATAGGCGTCCGGGTCCTCGAGGAAGAGGGTCAGCGACAGGTCGGAGCGCATCCGGAAGTCGCTGCCCCGCTTCAGCCGCACCGCATTGTCGACATGCACGTCGAACGCCTGTCCGCCCGCATAACGGTTGAACAAGGGCGGATAGACCTTCAGCGGCAGCGCCGCCGCCACGAACAGCGGCGACCGCCCCAGCGCGTCGAGGACCATCCGTCCCGCCTCAACCGCCGCCCCCGAATCCTCCGGCAACTGCTCGTTGCGCTTGGCGAGCGCCGCCTGCGGGCCGGAGGTGGCATTGCCGTCCGCCCAGGCTCCCGCATCGATGACGCGGCGGACCTGGGCGACCCCGGCGGGATCGAGGATATCGGGAAGGACGATCAGCATGGACGAAGGCTAGCCCGATCAGAAATTGTAGAACAGGCTCAGCGTCGCCTGACGCCGGTCGCCGGGGATCGCCCAGCCGCCGGTGATGTTGCCGGTCGTGCCGTTGATATTGTTGCGCACGCCCGTGACGTATTTCTCGTCGGTGAAGTTCTGGACGTTGAGCTGCATCGTCCAGCGCTGGGCGATGGTATAGGCCAGGAAGGCGCGGTGGATCAGATAATCGTCCACATGGAACTGCACCCGATTCCCCGCGACGGGGAAGTTGGTCGCGAACGATCCCTGATAGGTCAGGCCGTAACCGACCTCCAGGCCGAAAGGCAGCTTGTAGGTGGTGAACAGGCTGCCCGAATGCTCGGGCGTCTGGACCAGCTCGGCGCCTGCCTGCGGATCGAGCACGCCCGCCGCCTTGTCGCGGTTCGAGATGCTCTGCAGCACCTTGCCGTCGAGATAGGTATAGTTGGCGAAGATCGTCCAGGCCGGGGTGATCGATCCCGACGCACCCAGCGCGATGCCGTCCACCCGGCTGCGCCCGTCCAGCACCTGCAGGCCCACCGGCAGCGCCGGATCGTTGGAGGGCACGCGGTAATTGGTCCGCTCGTTGCGGAAGACCGCGGCGGTCAGCTCCAGGCGACGGCCGAACAGCCCGGCCTTCACCCCCGCCTCATAGTTCTTCGCGGTTTCCGGTGCCACGGCGCAGGGGTTCGCGGCGGTCGCGGTCGACGGCACGCCGCAGCCCAGCCGGACGGTCGTCGAGGACGGCGTCTTGGCATTGCCATAGCCCGCATAGACGCTGACATTCTCGACCGGGTGGAACACCGCGCCCACCCGCCAGGAGAACAGCTTCTCCCGGCTGACCTGCGGCTGATAGGCGAGCTGACCCGCATTGGCCGCCGCCAGCGGCAGGGCGCGGAAATTCGCTTCCTGATATTCCCAACGCACGCCGCCGTTCAGCTCGAAGAAGCGGTTCAGCGCCAGCGTGTCGAAGGCATAGACGGCCAGGTTGCGCGTCTCGCTGCGCGACTGGGCGGTAGCCACGAAGTTGATCGGGCCGGTATAGTTGGTGTTCGGGTTGGCGATATCGATCGCGGGCTGCGCCACGACGCTGCCGTCCGCGTTGCGTAGCAGCGACCCCTGGGTCAGGCGGTAATTCTCGATCATGCCCGACATGCCGATGTTCAGGACATTGTGGAGGCCGCCCTTGGCGCCTGCCTCATGGCGCAGGTCGATCTGGTTGGTCAGCATCTGGTTCTGCTGATCGCGCACCAGTCCGCGCGGGCCCGAAGGCTGGTAGAAGCCCGCCGGAAGATTGGCCGGGCATGCCGCACCGATCGTGGCGCCCGGCGTCGCCGTCACCGGCTGGCGGTTGGTCGCGGCGAGACAGAAGGTCCCCTGCGGCGCGGAGGTGACGCTATCCTGCGTCACCTGCTGCCAGCGGGTCAGGTTGCGCACGCTCCAATGCTCGTCGATCTGGTGGCGGAAGGTCGCGGTGAAGCGGTCTACCGTACTGTCCTGCCGGTCGAGATTGGCGATCCCGAAATAGCTGGAGCGCTTAGCCCCCGGCACGAAGCCATCGACCAGGCCATTGTCGAACCAGGGGATGCCGTAAACCGGCGTGTTGCGATCCTCCTGATGGACATAGGCCAGAGTCAGGCTGGTCGGCCCGCCAATGCCGATCGTGACCGAGGGCGCGATGCCCCAGCGCTGCATCTTCTCGACATCGCGGCCGGGCACGTCGTTATGGTGGTATGCGCCGTTCAGGCGCACCGCGACCAGATCCGACACGCGGACGTTGCTGTCGATCGCGCCACGATAATAATTGTCCGTGCCGACCGAGCCCTGCATGATCGTCAGCGTCTCGGGCGTGGGCACCTTGGAGACGAGGTTGATCGTGCCCCCGACCGAACCCGATCCGTTGAAGACGCTGTTCGCGCCGTTATAGACCTCGACCTGCTGCAGGTTGAACGGATCGGTGCGGCTGTACTGCGCGCTGTCGCGGACGCCGTCGATGGTGATGTCGTTGCTGGCCGAATAGCCGCGCAGGTTGATCGAGTCGCCGTAACCGCCGCCGCCCTCGCCCGCGCCGAAGGTGATCCCCGGCAGCGTCTGGAGCACGTCGCGAAGCGTCTGGAGATTCTGCTTCCGGATGGTCTGCTCGCTGACCACGGTGATCGTCTGCGGCGTGTCGAGCAACGCGGCAGTGGCCTTCGGGCTCTCCAGGACCGCGGCGCCGGTGCCGCGCTGGCCAGTGACGATCACGTCGCGCGCGCCGGTCGAATCCTGGGACTTGGCCACAGCGGCGGGCGGCGGCGCGCTGTCGGCGCGGGGGCCGGTCTCTGCGGCGGCGACATGCGGCGCGGTGGCCAGAAAGCCCACGCACGACAATGCGATGAACGAATGCGACATGAATGTTTCCCCTTCGAGGGCATCGGCTATTGCGAAACATTCGCACTGTCAATGCGATTGCTAATGATTATCATGTTGATGTTATAGCTGGCTCGCCGAGCATACCGATCCGCTCCCGGTCGAGCAGACCCGACGGAACTGCCGAAAATGGACAATTGGTTGGGTCGCTTCACGGCGCCTTCCGCATCCGGATTTCGCTTCTCCCGAAACGAAAATTTTACGACACAACGGTAAGATTTTCGGGATGAAAGAGCAGCCGACCACGAATCGATACCTCCAGATCGAGAGCCGACAGGTCGCGCTTGGCATGTACATCCATGCACTGCACTGCTCGTGGATCCACAATCCATTTTGGCGAAAGTCCTTCCTCCTGACCGAGCCGGACGATCTGGAGAAGATTCGCGCATCGGTGCCGTCCGTCACCATCGACCTGACCAAGGGGCGCGGCCCCATGATGATCGCTGCCACCGATACGCCCGAGCCTGTCCTCGCGCCCGTCGTCGAGTCGATCACCAAGCCGATTGTCACGGCCCTGCGTCCGCGTCGCGCCAAGCCCGCGACCGAGGTGGAGCGGGCCAGCGCCGTATCCGCGCGCGCCGCCGCCGCCGTGGCCCAGCTGTTCGGCGAGGCCCGGCTCGGGCGTACCATCCGCACCCGCGACCTGGTCCCGATCGTCGAGGACATTGCCGAGACGACCGCCAAGTCCGCCGCCGCGATGATCGCGGTCACGCGGCTGAAGGACCGGGACCAGTATATCTATATCCACTCGGTCGCAGTCGGCACGTTGATGATGAATCTCGCGCGTCATCTGGGCCTCAGCGAAGAGGATGTGCACGTCGCCGGTATGGCCGGACTGCTGCACGACATCGGCAAGATGCAGATCGACGCCGATGTCCTCGACAAGCCCGGTCGCCTGACCGCCGAGGAAATGGTGGAGATCCGCCGCCATCCGGGCCTGGGCCATCGGATCCTGGGCGACATGAACGACCTCGACCCGCGCATCCTGGACGTGTGCCGCCATCATCACGAGCGGATGGATGGCGCCGGTTATCCCGACGGCTTGCGCGGCGACGAGATCAGCCAGTTCGTCCGTATCTCGTCCGTCTGCGACGTCTATGACGCCGTGACCTCGATCCGCCCGTACAAGCGCGCTTGGTCACCGCACGAGGCGCTGGCGCAGATGCTGGAATGGGACGGCCATTTCGATCCCGAGACCCTGCGCGCCTTCATCGCCAATCTGGGCATCCAGCCCTTTGCCGCGCTGGTCCGGCTGCGGTCCAACCGGCTGGGCATCGTGGTGCGCGAAGGGGAATGTCCGACCATGCCGGTCGTGCGCGTCTTCTTCGACATTCCCAGCCACGGGCCGGTCGCGATCGAGAATGTCGCGACCGCACATGACCCGATCCAGCGCGCCGAACGCGGCGATTACTGGTTCGGCGAACGCTGGCCCGCACTCCAGGCCGAAATCCTGGCGGAACCCACCTTCCCCGAAACCCCGCTGAGCCACGCCGTCGGCGGGCGCTAGATCCGCCTCCCGTCCTCGCCGCACAGCGCGATGGCGGGAGCGCGTGCAATTCTGTATGGCGCGCGGGATGATCCGCCTCAGTGAATTGAAACTGCCTCTCCACGATGCGGACGAGGCCCTACCCGCCGCCATCTGTCGCCGGTTGCGCGTGACGCCGCGCGAGTTGGTCCGCTTCGTGATCGCCCGGCGCGGGCATGATGCGCGCGACAAGAACAATATCCAGCTCGTCTATTCGGTCGATGTGAACCTGAAGAACGAAGCAGCCGTGCTGGAGCGGTTCCGCCGCGACCGCGATGTCCAGCGCACGCCCGACACCCGCTATCACCTGCCCAGCGCGCCGCCGCCGGGCACCAAGCGCCCGGTCGTGATCGGCGCGGGCCCCTGCGGCCTGTTCGCCGCGCTGGTGCTGGCGCAGGCGGGATACCGGCCGATCATCCTGGAGCGCGGCAAGGTGGTACGCGAGCGGACTCAGGACACCTGGGGCCTGTGGCGCAGGAGCGTGCTCAATCCCGAATCCAACGTGCAATATGGCGAGGGCGGCGCGGGCACCTTTTCGGACGGCAAGCTCTACAGCCGGATCAAGGACCCGCGCCACCTGAACCGCAAGGTGCTGACCGAGTTCGTCAAGGCGGGTGCACCGCCCGAAATCCTGACCGAGGCGCATCCGCATATCGGCACCTTCCGCCTGGTCACGATGGTCGAGAGCATGCGCGCGACCATCGAGGAACTGGGTGGCGAATATCGTTTCTCCACCCGGGTCGACGGACTGGACGTCGAGACCGACGGGTCGGGCACGCGCCGGGTGCGCGGGCTGCACCTGAACGGCGGCGGCTATCAGGAGGCGGATCACGTCGTCCTCGCCATCGGGCACAGCGCACGCGACAGCTTCGCGATGCTCCAGTCGGCGGGCGTGTATGTCGAGGCCAAGCCCTTTTCGATCGGCGTGCGCATCGAACATCCGCAAGGGTGGATCGACCGCGCGCGCTTCGGGCATCAGGCGGGGCATCCGATCCTGGGTGCGGCCGAATATCACATCTCGCACCACTGCCAGAACGGGCGGACGGTCTACAGCTTCTGCATGTGTCCGGGCGGCACGGTGGTCGCCGCCACGTCCGAAGAGGGCCGCGTCGCGACCAACGGCATGAGCCAATATTCGCGCAACGAGCGTAACGCCAATTCGGGCTTCGTCGTCGCGATCGATCCCGAACGCGACTTCCCCGGCGATCCGCTGGCGGGGCTGGCGCTGCAACGCCATTGGGAGGAGCGCGCCTATGTCGCGGGCGGTTCCAACTACAAGGCCCCGGCGCAGCGGGTCGGCGACTTCCTGGCGAAGCGGCCCTCGACCAGCCTGGGTTCGGTCACGCCGTCCTACCGCCCCGGCGTGACGCCGACCGACCTCTCCGAATGCCTGCCCGACTTCGTGGTCGAGGCGATGCGCGAAGCGATCCCGGTCTTCGGCCGCCAGATCGCCGGTTACGACCACCCCGACGTGGTGATGACCGGCGTCGAGACGCGCACCTCCTCGCCCGTTCGCTTCACACGCGGCGAGGATGGGCATAGCCTGAACACCTATGGCCTCTACCCGGCGGGCGAAGGCGCTGGCTATGCGGGCGGCATCCTGTCGGCGGCGGTCGACGGCATCAAGACGGCCGAGGCGGTCGCGCGCAGCATCGGTACGCCTTGAAGATTTTCTTCGACGGCGGGCTTCGCCCCGGCGGGATGGAATATGCCGTGGTGATCGGCGGCCGCGCCCGGATCGTCCGCGATCTGGGGCTCGGCACCAGCATGACCGCCGAATGGCTGGCGCTCATCGCCGCGACCCGCGCGGCGCATGAGGCGGGGCTGATCGATGCGCTGTTGCTGGGCGATGCGGCGGCGGTGGTGGCGCAGGCAAACGGCAAGGTGCGGGTGCCCCCCGCGCATATCGCGCATTTCGCCGAGTGGTCGGCCCTCCCCCGCCCGCCCCGGTTCCGGCTGCGCCATATCAAGCGGACGCAGAACCTCGCGGGGATCGCACTGGGTCAGGTCCATCAAGGCCTCCCTCCCCCGTAGGAGAGGAATAGCGGATCACCGCATCGCGAAGGTCCGCGACAGGCCGTGATACAGCTTCTCGCGGCATACCAGCTGGCTGACCCCGTCGGCGATGAAGGCGGTGGCGAACATCGGCAGCATCAGGCCGCGGCTGGCGGTCGTCTCGGACAGGATGATGACGGCGGTCAGCGGCGCGCGGACGACGCCCGCGAAATAGCCGACCATGCCGAGGATCACGATCGCCGAGGCGGGGGAGTCCGGAAAGACCGAGCGCAACAGATTGCCCAGCCCCGCGCCCACCGACAGCGACGGCGCGAAGATGCCGCCGGGCAGCCCGGCGACGGCGGTCGACAGGGTCGCGAGGAACTTGGCCGGGCCGTACCAGAGCGGCGCATCGACCCCGACGATCATCGCCCGCGCTGCGCCGTAACCGGTACCCCAGGTCAGGCCGGTGCCGACGCCCAGCCCGGCGACCACGACGCCGCACAGCGCGGCGAACAGGATGGGACGTTGCTTGCTCCACAGGGTCACGCGGTTGGTGCCGGTCGCCATCATCAGCATCAGCCGGGCAAAGCCGCCGCCCGCCAGCCCGCCGACGATCCCGGCGACCGGCGCGGCGACCAGTGCGGTGACGATCGGCATATGCGCGCCGATCAGCCCGAAATAGACATAATCCCCCTGCGCCGACTGGGCGACCATGCCCGCGATCGCGATGGCGGCGATGACCAGCAGCGTGACCTTCTGCTCATAGGCGGACGCCAATTCCTCGATCGCGAAGAGCAGCCCGGCCAGCGGCGTGTTGAACGCCGCCGCGACGCCCGCCGCGCCGCCCGCGATCAGCACCGCACCGCGGAGCGGCACGCCCAACAGGCGGTGGGTCAGCCCCATGATGGCAGCGGCGATCTGCACGGTCGGCCCCTCGCGCCCGACCGAAGCACCGCCCAGCACCGCCGCCAGCGTCAGCCCGGCCTTGGCGACGACGGTGCGAATCGACACCAACCCGCCGGTCGCCCGCTCGGGATCGGCCTGCGCAGCCATGACCTGCGGAATGCCCGACCCGCGCGCGAGCGGCGCGAACCGGCGCGTGATCCAGACCAGCCCCGCGAACAGCAGCGGCGTCACGACCAGCGGCGCCCAGTGATAACGGTGCACGAAGTGACTGAAGATCTCGCCCGCCGCATCCGCCGCCTCGGCAAAGACCGTCGCGGCCAGCCCGATCGCGACCGCGCCGATCAGGATCGCCAGCCGGGTGCGGAACTTGACCGATCCCGGCCCCTGCGCCCGCAGCAGCGCACGATAACGCGCGGGCGTCCATTTGCGGAATGACGGGAAGGGCGGACTCTGCTCGGCCATGGTCCGCCCCTACACCCTTATCGCTTCGTAAAACCAGCCATAGCGCGCGCCCCGATCAGGGCAGCGGCACTGCGTCCTTCGCCGGTATCCTGCTCGACACCGGCTTGCCCGGCACGACGATACGGCCGATCATCCGCGCGCCCTTTTCATCGCGCTTCAGTTCGATATCGACGCTGTCGACCGTCTCGTTCGCCCGCCCGAAATTGCGGAACAGGTGCGCGGTCAGGATGGTCGCGCCGTTGGGATCGATCCGGTCGGGGGCAAAGACATCGGCCTGCGCCGTATAGGTGCCCGGGGGTGCCGCGCGGATCATATATTCCTCCGGCCCATAGCCCTGCGTCATGTCCCGTGACAGCCGTCCGCCGATGGCGGTCCGGTTGTTGTTGTAGATCGCCCGCTCGCGCGTCGGCTCGTCGACCCACAAATCCATGTCGGAGCCATCGGTGGTCCAGTCGATGACGACGCGGACATCGACATCGAGCAGCATGACCAGGCGCGGGTCCATTTCCACCTTGCCGCCCAGCTTGCGCAGGCGCGGCAGCATCGCATTGGCCTCGTTCAGCGCGATCAGGTCGATGCCGTCCCATGACTCGGCCTGCGGGCTGGTCGCGACCTCATAGAGCAGGGTGATCGCGCGGGTCAGGTCGGCCTTGGCCTGGGCCGGACGGACGGCGGCACGGCGCGCGAGGGTCAGCGCGAGTAGGCGGCGCGGCTGCGGCCGGTCGGGATCGAGCACCGCCTGCCGCTCGCGCAGTTCGACCGCGCGGTCCCAGTCGCCATACCGCTCCAGCCGGTCGGCGACCATGCCCAGCGTCGTGTCGTCGGCGGTCGGCAGGTCCAGCGCCGACAAAACCATCTCGCTGGCCTCGGCCACACGGCCCCGCCTGGCGAGCCAGGCGGCGGTGTCGAGATAGAAGTTCGGCAAGGCCCCGTGCCGTGCCTCCGCCTCGCGGAAGCGTTCGGCGAAATCGGCGGGCTTGCCGTCATACAGCTCCAGATAGGGCCGAGCGGGCTGCCACGCGTCGATCTGCACCGAGGGAGCCGCCGGGGTCATGCGCGTGGCGGCGCCGGTCACGGCGATGTTGTCCGTCGCCTGACTGATGCGTGGGGCCGGGGGAGCCGCAGGGGCCGGAGGTGCTCCAGGGGCCGACATGACGAATATTTCCGGCGCTGGCGGGGGCGGCGGCGGGGGCGGCGGAGGCGGCGCAGCCGAGGGGACGTTGACCATCGGCGGTGGTGTGACGACCGTCGTCGGAGGCGGTCCGGTCCGGTCGAAACTGCGCGAGGTCGCAATCCGATTGGGACGCGCAGCGGGGTCGAACCGAGTCTTCCACCACGCCACCTCGTCCTGCCACTCTCTGAGCAGTTGATCGAAATGGCGCTGCGCGATGCGGGCGTCATCCGCCTCCATCGCCTTGCGCTGGCGGGCATAATCGTCGCGCCATTCGGAGGGCAGGGTCGCGGGCGGATCGATCTTGGCGTTCAGATAATCGCCCACACTCTCCAGCAAGAGGAAGGACAGGCTGGGGCTGGCAATGCCATAGCGGCGGCTGAGCGCCACATAGGCGTCGCGCTGCTCGGTTGCGCCCAGCGTCGCCAGTGCATCCTGCGCTAGGAGCGCCCCCGGACCGTCAAAGGCCGGAGTCTCGCCGCCGCCATCGATGGCGCGGATCAGTTCCTGCCCCGCACCCAGCCGGATCTTCACCGGCCCGAAGCCCGGCGCACGGACCAGCACCGCCCAGCGTCCCTGGGCGGTGGCCAGCTGCACGAAGGGCAAGGGGCGATCGTCGCGGTCGGTGACGGCGATCACGCCCGGCCCTCCGGCCTGCAACAGCGCCAGCGCCGCCGCCGGATCGTCGCCCAGCAGAATCAGTTGCCCGCCATGCACGCGCGCCAGATGCCCCAGCCAGGCACGGTCGTCGCTGCCCGCACTGCTGACCACATCCAGCGGGCAACGCGGGGTGATCGTGGCATCGCGGTCGATGGTTGCGCGGCCATCGGTGAAGATCAGGCAGCGGTCGGCGGGACCGCCCAGCGACAGCGGCGCGAAGCCCGTCGCCCCGCGATAATCGAGCGCGCCCAGCCACGCCGCCGCTTCACCGGCGGTGGTGACGCTTTTGGTCTGCGCCCCGCTGCTGTTGAAGGCGACAAGCTCGACCTTGGCGGGGTGCCAGCGGTCGATCGTCGCGCGGACCACCGCGATCTCGCGGGCCGTGTCGGCCTTCAACCGCGAGCGCGAACGATCCCAGTAGATGCGCAGATGCGCCGGAGTCATCTCGTTCCCGGTAACGGCGGGCAGGTCGCCGCCCAGTTCCAGATCCCGCTCGCCATTATGATGGGTGCTGACGACCAGATCGGCGGCGCGAGCGGGCGCAATGGCCAGCGCGCCCGACAACGGCCTGTCCTTGCCGCTCACCACGCCGCCCCAGCCTTCGCCGTCCGTCGTGATCGCCAATGGCGTCTCGCCCAGCGTCACCAAAGGCTTTGCCACGGTGCCGCTGCCATGGATGCGGATCGACCAGTCGCCGACCGCACCGTCGAACCCGAGCGGCAGGCGCCAGCCCCCCGCCCCCACGGGCGCAACGAAACGCACCCGGATCGTCCGCCCACGGCCGGGCCAGATCGGATAGACGCGCGTCGAAAAGACATTGTCCGCGCTCACTTCGGCCAGTCCGGGATCGATCCGCTGGCGGACCCGCGCTTCATAGACTGCCTTGGCGCGCGGACGATCGACCAGCACGCCGTCGACCATCTGCCCCCCAATATCCAAGGCATAGCCGGTGACGACCGCGCCTTCGGGCAGGGTGAGGCGGAAATCACCCTCCAGCTGCGCCGCCTCGGGATTGACGAAGGCGGCGGAGATGGTCGTTTCGACGACGCTGCCGAGCTGTTCGACCGCGATGTCCAGACGCCCCAGCGACACATTGCGTTCATGCGCGGCGTCGCGAATGCCCGCCGCATGGGCCTTCAGCATGGGGTTGGCGGTCTGCGCCCACGCCCCCTGTCCCGTCACAAGGGCAAGCCCCAGCGCCACGAGTCCCCGCCACCGTGCCAGCATCTTCGCCCCCCTCCGATCGCCGGAGGCTAACCCGCCGCCGGGCCCCGAACAAGCTAATCCAGCGAATAGCCGGTCAGGGCGGGCGCGAAGCGGGCATTGTGCAACTGGCGCAACCGTTCGACCTGCGCCAGCGAGGCGGTCAGGACGGCGGCGGGGGCCAGCCGGTCCGCCCGGTGGAGCGCGATCACATCGGCATCGGGCAGCGCCTGCACCGCCGCCTCATCGATCGTGTAGAGCCCCGCCAGATCATGCGCGCCCCCATCCGCCTTGGCCAGCGAGAGGTCCAGCAGGCGGATCAGGCCATGCGCGGCCCAGGCATCGACCAGCGCCTGTGCGGCCTCGACATCCGCCACCAGCCGTTCGAGCGCGCGGGCGATGTCATCCGCCAGCGGCGTCGGCTGTTCCCCCGCGAACAGCGGCTCACCCGCATCGCCCAGGCTGGGGTCGGCCGGATCGATGGCCAGTCCCGCCGCCCCGCGCGCGTCGAGCCGGAACCCGCCCAGCATCACCGCGCGCGGCACATAGGTCGCCTGGAACCCGCCGCCGAAGACGAAGAGGTTGGCGGGCTCGACCAAGCTCATCAGCGCAATCAGGTTGAAGCGCCCGGTCTGGCCGTCCTTGGCGAGGCACAGGGGCATGTCGGCGGCCGCGACCGCGATTTCCGACAGGCCGATCCGGGCGAAGCGGCGCGTCCCGCCTGCGGCATGGCGGTCATAGCGCAGCCCGCGATGCGCGGCCGGGGAAAGCGGGGGGATGCCGATCATACGCGTTGCAGACCATGTTCGCGGATCGCGCGCAACAGGTCGCGGTGGCGCGGGGCGCGGGCACGCAGATCGTCCCTGGCGCGCGCCATCCGCGTGACGAAACGCTGCGCCAGCACCGTGTCGGGGGCGGCCGCGTCGATGCGCGGCTGGCGGCTGTCGAAACCCATGCCGTGCAGGACATATTGATAGCTGGGCCAGGAAAACACTTCGCGGGCATGATCGAAATCCTGCGGGCCGGGCGAATGGTGCCGCCACAGCTCCAGCCGCTCGGCCAGGCCGTCGGGGATGGAGGACGCCGCGACATTGTCGCGCCAGAAATCGGTATCGGTGCGCCGGGTCAGCACATAATGCAGCTTCAGGAATTCGATGATCCGCATCCAGTGATGGGTGAAGGTCGCGTTGAACTGGCGTGCCATCACATCCATCGCGGCGCGGGTGCGCGGAAGGCGGTCGGCGATCGCATCCATCGACGCCTCGATCAGCATCAGCGCCGACGCCTCCAGCGGTTCGATGAACCCGGCGGACAGGCCGACCGCCACGCAGTTATTCTGCCAGAAGCGCGTCCGGTGCCCGGCATCGATGGTGATCCGGCGTGCGCTCAGCCCCTCGGCGGCGGGACCGACATAGCGGCGCAACGCCGTCTCGGCCGCATCGTCGCTGGTGTGGGCGCTGCTATAGACATGGCCGACGCCGCGCCGGGTCCACAGCCCGATGTCCCAGATCCAGCCCGCGTCTTGCGCGGTCGACACCGTATGACAGATGATCGGCGCGCCCTCATCCGCATAGGGTACCTGAAGCGCCATCGCCCGGTCGGCGAACAGCACATCGCCGCAACGGCGGAACGGCACCTGATAGACGCCGCCGATCAGTCGCGCGGCAAAGCCGGTGCAGTCGATGAACAGGTCGCCCGCGACCGTTCGCCCATCGGCCAGTTCCAGATGCACGATATCGCCATGGTCGCTCATCTGCGGGCGCACCACATCGCCCAGCACATGGTCGATGCCCAGCGTGCCGACGCCGTGTTCGCGCAACAGCGTGGCGAATTTGCCCGCGTCCAGATGATAGGCGTAATTCGCATGCCCCGCATATTCGGGCATCACGATCGTCTTGGGCCCCAGCCCCGCATCGCACAGCATCGGCTGGTAATCGACCCAGTCGGCGAAGCTGGCATTCTCCGCCGCCCCGTGCAGCCAATGCGGCGCCAGATCGATCTCGGTCGCGCCCGCAGGCGGGTTGAGCGGATGGTAATAGCCGTCCTGCGGCGTCCCGTCGGTCCAGCCGACGAACCGCGCACCCTGTTTGAACGCGGCGTCGCAGGAGCGGATGAAGTCGGTTTCGGTGATGCCGATCTTCGCCAGCGTGTTGCGCATCGTCGGCCAGGTCCCCTCGCCCACCCCGACCGTCGGCACATGGCGCGACTCGACCAGCGTGACCCGCACCCCGCTTCCGATTCGACGGGCCTGCGCCGCCAGTCGACAGGCCGCGATCCAGCCTGCCGATCCGCCGCCGACCACGACGACGCGCCGAACTTCCGTCTCGCCCACCTGTGCCTCTCCCGCTCCGCTCTTCGCCTTTTATACCGGAACTTCCGATACCTAGAAGAACTGCCTACCCTTGTACTTGTCAGACATAGCTTCTAACAAGAGCAGCATAGATGCTCGCCAAGAAGCATCGAACACCGGTTTCATAGGGGAGAGCTATGCTGAAGAAAGCCCGGAATCCAAAGACCAGCGCCCGCTACGCCGCCCAAGGGCTGGCCAGCGCACTTGTCGCACTTATCGTGGCCACTCCGGCCCTGGCGCAGAGCCAGACGCCACCGGCGGACCAGACCGCCACCCTGCCCAGCCAGAGCGAAGCCGACGGCACCTCGGCCGACATCATCGTCACCGGCATCCGCCGCAGCATCGAATCGGCCGCCGCGATCAAGCGCGACGCGGCCGGTATCCTCGATGCGATCTCGTCCGAGGATCTGGGCAAGTTCCCCGACGCCAATGTCGCCGAGTCGCTCCAGCGTATTCCGGGCGTCGCGATCGACCGCAGCAACGGCGAGGGCGCATCGGTCAGCGTGCGCGGCCTGGGGCCCGCCTTCAACACGGTGTTGTTCAACGGCCGCAGCTTCGCCTCGGACAATTACAACCGCGCCTTCTCCTTCGACCTGATCCCCGCCGAACTGATCAGCGGCGCGCAGGTCTATAAGAGCTCGCAGGCCCCGCTTCAGGGCGGCGGTATCGGCGCGACGATCAACGTCCAGACGCCGCGCCCGCTCGCGCTCAAGGAATTCAAGGGCGTCTTCACCGCCAAGGCGCTGTACGAGGGCAACAGCAAGAAGGTCACGCCGCAGCTGTTCGGCCTGCTCAGCGACACCTTCGCCGACGGCAAGCTGGGGCTGCTCGCCTCGCTGTCCTATCAGAAGCGTATCGCCTCGATCCGGGCGATCAGCACCGATGGTTATATCCCCGGCACCTCGGTCGGGCCGAACAACGCGCCGCTCTACACCAATGTCTATGCGCCGCGTAACCAGGACGTGAACGAGACGCGCGACGACCGCACCCGTCTGGGCGCGACGCTGGTCGCACAATATGCGCCGACCGACGCGCTGACCTTCACCGTCGACGGCCTCTACAACCGCTTCAAGAGCGACACGACGACGCGCGGCCTGGGCAGCTGGTTCGAGCCGACCAGCTATACGGCGGCGGGCATCGATTCGAACCGCACCGTCACCTCGCTGACCACCAACGGCAATGCCGACTTCATCGCCTCGGGCGGGGTGCGTGAGACGACGACCTATGAGGCCGGGTTCAATGCCGAATGGCGTCCGGCCGACAATGTCCGCATGGTCTTCGACGCCACCTATTCGCAGGCCAAGAATGCGGGCGGCGGCAAATCCTATTTCACCGTCATCGGTGTGCCGACGCAGTATTCGTTCAACGCGGCGCAAGGGAACGGCATCCCCTCGACCTCGGGTTACGCGAACGGCGTGCTGACCAATCCGGCACTGGGCCGCACCCATATCGCCGGGCGCAGCGGCAACGACGTGACCGAAAAGGTCCAGGAATATCGCTGGAACACCGAATGGAAGCCCGGCTGGGACATCGTCACGGCGCTGCGTTTCGGCCTGACCGGCACCTCGCGCGACAAGCGCAACGTGCCCTTCTCGTCCGATCCCAATATCGGCTGCCTCTATTGCGGTTATCCGACGCTGGCCGATCCGTCGCTGCTCTCGCCCTTCACCCTGGGGTCGCTGGGGCAGAAGGGCGGCAGCGTGCCGACCACCTTCCTGACCTATAACCCGCAGGCCTATTTCAACTATCTGACCAGCACCGCCGCCACGACCGCGCTCGACCTGGCGCGCGGCCAGCCGGTGGGCACGACGGCGGCGATCTTCGCGCGCACCAACGGCTATGCGGTCACCGAGCAGCCCTCGGCCCGGGTGCGCGAGAAGGTCTTCGCCAGCTATGCCGATGTCGATCTGGAGGGCACGGTCGCCGGGCTTCCCTGGTTCATCAATGTCGGCGGGCGTTACGAATATACCGAACTGGTTTCGGCCGGGCAGCAATTGCAGCTGACCGACCTGCTGCCGGTGCCGGGCGATCCGACCACCTATACCGGCGTCTTCGCCAACAACCGCGCGGCGGTGTCGGTCGACCGGCGCTCGTCCTACAGCAACTTCCTCCCCAACCTGAACGCGAAGCTGAACCTGACGCCCAAGCTGCAGGCGCGCTTCGCCGCCTACAAGACGCTGACGCGCCCCGCCATCGGCGATCTGGCGCCCAGCCTGGACATCGGCACGCTGCGCCCCGCCACGCTGACCGCCAGCGGCGGCAACCCGGCGCTGAAGCCTTACCGCGCGACCAATTTCGACCTGTCGCTCGAATGGTATCCGACGTCGACCACCACCCTGTCGGCGGCGGTGTTCCACAAGACGGTCGACGACTTCATCGTCCAGACCTTTGGCGAGGAACTGTTCACCATCGCCAATGCGGGCAATTTGCCGGTCGGCGGGCTGATCGTCGGGCAGAATACCGCGAAGTTCAGCGTCCGGCGCCCGCGCAACGCGGAATCGCTGAAGATCAAGGGGCTGGAGCTGAACCTGGTCCATACGCTCGACTGGCTGCCCGGCGTGCTGAGCGGCTTCGGCGTGCAGGCCAACGCGACCTTCGTGACCACCAATCGCGAGTTCGACGTCAGCCAGGTCGGCCAGTCCTTCGCGGCGGAAGGCATCGGCAATTCGCAGAACGCCACCCTGTTCTACGAAAAGTTCGGCGTATCGGCGCGCATCGCGTACAACCGGCGCGAACGCTTCCTGCAACAGCTGGCGGGCGGTCCGGGCAACGAGCCGGTGTTCGTGCGCGACTACGGCCAGTTCGACGGCAGCGTGGCGGTGAACATCACCCCCTTCGCCCAGGTCTTTGTCGAGGGCACCAACCTGTTCAACGCCAAATACTTTGCCACCGGGCGGTTCGACAATCAGCTGCTGCGCTACCAGAATTTCGGGCCGCGCTACGACGCAGGCGTGCGCTTCTCGTTCTGATGCGCGGGCGGTGCGGGAGGGTTTCGACGCTCCCGCACCGATCCCTTATTTTGTCCTTTCTTCATGCATTTGAATACGCCACCGTCCCGGCATCAGGGATGAGACGGAAGGGGAATGCATGACCGATCTGACGCGACGCGGCGTATTGGAAGCGGGTGCCTTCGCCATGGCGGCGGGCGGGATCGGCGCCCTGCCCCTGCGGGCGCAGCCGGTGATGGCCGATGACTCCCACCGCCTCTGGTTCGATGCGCCCGCGACCCGCTGGGTCGACGGATTGCCGGTCGGCAATGGGCGGCTGGGCGCGATGGTGCGCGGCGGCCCCGCGCGCGAGATCATATCCCTGAACGAGGACAGCCTGTGGTCCGGCTATCCGGGCAGCGATGCCAAGCCGGATGCGCAAGGATCGCTGGCGGAAGTGCGGCAGGCCGCGCTGGCGGGCGATTACCACGCCGCCGACACGCGCGCGAAAAAGCTGCAAGGCGCCTATTCCAACAGCTATGCGCCGATCGGCGATTTGGTGATCGAACTGGCCCATGACGGCGCGACGCACGACGCCTATCGCCGGGCGCTCGACCTGGACCAGGCGGTAGTCGACATAGCCTATACCGCGGGGCGGACGCGTTACCGGCGCGAGGTGTTCGTGTCGCACCCGGCGCAGCTGGTCGTGGTGCGGATGACGGCGGAAGGCGGGGCGATCGACGCCGACGTCTCGCTGGCCACGCTGCTGAAGGGATCGGTACGGGCGGAGGGCAACCGGCTGATCCTGCACGGCAAGGCCCCCTCCTATGCCGCGCCCAATTATCATTCGGTCGCCGATCCGGTCCGTTATGACGATGCCGCCGGACGCGGCATGATGTTCGCCGCCGTGGCAGACGTCATGAACGAGGGCGGGCAGGCCACGGTGTCGGGCGACCGGATCGTGGTTCGCGGTGCCCGGAGCATCGAGATCCGCCTCAACGCCGCCACCGGCTTTCGCGGTTTCGACCAGTCGCCCGACCTGCCGATCGAGGCGATCGAGGCCAAGGCGGTGGCGGCGCTGTCGGCGGCGCGGGGGACCGGCTATGCGGCGTTGCGGGCGGCGCATGTCGCCGACCACCGGACACTTTATCGCCGGGCCGGATTGCAGCTGGCGGGCGGCATGACGGGCACGACGGCGGAGCGCCGCGCGGGCAATGCGCGGGCCAGCGATCCGGGTCTGGCCGCGCTGCTGTTCCACTTCGGCCGCTATCTGCTCATCGCCAGCTCACGCACCGGAACCCAGCCCGCCAATCTCCAGGGCATCTGGAATGCCGAGGTGCGGCCACCCTGGAGCAGCAACCACACCACCAACATCAATACCGAGATGAACTACTGGCCCGCCGAGGTCGCCAATCTCGCCGATTGCCATACCCCGCTGTTCGACTGGCTGGAGCGGGTGGCGGTGCGCGGGAGACGGGTCGCGCAAAGCTATTACGGGATGCCCGGCTGGTGCCTGCATCACAATAGCGACATCTGGGCGATGGCCAATCCGGTCGGCGAAGGCAGCGCCGCGCCGATCTGGGCCAATTGGCCGATGGGCGGACCCTGGCTGATGCAGCATCTGTGGCAGCATTACACCTTCGGCGGCGACCGGGCGTTCCTGCGCGATCGGGCCTGGCCGCTGATGCGCGGTGCGGCCGAGTTCTGCGCGGCATGGCTGGTGGCGAACGGCACGGACGGGCGGCTGACCACCGCGCCCTCCATCTCGCCCGAGAACGAGTTCCTCGCCCCCGACGGCAAGCCCGCCTCGATCAGCACGGGCTGCACCATGGACCTGGCGCTGATCCGCGAGCTGTTCGCCAACTGTATCGCCGCCAGCGCCCTGTTGAACACCGATGCAGCCTTCGCGACCAAGCTGCGCGGACTGGTCGAGCGGCTGGAGCCGTATCGGATCGGCAGCCACGGCCAGTTGCAGGAATGGTCGCGCGACTTTGCCGAGGCGGAGCCGGGCCATCGCCATATCTCGCACCTCTATCCCCTTTATCCCGGCGAAGAATTCACGCCCCGCCGCACGCCCGCTTGGGCCAGGGCGGCGGCGACATCGATGCAGCGGCGCGAAGACAATGGCGGGGCGCAGACCGGATGGAGCCGTGCCTGGGCGACCTGCATCTGGGCGCGGATGGGCGATGCCGCACGATCCGGCCGTTTGATCGACGCCTTCTTCCAGGGCAGCACGCTCGACAATCTGTTCGACACGCATCCGTCCAACAAGGGGCCGATCTTCCAGATCGACGGCAATTTCGGGATCACCGCCGCCATCGCCGAGATGCTGCTGCAAAGCCATGACGGCGCGATCGCCCTGCTGCCCGCCCTGCCCCCGGCGTGGCGCGACGGCCGCGTCCACGGCCTGCGCGCACGCGGCGGCGTAACCGTCGATCAGCGCTGGGCGGCGGGGCAGCTGGAACAGGCCGAGCTGCTGTCGGCGCTGGGCGGCGAGCTGGTCGTTCGCCTGCCCGCCGGTCGCCGGGTCCGCGTGGCCATGCGTGGCGGCCGGGCCGTAGCGATCCGTACGACCAAGGACGGCATGCGCATCGCCACCCGCGCGAGGGACCGGATTGCATTGACCATCGGCGCCGCCTGAGCGCGGCCCCTTACTGGCGGCGGAACTGCCAGCGGTCGAAGTCGAACAGTCCGCCGCCATCGCCGTGGAAGACCAGGAACAGGTCGTGCACGCCGTTCGCCCCGGTCACTGCCGTGGCTTGCGTCCCCCAATCCGGGCCGTCGCCGCCGGTCAGGGCGAGTGTCCCGATCTGCGGCCCGTCGACCCGGTCGAGATGCAGCGTGATCGTCGGACGACCGCGCACCCGCGCCACGCTGGCGGCGAAGCTGGCCGCGCCGCGTCCGAAGTCGACGCCGCCGATCTTGATATAGCTGCGATCGGCGATGCGGGTGACGTGAACCCGCCCGTCCGCCGCGCTTGCGGTCGTGACGCCCGGTGCCCAGCGATAGGGCCGGTCGCGGTCGCGCCCGATGCGTGAGGTCCAGGCGATCGTCTCCGCCTCCACCCAGCGATAGGGATCGAGGGTTGCGATCTGCGCCACGCCCTCGTCGGTCCACCAGGGCAGGCGCGGAATGGTGCCGTCCGGATTGTAGCGGAACTCGCGCAACGTCACCGATCGCCGCTCGTGATGGATCGGCGTCAGGGCGAAATTCAGCTCGTAGTGAAAGCCGAACAGATAGGAATGCCCCTTATAGTCGATGATGCCGGGGTGATTGCCGGTCGAGGCGGCATTGGGGTCCATGATCGGCCCCTTGTGGACCCAAGGGCCGGTTGCCCGGTCGCTCATCGCATAGCCGATCCCCTCGGGACAGCAGCTGGAGGCATAGGCCATATAGTAATGCGGCCCGCGCTTGTAGAACCAGGGGCCCTCCTGATAATCGATCGGCTTGGCGACCTTGGTGATCTCTCCGGCATAGCTGGTCATGTCGCGGTTCAGCCTGACATACCACAGGTCGGGATTGCCCCAGTAGAGATAGGCCTGCCCGTCATCGTCGATCGCCACGGTCGGATCGATCGCCCCGCGCCGCGCCGCGATCAGCGGCTTGCCCAGCACGTCGCGAAACGGTCCCTCGGGCCGGTCGGCCACCGCCACCGCGATCGCCGTCTTCGGATCGCCCGCGACGCTGATCGGGGCGTAGAGATAGAATTTGCCGTCGCGTGCGATCACCTGCGGCGCCCAGGCGTCATTGTCCTGCCGCGCCCAGGGAAAGGTCTTGAGCGAGGCGGGCGAGCCCCGGTCGGTCCAGTTGACCATGTCGGTCGAACTGTAGAGCCGCCAGTCGAGCATCCAGAACCCTTCGGCATCATCCTCGTCATGGCCCGTATAGAGATAGACGACGCCGTCATGGACGAGCGGCGCCGGGTCGGCGGTGAAGCGCGTCTGGATGATCGGATTGTCCGCCTGCGCGCCATCGGGCACGACCCCCGTCGCCATCACGGCCAGTGCCGCCAGTCCCGCACGCCATCCCTTTTTCAGGTCATTCCCCTTTTCCAAACCCCTCTCCTCCCACGACGGCCCGTCATGGCAGGTCCGCCCTCAGGGCATCGGCGTAACAGCGATCCGGTCGATATTGGGCGCATAGGCCGAGCGGAGCTGGACACCCGGCCAGCTCTGCGAGGCATAGGTGCGGCCGTCCCAATTGGGCTGTTCCTCGCCCGCGATGCGGATGGTGTTGGCCCCCGCCTTCAGCGCCACCGGCACGGTCATCTCCCACCAGTTGTTGGCGTTGAAGCTGTGCGGCGCGCTGACCAGCATCGGCTTGCCGCCGTTCACCGAAATGCGCGCGATGCGGGCGAGCGGATCGGGATTGTAGTGCGTCGCCTTGGCCTGTTCCTCGTTCGAGAAGCGTAGCGTCAGCGCATAGGTCCCTGCGCGCGGCGCCATCACCCTGGGGAAGGTCAGCGTGTTGCCGTTGCCCGGCGCGCCGCCGATGGCGAATACCGCCCGGCCGCCACTGGCCCGCGAAGCCGCAGCGATCCGTGCTGTCCCGGCGACCTGCGCATCCTCCGCCTCGTAGAGATAGGGCGCGGGTCCGTTCTTCGGCGTCATCGACAGGCCACGAACAGCCGCCGATCCCGTGGTGGTCAGCACCACCTTGTTGATCCCGCCGAGCAGGAAGGCGCGGCCCTTCGTCGCGCGGCCGTTGACCGCCATACGCACCGCGCCGCCGCCGCTGGCGTCCGGGCTCAGGCGCGCCAGTCCGTCCTTCGCGGCATAGACCCAGAAGGTCGCGCTGCCGCCCTTCACCACGGCATCCGCCACATCATAGCGCGTGGCGGTCACGGCGGGATCGGCGGCGGTCAGGGTGATGCGGTCGACCATCGCATTGCCCTGGGTCCGGCGTGTGCCGTCCAGACTGCGGGTGGCGAGCGTCAGGATATGGCGGCCGCGCGTCAGGGTGACGACCGTATCGGCATGGTCGAGCACGGCGGGCTTGTAGCCCAGCGGCAGGAACAGCTCGGTCTCGCCCTCCGGCTTGCCGTCGATGCGCAGGAAGACGTTGGTTGCCCCCTGCGGCTCGACCAGCGGGTCCTTGTTGAAGCTGTTGGCGAGGACGCGCAGGTCGTAGCGGCCGTCGCGCGGCACATCGACCGCGAAGTCGAGCGCGGCGTCGGTGCCGGTCTTGAACCCCTCGACCAGATAGCCGTTCGAGACATGGAAGCGGTCGACATGATCGGGCGAACCCTCCGGCCCGCGCACGGTCAGTCCCTGCCCTTGGCGGGTCGCCTTTTCGGCTTCGTAATCCTGCCGCCAGCGGGGGGCGACGGCGGCGGGGCGTACGCCCTGTCCGGGGGACAGGACCAACACATAGGCCGCTTCCTCGCGCAAAGCGGGCCAGCCGTCCCGGCCGAAGGTCAGGTCGATCTGTCCGTCCTTCACCGGCACCAGGCGGTCACCGACCACCACCGGCGGCGGAGAGTCGCCCAGCTGGCCGGTCCAGTCGATCTCGCGCACGCGGACGCGCACCGTTTCGCCGAAGCTGGCGGGCACATGGGTCAGCGCGACAGTGGCATCACCCGACTTGCCGCCGAACAGCAGGCGCATCTGGCGGCGCGCGGGATCGAGCGTCGCGACACCTTGCAAGGTATAGCTCTGGTCGGGATGCGGCGGGGTGACGGCCAGGGTGTGGCCGCTCATCGTCGCATAGGCGTTCAGCAGCCACCATTGCCCGTTGCCGCGATTGGCCTGGACGGCGGAGTCGCTCAAATTCCCGTCGATGTTCCAATAGGCGATATCGGCATCGACCTTGGAATCCTCGATCGCGGCAACCCACTGCACCATCTGGCCGGGGACCGAGGTGTGATAGTTATAGGCATATTCGTTGATGTTCACCGGCAGATGGCGGCCCTGCCACTTCGTGCCCGCGAACAGCCGGTCCTCCCATTCGCGATATTTGCGTACGCTGGTCCGCACCGCCGCCGGGTTGCTGAGTTCGTGCCAGGTCACGATGTCGGGCATGGTCTCGACCGCGATGGCGTGGCGCAGGAAACCCTCGACCTCGGGATAGAGGATGCTGGTATTCGGCCCGGCAATCCGCGCGCCGGGCAGTTCCTGGCGGATCATCCGCACCGCCCGGTCCCAGGCGTCGTTGAACGCGGTCGGGTCCTTCTGCCAGCGCACATTGTTGCAGCTCTTGGGCCCTTCGGCGAACATGTTGCCGTCGGGCTCGTTGAAGGGGACGAAGACGATCCGGTCGCGGTAGCGCGGCGCCATGCCCTTTACCTGACGCACCTGCGCGCGCAGCTTTTCGATATAGTTCGTCACCGACTGGGCGCAGTCGCCGGTCTTCCAATCATAGGGGAATTCGCGGTTGATGTCGGTCATGTAGATATAGGTGTCGCCGCCCGACGCATCGGTCAGCAGCGTCGACACCTCCAGCGCATCGGCGCCGGGATGCTGCGGCCCGTCCTGCGCCTTGGTTGAAACGGTCCGCAGCCCGATGCCCTCGACCAGATTGGGATGCGGCAGCCGCGCATCGTAAAGGCCGTACAGCGTGCCCGACGCGCCGCCGTGAAAGGCGCCGGTGTCGCTGGCCAGATCGACCGTCATCCGCTCCTGCGCCAGCGCGGGCATGGCGACCGAGCCGAGCAGCGCAGCGATCAGGACGGAGGCGGAACGGCGAAGCGGCTGGGTCATGAGGCGGGGCTCCGGAATAGGGGTCATAGGGCGCGGGCGGCGGTCATGCGCGCAATCGTGTCGCGGTTCAGGATCAGGCGGGAAATCGCAAAGGCCAGCGCCAGGTGCATCAGGCCGGGGATGATCGTCGACAACAGGCGGATGCCGGTGAGCGACAACGCCGTCTGGTTGCCCGCGCCCGCCTTGTATGACACGGCGACCAGCACCCCGCTGATCAGCGCGCCCGCCACCGCCCAGGCCAGCTTCACGAAGAACTGGTTGAAGGCGAAGCTCATGCCCGAGGAGCGCATCCCCAGCTTCCATTCGCCATATTGGTCGGCCAGCTGGATCAGGGTGAAGTGCAGCGGCAGGGTGCAGCCCAGCACGATGCAGCACAGCCCGACCAGCACCAGCCACAGGGTCGGATACTCGCCCGGCACGAAAAAGGCGGCGAAGTGTCCGGCGACCAGGATCAGATTCACCCAGATATAGATGCTGCGCACGTCGTATCGCCGGGTGAAGGCCTGCACCACGATCGAACCCAGGAACCCGCCCGCCGTCGCGGTGCCGAAAAACAGCGCCTGATAGGTCGCATCGCCCTTCAGCACATAGGTGATGAAGTACAGCGCCGCGCCGCCCTTGGTATTGAAGATCGCGATCAGCAGCAGCGTCATCAGGAAGGTCCAGCGCAGCTGGTCGTTCTTCAACGTGTTGGCGATCGCGACCTTGAGCGGCACGTCCGCGGTATCGGCGGCGACCACCCGCTCGCGCACGAACAGGAAGCAGATCAGGAACATGACGACCGCGGCGGCGCTCAGGATCGCGACCCCGTCGCGGTAACCGCGCGCGATGTCCGCGCCCCCCAGATGGCGCACCAGGATCGGCAACCCGACCGAGACGCAGAAGGACGCGATCGCCACCATCGCGAAGCGCACCGACTGGCACGACACACCCTCGCGCTCGCTGTCGGTCATCCGGGTGATCAGTGCGCAGTACGGCACGTTGTTGAGCGAATAGGACAGCGCGAGCAGGAAATAGGTGATCGCGGCATAGGCGACCTTGCCGTCATAGCTGAAGTCGGGGGCCTGAAAGGTCAGGAAGCAGCTGAGGCCCACCGGAATCGCGGTCCAGAGCAGATAGGGCCGGAACCGCCCCCAGCGGGTGGTGGTGCGGTCGGCCATGATCCCGATCAGGGGATCGGATACCGCGTCGAAGATGCGCAGCGACAGGAACAGGACGCCGACGATGCCCGGCGCCAGCCCGAAGACATCGGTATAGTAGAAGGTTAGGAAATTGGCGATCAGCCCGGTGACGATGGTGCCGCCCGCATCGCCGAAGCCGTAACAGATCTTCTCGACGAACGGGATGGAAGCAAGGGGGATCGGCGCGGGGGTGCCGTGTCGCTGCCCGCTGTCCGCCGCCATGGCGTGATCCGCCATCGATGCCGCCATGCCCTATACCCTCCCGTTCTGGTCCGTCCTTTGACGGCTCCGATGAAATGACCGATGCTTGGCCGGTCACTGTTTCTTGTCGAACGCCGCCATCACCTCCGCGCTGTCGCGGATGAAGACCGGAATCCGGTGCAGCGGTGCCGCGCAACAGATATGGCCGCCGCCCTCGACCCGCTCCTTGGTCCAGGCGTCCAGCCATATCCCGTCGGGCAGATAGACGCACCGCTCGCCGACGCCCGCCGCCGTCACCGGCGCGACAAGCAGGTCGGGGCCGAACATATACTGGTCGTCCACCGCCCAGCAGCGCGGATCGTCGGGATAGTGATAGAACATCGGCCGCATCAGTGGATCGCCCTGCTCATGGGCCGCCCGCATCAGTCCGGCGATATAGGGCCGCAAACGCTCGCGAAGCCCCGCATAGCAGCGCAGCACCTCATACACCCGCTCTCCGAAGCTCCACAGCTCATTGCCCGCGCCCGTGTCGCATTGCGCCACGCCGTCGCGGAACGGCTCGGGCGGCGGGGTCACGGGATCGCGGTGGCCGTGCATCCGCAGGACGGGCGTGAACACCGCCCATTGGAACCAGCGGATCATCAGTTCGTGAAAGGCCGGGTCGTCGACATGGCCGCCATGAAAGCCGCCGATATCGGTCGTCCACCACGGGATACCCGCCATCCCCATATTCAGCCCGGCGCTCAGTTGGTTGCGCATCGCCTCGAACGAGGAATGGATATCGCCCGACCAGACGAGCGCGCCGTAACGCTGGCTGCCCGCCCAGGCGCAACGGATCAAGCTGACGATCTCGCGCTCGCCCTCGGCCGCCAGGCCATCGTAAAAGGCCTGGGCGTAATGGAGCGGATAGGCGTTGCCGACCTCCAGCACGCTGCCCGCATGATAGCGATAATTGTCGAAGTCATAGGCGCTATATTCGGGCTCGGCCTCGTCCAGCCAGAATAGCGCCACGCCCTTGTCACGGTAATTGCGCTTTGCCCGGTCCCACAAAAAGGCACGCGCGCCGGGATGGGTGACGTCGATGAAGCGGGTATTGCCCAGAAACTCCTGCTGCACGTCCAGCCCGCGCGCGGAGCGCACCAGATAGCCCTTCTCGACCATCTCGGGATAATTTTCCGACCGATGATCCACCGTCGGCCAGATCGAGACGAGCAACTCGGTGCCCATCGCCTTCAGCTCGGCGGTCATTGCGGCGGGATCGGGCCATTCGCGCGGATCGAACCGCCAGTCGCCCTGCACCGGCCAGTGGAAGAAGTCGGCGACGATCACCGCCAGCGGAATCCCGCGTGCATGATAGTCGCGCGCCACCGCCAGCAACTCGTCCTGGGTGCGGTAGCGCAGCTTGCTCTGCCACAGCCCCAGCGCATAGTCGGGCATCATCGGCACCGTGCCCGTCACCTGGGCATAGTTGCGCACGATGTCGGCGGGCGTGTCGCCGGCGGTGATCCAGTAATCGATCTCGCTCGCAGCCTCGGCGGTCCAGGTCGCGCCATTGGCGGCGAAATGCACCGCGCCGACCGCGGGCATGTTCCACAACAGGCCATAGCCATGGCTCGACACCACGAAGGGCACGCTGGCCTGCGAATTGCGCTGCGCCAGTTCCAGCGTGCATCCGGCGAGATCCAGATTGGGCTGCTGGTATTGGCCCATGCCGTACAGTCGCTCGCCGGTCTTCGCCTCGAACCGGACGGTGATGCGCGCGGTGTCGCCGGTCAGCGGCTTGAACTCACGCCCGGCCAGCCCCAGCGCGCTGATCGTGCGCACTTCCTCGGTGCCGACGGTCCAGAATTTGCTGATCGTGTCGCGCTGCCGCCACTTTTCCTCCAGCAGCAACTCGCCTTCCGCGTTCAGGAAACGGACACGCCCCTGCAGGTCGACTTCGGCGGTGATCCGGCCTTGCGTGATCCGCGCGGTCGCGCCGTCCCGCGTGACGATCGGATCGGCACCCGCAGCGGCACCGTCATCGAGCAGCGCCCCGGCGCGTGCCCCGGAATCGGAAAAGGGCGATGCGCGCAGGCGCAGGCCGTGCGGCCCATGCGCCTCGATCCGCAACCACCCCCCATTATAGCTCCACGCGATCGCGCGGGCTTCCAGAACAAGCGTGTCCAAAGCGACCCGATCCTCTTGCCGCCATTCTTCGATGGCCGTAAACGTTTACGGGTATCGCCCCATTCCGTTCCCCTGTCAATGATCTGTTTGCAGGCCGCTCGACCCTGCCCCCGCAGGAGGAGCATTTGGAGGGCTTGTGCGAAACGAGGCGCGCCGCGATCAAAGGGCGCATGGATATACGCGAACTTGCCCGTCATCTGGGGCTATCGATCGGCACGGTGTCGCGGGCGCTGAACGATCGCAAGGACGTCAGCCCTGCGACCCGCCAGCGGGTGGTCGAGGCGGCGGCCAAGCATGGCTATATCCCCAACCAGTCGGGGCGGACGTTGCGCAGCGGGCGCACCGGCACGGTCGGCTTCATGCTGACGCTGGAGCATGACAGCGCGATCCATGGCGACCCCTTCTTCATGGCGCTGCTCGAGGGGTTGCAGAACGGCCTGAGCGAGCATGACCTCGATCTCGTCGTGCTGCTGGCGCGCAAGGGCGAGGACGCGCTGACCTTCCTGCGCCGCCATGTCTCGCGCGGAACGGTCGATGGCTGGGTGCTGTCGGGGACGCAGCATGACGATCCGCGCATCCCCTTCCTGCTCGACCGCAACATCCCCTTCATCGCGCTGGGCCGCACCGCGATCGCGCGCGATTATGCCTGGATCGACCTGGATTTCGAGGGCGTCATGGCCGACGCGATGACGCTGCTGACCAAGGCCGGGCATCGCCGTATCGGCCTGGTCGCGCCGCCAGCGACGATCAACAACAGCCATATCGTGGTCGAACGCTATCGCGATGCGCTGGCCCGCGCGGACATTCCCTTCGACCCTGCGCTCGTCCATCATGGCGAAACCGACGAAAGCGACGGCGAGGCGACGGCCAGCGAATTGATGGCCATGCCCGACCGCCCGACCGCGCTACTGCTGATGGGTGAGACCGCGCCCGTCGGAGCCTATCGCGCGCTGCGCCGCCTGGGCCTGGAGCCGGGGCGCGACGTCGCGGTGATCGGCCTGCGCGACAACCCTGCCTGCCGCGCGCTGACCCCCGACCTCACCTGCTTCTCACTGGACCTGGGTAATCTGGGACTGGCCCTGGCGCGCGGACTGGTCGCGATACTGCCCGGCCAGACGGAGGATGGGGGGCCTGCGGTCCAGGCCCTGTGGGGCATGACGCTGCGCCTGGGGCAGAGCCACAAGGTCGAGCGCTGAGGCGAAACTTCGGGGATAATGGCGGAGCGGGAGGGATTCGAACCCTCGATACGGTTTTGCCGTATACTCACTTTCCAGGCGAGCGCCTTCGACCACTCGGCCACCGCTCCGCATGAGTCCATGCCTGGAAGACGCGGCCCTAATGCGCTTCCTCGCGGCGCGCAAGCGATTGCGTGTATCGGTCGGCTGGGGCAGTCTATTGCTTGATGACGATCACGCTTCTGCTCGCCGCGCTTTTGGCGCAGGCTTCGCCCTCCCCCGCCCCTGCCGCGCAGGTGGGCGATCCGCTGCCCGGCGATTGGATCGCGGTGCCCGATGACGAGTTGCTGGTCTTCACCCTGGCCAATGGACGGACGGTGACGCTGCGGCTGGCACCTGCCCGGGCGCCGGTCCATGTCGCCAATATCCGGGCGCTGGCGCGGGCGCGCTGGTGGGATGCGGGGACGAGCGTCTACCGCGTGCAGGAGAATTACGTCGCGCAATGGGGCGACGCGACCGAGAAGAAGCCGTTGCCGACCGGCATCGTCGCCAATCCTCCGGCCGAATATATCCGCTCCGGCAACAGCGCGGTAGCGCGGCTGAGCAAGCCCGATCCCTATGCCGCCTGGGCGGGTTATAGCCGTGACGGCTGGCCGCTGGCGGGGGATGCGACCAGCGAGTGGGTGCCGCATTGCTATGGCATGGTCGGCGTCGCGCGCGATCTGGCGCCCAGCACGGGGTCGGGGGCCGAGCTCTACACGATCATCGGTCACTCGCCGCGCGGGCTGGACCGCAACATCGCGGTGGTCGGCCGGGTGGTCGACGGGATGGATGCGCTCTCCACCCTGCCGCGCGGGACGGGGGATCTGGGCTTCTACAAGGATGAGGGGCAGCGGCTGGGAATCGTCTCGGCACGGCTGGCGAGCGACATCCCGGCTGCCGAGCGGCCGCATTTCCAGTATCGCGAAACCGGGTCGCCACGCTTCGCCGCGTGGATCAAGGGCCGGGAGAATCGGAAGAACGACTTCTTCACCGTGCCTGCGGGGGGCGTGGATATCTGCGCGGCCTTGCCGCCGGTTCGGAAAACGCCCTGAGGTTCGCGTTGGGGCGTAACCTTCGATTTCGCTCAGGCTGAACGGAGGTCTGTATGAGAGGCCTTATTCCCTCGCTCCGTTCAGCCTGAGCGAAGTCGAAGGCCAAGCGAATCGCGGGGCTGCTGGATAACCAGCAGCCCCGTCCCACATCACGCCGCCTTCTTGCCCGGTTCGATCCGGTTGGCGACCAGATGATCCACCACCGCCGGATCGGCCAGCGTGGAGGTGTCCCCCAGCGCATCGACCTGGTTCTCGGCGATCTTGCGCAGGATGCGGCGCATGATCTTGCCCGAGCGGGTCTTGGGCAGGCCGGGGGCGAATTGCAGCGCGTCGGGCGTGGCGATCGGGCCGATCTCGCGGCGCACCCACTGGACCAGCTCGGCGCGCAGTGCCTCGTCTTCCTCGACGCCCGCGTTCAGCGTGACGAAGGCATAGATGCCCTGCCCCTTCACGTCGTGCGGCATGCCCACCACCGCCGCCTCGGCGACCTTGGCATGGGCGACCAGCGCGGATTCGACCTCGGCGGTGCCCATACGGTGGCCGGAGACGTTGATGACGTCGTCGACCCGGCCGGTGATCCAGTAATAGCCGTCCTCGTCGCGGCGGCATCCGTCGCCGGTGAAATATTTCCCCGGATAGGTGGTGAAATAGGTCTGGAAGAAACGGTCATGATCGCCCCAGACGGTGCGCATCTGCCCCGGCCAGCTGTCGGCGATGACGAGGTTGCCCTCGACCGCGCCGTCCAGCACCTTGCCTTCGGCATCGACGATCTGCGGCAGCACGCCGGGCAGTGGCAAGGTGGCCGAGCCGGGCTTGAGCGCCACGGCGCCGGGGATCGGCGCGATCATGTGGCCGCCGGTCTCGGTCTGCCACCAGGTGTCGACGATCGGGCAGCGCCCTTCGCCCACCACCTTGTGATACCATTCCCAGGCTTCCGGGTTGATCGGCTCGCCGACCGAGCCCAGCACGCGCAGCGACGAGCGGTCGGTCTTCTTCACCCATTCGTCGCCCTCGCGCATCAGTGCGCGCAGCGCGGTCGGCGCGGCATAGAAGGTCGCGACCCGGTACTTGTCGACGATCTGCCAGAAGCGGCTGAAATCGGGATAGTTGGGCACGCCTTCGTACATCAGCGTCGTCGCGCCGTTGGCGAGCGCGCCATAGACGACATAGCTGTGCCCCGTGACCCAGCCCACGTCGGCGGCGCACCAGAAGATTTCGCCCTCGCGGTAATCGAATACATGCTGGTGGGTGTAGGACGCCCAGAGCAGATAGCCGCCGCTGCTGTGCAACACGCCCTTGGGCTTGCCGGTCGAGCCGCTGGTATAGAGGATGAACAGCGGGTCCTCCGCCCCCACGGCCACGGGCGCGCAGTCGGTGGCGGCCGCGTCGACCAGATCGCCATACCATTGGTCGCGGCCGTCCTTCATCGTCACGTCCACGCCGCTGTGGCGGACGACGACGACATGGTCGACCGTCACGCCGTCATGGTCCAGCGCGGCGTCGACATTGGCCTTGAGCGGCACCGCCTTGCCCCCGCGACAGCCGCCATCCGCCGTGATCACGATGCGCGAATCGCAATCGACGATACGGTTGGCGAGGCTTTCGGGCGAGAAACCTCCGAATACGATCGAATGGATCGCGCCGATCCGCGCACAGGCCAGCATCGCAAAGGCGGCCTCGGGGATCATCGGCAGATAGATGGTGACGCGGTCGCCCTTGGCGACGCCCAGCCCCTTCAGCGCATTGGCGAGGCGACAGACCTGCTCGTGCAACTCGCGATAGGTGATGCGGCGATCGGTGCCGGGGGCATCGCCTTCCCACAGGATGGCGACCTGATCGGCGCGCGTTTCCAGATGCCGGTCGATGCAGTTCGCCGCGACGTTCAGCTGTCCGTCGGCGAACCAGTTGATACGGAAATCCGCCTCGGCGAAGCTGGTGTCCTTCACGCTGGTGAAGGGCGTGATCCAGTCCAGCCGCCCGGCCTGTTGGCGCCAATAGCCGTCGGGATCGGTCTTCGCCGCCTCATAGGCCCGGGCGTAGCGTTCCGCATCCATGGACGCGCTATCGGCCCATTCGGGAACGGGGTGAACATGGGCGCTCATGCCTGTCTCTCCTTTGTCTTTGTCCGACCTTTAGCAGTCCAACATCACAATTGCCTATCGGCTCCGTGACAAAGTGCGTCCTGCGATCGGGTTCGGATGCCCGGCCAAAATGTCGCTACCATGACGACCGTTCATCATAATGTCGGAGAGTTTGCGGCAAGACCAAGGGCGGGCCGGGAACATTTGCATCCATCCAGAGCAAGATACCGCCCACCCCCTCTATTCCTGCCGTCAAAGCAACGCTACAGCGACAAACATGCCAGGTTTCGAGGGGGACGGACCGAGGATGATCGCGACTGCCCACGACCCTGCCGACATACCCGCCGGTTTTGCCGCTGTTCTGGCGCGCAGCGGCGAGATGGGTCGGCTGATCGCCGGGCATGACTGGGCCGCGACGCCGCTGGGGCCGATCGCCACCTGGCCGCAGAGCCGGTTGACGGCGATCGCCATCGCGCTTGCCTCCTCGATCCCGATCGCCACCATCTGGGGCCCAGAAGGCATCCTGATCTACAATGCCGGCTATGCCGAATTTTCGGGTGACCGGCATCCGGCGATGCTGGGTGTTCCTCTGGTCGGGGTGTGGCCCGAGGCGGCGGCGTTCAATGCCCAGGTCATCGCCGAGGGGCTGGCCGGCCGCACGCTGGCCTATCGCGACCAGGCGATGATGCTCGATCGCAAGGGCGTGCCCGAGCAGCATTGGCTGGACCTGGACTATACCCCCATCGCCGACGAAAGCGGCCGCCCGGCGGGCATCCTGGCGACCGTGATCGACAGCAGCGCCCGGATGCGCGACCGACAGGATCGCGAGATCGCACTGTCCGCCGCGCGCGAAAGCGAGGCGCGGTTCCGCAACGTCGCCGACCATGCGCCGATCGTCATATGGGTGACCGACACCGACGGCCATTGCACCTATATCAACAGTGCGTGGCAGGTGCAGACCGGGCAGGACGTCGCACAGGGGCTGCATTTCGGCTGGGCCGAGATGCTCCACCCCGACGACCGCCCGTCGGCGGAACGGGCATTCCGCGAGGCGATGGTCGGGCCGCGCGCCTTCCAGACCGAATATCGGCTGGCGCAGGCGCAGGGCGGCTATCATTGGGTGATGGCGTCCGCCGTGCCGCGCTTCGACGATGACGGTGCCTTTCTGGGCATGATCGGAACGGTCGTGGATATCGACGAGCGCCGCCGGGCCGAGGCGACGCTGCGCGACGTCAATGCGGTGCTGGAGCGCCGGGTGATGGAGGCGCTGGCCGAGCGCAAGCTGTTCGCCGACATCATCGATTCCACCGGCACGCTGGTCCAGGTGCTGGGCTTCGACCATCGTTATCTGGCGATCAACCGCGCCGCCGCCGAGGATTTCGAGCGCATCTTCGGCACCCGCCCGCAGATCGGCCAGCACAAGGCCGAGGCGATGGCCGACCGGCCCGAGATCCTGACGGTGATGCGCGATTACTGGACACGCGCGCTGGCGGGCGAGGAATTTTCGGTCATCCAGGCGCTCGACGATCTGACGGGCACGCGGCACCATTACGAACTGCGCTTCAGCCCGCTGGTCTCGGCCGAGGGGACGCCGATCGGCGCCTATCAGTTCGCGACCGATGTTTCGGAACGGCTGGCGCAGCAGGAACGGCTGCACGACATGGAGGCGCAGCTGCGCCAAAGCCAGAAGATGGAGGCGGTCGGCCAGCTGACCGGCGGCATCGCGCACGACTTCAACAACCTGCTCCAGGTCGTGGTCGGCAATCTGGAGATGCTCGACCGGTTCCTGCCGGAGGGCGAGCATCCGCGCGCCAGACGGTCCGCGACCAATGCAATGACGGGCGCGCGGCGGGCCGCCACGCTGACCCAGCGGCTGCTCGCCTTTTCGCGGCGGCAACCGCTGGCCCCGCAATCGGTCGATGCACGGCGGCTGGTCGACGGCTTGTCCGACCTGCTGACCCGGACACTGGGCGAACAGGTGCGCCTGTCGGTCGAATCCGCGCCCGATCTGTGGGTCACGGAGGCCGACCCCAACCAGTTGGAAAGCGCGATCCTGAACCTGGCGGTCAATGCACGCGACGCGATGCCGCATGGCGGCACCCTGTCGATCACGATGCGCAACGCCACGCTGGATGGACAGGCGACGATGGCGGCGGGGCCGGTGCCCTATCCCACCGATCCGGGCGATTATGTCGCCATCGACGTCAGCGACACCGGCACCGGCATGGACCGCGCGACGCTGGGTCGCGTGTTCGAACCGTTCTTCACCACCAAGGAGGTCGGCAAGGGCACCGGCCTGGGCCTTTCGATGGTCTATGGCTTTGCCAAGCAGTCGGGCGGGCAGGTGCAGATCGAATCGCGCCCCGGCGAGGGCACCTGCGTCACCCTGTTCCTGCCGCGCTTCCAGGGCGAGGTGACCGCACCGCTGGACCTGCCCCAGGTCGCCGCGCATCCCGTTCGCGGGTCGGAGACGATCCTGGTGGTCGAGGACGATGCCGATGTCCGTCGCTATTCGACCGAGGCGCTGCGCGAACTGGGCTATGACGTGATCGAGGCGGAGGACGGAGCATCGGCGCTCGCCCTGCTCGATGCGCCCGACGCGTCGCGGATCGCGCTGCTGTTTTCCGACGTGGTGCTGCCCGGCGGGATGACGGGAGCCGACCTGGCCTCGGCCGCGCGGTCGCTGCACCCCGAGCTGAAGGTGCTGTTCACCACCGGCTATGCCCGCGACGTGATCGTCCATGGCGGGCGGCTGGACGCCGGGGTGGCGCTGATCACCAAGCCGTTCGACTTTGCCGATCTGGCGGCGCGGATCAGGGCGATGCTGGACGGCCAATAAGCCAGGCCGGGGCGTGAAGGCGGATGGCCGCCCGCCAAACCATCGGCGTCAAACGGTCCCGCAACACCCTAAAAATCCTCCATTCTTCTGGGGCGATGACCGTGCGCTTTCCCGGACGCACCCGAGTCGGCGGGTTGCGCGTTCAGCGCGACGGGACGAAAGGACGGGGATGGCATCGCGGTTTCGGCAATTCTGGAGCGAGGAGGAATGGTCCTTCGCTCCCCATGAGCGGCCGACCATTCCCGGCTCGCCCGGCAATTTCGATCATCCCAACCGGCGGCGCATCGCATATGGCGTGATCGCGGTGCTGATCGGCCTGACCGGCGGGCTGGGCAATGCGCTGGTCCAGGTGAACACCATCCAGCTCCAGGGTGCGCTGGGGCTCGATCCGACCGAAATCGCGTGGCTGCCCATCGCCTATGTGATGACCAACGCGTCGATCAACCTGCTGCTGATCAAGTTCCGCCAGCAATTCGGCCTGCGCCCCTTCGCGCTGCTGTTCTCGGGCCTTTATACGATCCTGGCCTTTGCCCATCTGTTCGTGCGCGATTTCGCCACCGCCATCGCGGTGCGCGGGGCCAGCGGCATGGCGGCGGCGGCGCTGTCGTCGCTGGGCCTCTATTACATGATGCAGGCGCTTCCGGCGAAATGGCGGCTGAAGGCGATCGTGCTGGGCATCGGCGTGCCGCAATGCGCGACGCCGCTCGCCCGGCTCTTCTCGCCAGAGCTGCTCGCCATGTCGCAGTGGCGCACGCTGTATCTGTTCGAGTTCGGGCTGGCGGCGATCAGCCTGGCCTCGATCATCGCGCTGCGCCTGCCGCCGACTCAGAAACTCAAGGCGTTCGAGCCGCTCGATTTCCTGACCTTCGTGCTTTACGCGCCCGCCATCGGGCTGTTCTGCGCCGTGCTGGGCCAGGGGCGGCTGGTCTGGTGGACGCAGGCCGCGTGGATCGGCTGGGCGCTGGTCATCGCCATCCCGCTCCTGGCGCTCGCCCTGTGGATCGAGCATCACCGGGCCAATCCGCTGCTCAACACGCGCTGGCTGGGGTCGATCGACATCGTGCGCTTCGCCATCGTCACGCTGATGGCGCGCATCGTGTTTTCCGAACAGAATTTCGGCGCGGTCGGCCTGCTGACCGCGCTGGGCCAGAATAACGACCAGTTCGGCACGCTGTTCACCATCGCCTTCATCGCCTCGGTCGCGGGTGTCGTCATGAGCGCGGTGACGCTGAACCCGACCAAGCTGACCCACCCGATCATGTATGCGATCGGGCTGGTCGCCATCGCCGCCTATGCCGACAGCTTCTCGACCAACCTGACCCGCGCGCCCGAGCTGTACGCGACCCAGGCGGTGATCGCCTTTTCGACCACCTTCTTCCTCGGCCCGTCGCTATTGTTCGGCATGACCCGCGCGCTGCAACAGGGGGCCGGACATGTCATCAGCTTCATCGCGCTGTTCGGGATGCTCAATTCGGTCGGCAGTCTGGGCGGCACCGCCCTGCTCGGCACCTATCAGGTGGTCCGCGAAAAGGCGCACAGCGCCGCCATCGTCCAGAATATCGATCCCACCGACCCGCAGGTGACGCAGCGTATCGCGGCGGGCGGCGCGCGGGTGTCGGGCGTGGTCGGCGACCCGACGCTCGCCCGCGCGGAGGGCGCCGCGCTCCTGTCGCAGGCCGCCACGCGCGAGGCGAATATCCGCGCCTATAACGACGTCTTCCGACTGGTCGCCGCACTGGCGGCGGCCGTTACCCTTTTCCTCGCGCTGCTGACCTGGCGGCGTGCGCGCCGCGCCCGTGCGGCGGCCAAGGTGCAGTCATGACCGACACACGATCGCCCGTCTCCCCCACCCCGATGACCGAACAGGCCGCCGCCGAAGCGGGGGTGCCCCCGCCCCCTCCGACGCCGGTGCCGCCGCCTGCTCCATCCTCGGGCTGGCGTCCGCCATCGGGCGGGTGGCGGTCGCGCGCGCTGATCGCGCTGCTGGTCATCGGCGGTATCGCCGCGGTGCTGGCGGCGTGGCGGCTGCCGCCCTTTTCCAGCGATCGCCAGTCGACCGACAACGCCTATGTGCGCGGGCGGACGACGGTGATCGCACCGCAGGTCAGCGGTTACGTCACCGCCGTGCTGGTCAAGGATTTCGAGACGGTTCGCGCCGGTCAGCCGCTGGTACGGATCGACGACCGCATCTATCGCCAGCGCGTCGACCAGGCGACCGCACAGGTGGAGGCGCAGGCCGCCACGCTCGCCAACAGCCGCCAGGCCCAGGCGTCGCGCACCGCCAGCCTCGCCGCGCAGGACGCCGCCGTCGCCAATGCCGAGGCGCAGCTGATGCGCGCCCAGGCCGATATGGCGCGGGTCAACGATCTGGTCACCGACGGCTCGGTATCCTTGCGCGAACGCGACCAGACGCTTGCCGCGCTCCGCCAGGCCCAGGCGCAACTGCGTCAGGCCAAGGCGGCGCGGGAGATCGCCCAGCAGGATGTCCGCACCGTCCAGGTCGGACGCGGCGGGCAGCAGGCAGGCGTGTCGGGCGCGGAAGCCGCACGGCGGCTGGCGCAGATCGACCTCGCCAACACCGTCGTCCGCGCGCCCGAGGATGGCCGCCTGTCCGAAGTCGGCGTGCGGCTGGGTCAATATGTCACGGCGGGCTCGCAGCTGATGTTCCTGGTGCCGCCCGAAACCTGGGTCATCGCCAATTTCAAGGAAGCGCAGACCGCGCGCATGGCGGTGGGACAGCCCGCCAGCTTCACCGTCGACGGCCTGAGCAATGCCCGGCTGAAGGGCCATGTCGAGCGGATCTCGCCCGCCGCCGGTTCCGAATTCGCGGTGCTGAAGTCCGACAACGCCACCGGCAACTTCACCAAGGTGCCGCAGCGTATCGCGGTGCGGATCCGCGTCGATCCGGGCCAGCCCCTGGCCGCGCGCCTGCGCCCCGGCATGTCGGTGCAGGCGAGCGTCGACACGGCTGGCGGGCCGCAGGTGCGATGAGGCACGCCGCTTTCCCCATCGCCGCCGCGCTGCTGCTCGCCGGGTGTATCGGGCCGCGTCCCGCCGCCCCGACGGCCAGCGCCGTGGTGCCGCCGCCCGCCTGGCGCACCACGCTTGGGCCGGGCAGCCCGATCGCGGCCGATTGGTGGCAGGCGTTCGGCGATCCGCAACTGACCTCGCTCGTCACCCGCGCGCTGGCCGACAGCCCCGATCTGGGCAGCGCGGCGGCACGGATCGAGGAGGCGCGCGCCCAGGAACGGCTGGCCCGCGCGCAGCTGTCGCCGAACGTCACGGCGGGCCTGCCGCTGACCGAGGGGCGCACCGTCACCGCCTTCGGCACCGGGCTCGACCAGTTCGGGTCGCAGCCTCTGGTCCAGGCCAGCTATGATTTCGACCTGTTCGGACGGTTGCGCAACGCCCGTGCCGCCGCCCGCGCGCAGCTGCTGGCGACCGAGGCGGCGCGGGACACGGTGCGCCTGGCGCTCGCCGCCGGGGTGGCGAGCGGGTACGTTACGTTGCGCGCGCTCGACCACCGTCTGCACATCGCCGAAGAAACGCTGGCGGCCCGCGCGGATGCGCTGCGCATCGCGCGGCGGCGGGCGACGACGGGCTATACCTCCAACCTGGAACTGCGACAGGCGGAGGGCGAGTATCGCGCGACCGAGCAGCTGGTCGCCGCCGCCCGGCTGGCCGTCACGCGGCAGGAGAATGCCCTGAGCGTCCTGATCGGCGGCGCGCCCGGCCCGATCCCGCGCGGGCTGCCGATCGATCGGCTGGTCCGCCCCGCCATCCCCGATGGATTGCCGTCCGACCTGCTGCGCCGCCGCCCCGACCTGTTCCAGGCCGAACAGGCGCTGGTCGCCGCCGACCGCTCGCTCGACAGTGCGCGCGCGGCGATGCTGCCCAGCCTAGGGCTGACCGGCTCGGCGGGCGTCGTGCTGTCCAGCGCGCTCAAGAACCCGATCACCATCTTCTCGATCGGTGGCAGCGTGCTGGCCCCGATCTTCGACGCCGGGCGGTTGCGGGCGCAGGCCGATGCCAGCGCGGCACGGCGGGACCAGGCCGCCTTTGCCTATCGCCGCACCGCGCTGACCGCGTTTCGCGAGGTGGACGACAGCCTCGCCTCGGTCCGCCGCTCGGGCGAACAGGCGGTAGCGCTCGCCGGGCAGCGCGCGGCGCAGGCGGATGCGCTTCGCATCGCCTCCAACCGCTACCGCGCGGGCTATTCCTCCTATCTCGAACAACTGGATGCGCAGCGCGGTTTGCTGAACGCCGAACTGGCACTGGCCGAGGCGCAGGCCAATCAGCTCACCGCCTATATCACCTTGTATCAGGCGATGGGCGGCGGCTGGTCGCCCGATGCCATTCAGGCGACGGCGCGGTAATAGGGTCGCGATGGAACGCACCGGGCCTTGACGCGCTGACGCCATCGAACCGATTCTGGACCCGATGACCCACAGGAGAGCAACATGGGCGTGAATGTGATCTACAAGACCAAGGCGACGGCGACCGGCGGTCGCGACGGCGCGGCGCGGTCGGAAGACGGCTCGGTCGACGTCAAGCTGGTCGTACCGAAGGAAATGGGCGGCCCCGGCGGCGAAGGCGCCAACCCGGAAAAGCTGTTCGCGGCGGGCTATTCGGCCTGTTTCCTGGGCGCGATGAAGGCGGTGTCGGGCAAGGAAGGCGTGAAGGTCCCGCAGGATGCGACCGTCACCGCCGAGGTCGGCTTCGGCCCACGTGAGGAAGGCGGCTATGGCATCACCGTCGACCTGCTCGTGAACCTCCCCGGCGTCGACCGTGCCGAGGGCGAGAAGCTGATGCATGCCGCGCATGAGGTCTGCCCCTATTCCAACGCGACCCGTAACAATGTGGATGTCGGCCTGACGCTCGCCTGAGCCGTCCCGCTTCGCGCACTCCGAGGCCCTTCGTCCCCAGCGGCGGAGGGCCTCGCCGTTTTCCAAGGACCCCATGATGACGACCCGCCCCGCCGGAACCGAGAGCTTCGCGCTCAACCAGACGATGCTGCGCATCCGCGATCCCAAGCCGTCGCTCGCCTTCTACCAGGACGTGCTGGGCATGACCCTGCTCCAGAAGCTGGACTTCGAGGAGATGCGCTTCTCGCTCTATTTCCTCGCCTATCTGGGCGAAGGCGAGACGATCCCGCAGGACCCCGCCGAGCGCGCCCGGTTCATCTTCAACCGGGAGACGACGCTCGAGCTCACCCATAATTGGGGCACCGAGTCGGACCCCGACTTCAAGGGCTATCACGACGGCAACGGCGATCCGCGCGGCTTTGGTCATATCGGGATCAGCGTCGACGATGTCACCGCCGCCTGCGAACGGTTCGAGTCGCTGGGCGTGACGTTCAAGAAGCGGCCCCAGGACGGCAAGATGAAGGACATCGCATTCATCACCGATCCCGATGGCTATTGGATCGAGATATTGTCGGCAACCGGCATGACCGATAATCGTAATGTGAATCAATAATCCATCAAAGTTCTTCCGGCGTCGTGACGCAGCTGAAACGGGATGTTTACCGTTTCTGCCCATTATGGTCACACGCCGGAGGCCTTGGTGACCGTCTGACCCCTCCGCTGCGCCCGGCGAGTGCATCTGCTCGCTGAAAGGTTTTTGGAGGTTACGCCGCTATGTTGTCCTGGTTTGCCAAGACGGCACCGATTCGTCTCAAATTCGACGTGTTGACCGGTCTTTACGGAACGCTCGCCGCGGTCGGACTGATGGCGACGATCCTTGCTCAAGGTGGCTTTTCGCTGTCGCTGCCGGTCGCCTTCGCCGCCATGGCGCTGGTCGTGTCCCTGATTGCGATGCGGGTCGCGCGCAAGCTGATCTGCGACCCCTATGTCAGCAGCGTCGTGACCATGGAGCAGCTGGCTGCGGGCGACGTCCATCGCGAAATCCTCTATGACGACTATGGGGACTGTGTCGGCCGGATGGCCCGTGCGATGCACGTCTTCCGTCGCAATGCCGCCGAGGTGAAGAAGGCGGGCGAGGCGCAGAAGATCGTCGTCAACGAGCTTGGCAAGGGCTTGGGCGAACTGGCCGACGGCAACCTGACCGAGACCATCCTCACCCCCTTCCCGTCCGAATATGACAAGCTGCGCGTCGACTTCAACCGCGCGATGGAATCGATGGGCCGCGCCATGAGCGCCGTCACGGCCGCCACGCACGGCATCAATTCGGGGGCCAGCGACATCCGCCAGGCCTCGGACGACCTGTCGCAGCGTACCGAGCAGCAGGCCGCCAGCCTGGAGGAAACCGCCGCCGCGATGGACGAGATCACCTCGACCGTCCGCCAGACCGCCGAGGGCGCCAATCGCGCCAATCGCGCCGTCGCCGATGCGCGGATCGAGGCGCAGCAATCGGGGGAGATCGTCCGCCGCGCGGTCGATGCCATGGCCGGGATCGAACGCACGTCGAGCGAAATTTCCGAGATCATCAGCGTCATCGACGGCATCGCCTTCCAGACCAATCTGCTTGCCCTCAACGCGGGCGTCGAGGCGGCGCGTGCCGGTGACGCGGGCAAGGGCTTCGCGGTCGTCGCCTCCGAGGTCCGGGCGCTCGCCCAGCGTTCGGCCGACGCCGCCAAGGACGTGAAATCGCGAATCCTCGCCAGCTCCGAACAGGTCGAATCGGGCGTCAGCCTGGTCAGCGAGACCGGCAAGGCGCTGGAGCGAATCATCGGCCAGATCGCCGAGATCAGCACGCTGGTCGAAAATATCGCCAGCTCGGCCGAGAAGCAGGCGATCGGGCTGCAGGAGGTCAACACCGCCGTGTCCGCGATGGACGGCGTGACTCAGCAGAATGCCGCGATGGTCGAACAGGCCACCGCCGCCGCACGCTCGCTGGCGGTCGAGGCCGATGGCCTGGCACGCGAGATCTCGCGCTTCCGCATCGAGAACCAGCCCGGCCATTTCCCCGCCCCCGTCCAGCCGGTCCATCAGCTGCAGCAGCGCGTGGCCGCCGCCAGCCGCCGGATCGCGCAAGGCGGGCGTCCCGCCGCCGCTCCGGCGCCGATTCAGGCCCCGCCCGCATCTATGGGCAATGCCGCGCTTGCGGTCAGCGACGACGACTGGACCGAATTCTGATCGGCTCGCCCCCGGCATGCGCAGGCGGCCCGGCCGGGGGCAAAGCGTAAAATTCGGTTAACCCACGCTTTCTTAACGACCTTCGCGCCATGCTGCCCCCCGAAACCCGCGACTGGAGTCTCGCCGTGACCGCTCTGTCCCTTGCCCCCGTGCTCGACACCGCCGCCGCCGTTCCGCTGCGTCAGGCGCTGCTCGACCTGATCGCATCGGGCGACCCGATCACGCTCGACGGATCGCAGGTGGCGCAGGCGGGCCAGGCCTGCCTCCAGGTGCTGGCCAGCGCCCAAGCGATGGCGGCGTCGATCCCGACCGATTTCGAACTGAACAGCCCATCCGAGCCGCTGGCTTCGATGATCGCGCTGGCGGGGCTCGACAGCCTCGTCGCCGCCGCCTGAAAGGCCTGACCGATGAACCTCGACGAGATTCAGCAGATTTTCTTCCAGGAATGTGAAGAAGGTCTCGGCGCGCTCGAAACCGCCTTTGCCGACCTGAAGCGTGACCGCCACGATGACGAGACGATCAACACGGTCTTCCGGTCGGTCCACTCGATCAAGGGCGGGGCGGGCGCCTTCGGACATGAGCGGCTCCAGCATTTCTCGCACCATTACGAAACCCTGCTGGACCTGATTCGCAACGGCACGCTGCCGCTGAGCGAACCGCTGATCGACCTGATCGTCGCGGCGTTCGATACGCTGGCCGACCATGTCGCCGCCGCACGCGGCGAGGGCGGCATGCCCGCCGACCAGGCGATGCTCGACCGGCTGGCCGCCGCCGCCCAGGGCGAGATCGGTGGCGCAGCGGCTGCCGTCGCCGAGCCGGAACCCGTCGCCGATATCGCTTTCGCCGCCCCGACCTCCGATGTCGCCGCCGCCGCGCTGGACGATTTCGACGCGCTGTTCGCGATGCTCGAGGACCCGGCCCCCGCCGCAGAACCCGCTGGCCCGGCCGAGTGGATCGTCTCGGTATATCCCGGCCCACGTGCCTTCGACCATGGTGCCGAGCCGATGCTGGCGCTGCGCGAATTGTCGCGCATGGGCGGCCGCACGCTGGCGGCCGACCTGTCCGAGCTGCCGCAGCTCGACGGGCTGGATGCCGAGCGTGCCTATATCGGCGTGACCATGGCGCTGCCGGGTATGCTGGACGAGGACGATATCCGCGCGGTCTTCGACTTTGCCGATCCGCAATGCCGCCTGACCGTCACCCGCGCCGATCCCGCAATGGCCTTCGCCGAGCCCGAGATCGTGGTGGAACCGGCCATTGCCGAGCCGATGGCCGATGTGATCCCGTTGCCGGTCGCGGCCCCTGCGCCCGTGGCGCCGGTCGCCGCACCGGCACCCGCGCCCGTCATCGCCGCGCCTGCTCCGGCGGCGGCCCCCGCCCCCGCCCCGGCTGCGCCGCCCGCACCGGTCGTGTCGGTGGTCGAGGCGGCGAGCAGCCCGCGTGTCGCCGCCGCCGCCGCCCAGACGATCCGGGTGGACCTCGACAAGCTGGATCGGTTGGTCAACCTGGTCGGCGAGCTGGTCATCACCCAGGCGATGCTGGCGCAGCGCCTGTCGGAAAACGAGATGGGCTCGATCCCCGAGCTGTCCGACCTCGACCACCTGACCCGCGAGCTTCAGGATTCGACCATGGCGATCCGCGCCCAGCCGATGAAGACCGTCTTCAGCCGCGTGCCGCGCATCATCCGCGAACTGGAGGTCGAGACCGGCAAGCGTGTCCGCCTGGAAGTCGAGGGCGAGATGACCGAGGTCGACAAGACCGTTGTCGAGCGCATCGGCGAGCCACTGACCCATCTGATCCGCAATGCCGTCGACCATGGCCTGGAAACCCCCGCCGATCGCAAGGCGGCGGGCAAGGACGGCGAGGGCGTCGTGACCTTGTCGGCCGCGCACCAGTCGGGCCGGATCGTCATCACGGTGGCCGATGACGGACGCGGCATCGACCGCGCGCGCGTCAAGGCCAAGGCGATCGAGCGCGGCATCATCGCCCCCGATGCGCAGCTGTCCGAGGAAGAGATCGACAATCTGATCTTCGCCCCCGGCTTCTCGACCGCCGCCGTCGTCTCCAACATTTCGGGCCGCGGCGTCGGCATGGACGTGGTGCGCAAGAACATCCAGGCGCTGGGCGGCCGCATCGGCATCCAGTCCGAACTGGGCAAGGGGTCGAGCTTCTCGCTCAGCCTGCCGCTGACGCTCGCCGTGCTCGACGGCATGATCGTCACCGTCGGCGACCAGACCTTCGTCATCCCGCTGACCCATATCGTCGAGAGCCTGCGTCCGGGCATCGACGAGGTGCATGTCGTGGGCGGCCAGTCGCCGCTGCTCGACGTGCGCGGCACCTATGTCCCCGTCCACCGCGTCGGCGAGCAGCTGGGCGTGACCGGCGCGATCGCCAAGCCCGAAAACGCGGTGCTGATCGTGGTCGAAAGCGACCAGGGCCAGGCGGTGCTGATGGTCGACTCGATCCAGGACCAGCGTCAGGTGGTCGTGAAGAGCCTGGAGGCGAACTACCGCGCCATTCACGGGCTGGCCGGTGCGACCATCCTGGGCGACGGCCGGGTCGCGCTCATTCTCGATGTCGATGCGCTGATCGGCCGCTGGCGCCGCGACGGACGCGGGCCGAGCGCCTTCCTCGAGGACATGGCCGCGTGAACGCACTCGCCGCCCTGGCGTCGCGCGAACCGCAGCGGGAGATGGAGTTCGCCTTCTCGGCGTCCGACCACCGCGCGATCGCCGACATCATCTACGCCGAATCGGGCATCCTGCTGCCCGAGAGCAAGGCGAAGCTGATCTATGGGCGGCTGGCCCGGCGCCTGCGCGCCTGCGGGCTGAGCAACTTCCCCGATTATCTCGCGCTGATCGCCAGCGATCCGGCCGAGCGGGCCCGCGCGGTCGACTCGCTGACCACGAACCACACCTCCTTCTTCCGCGAGAATCATCATTTCGAACATTTCCGCGACCAGCTCTGGCCCGGCTTCTCGCAGCGTCTGGCGAGCGGCGGGCGGGTGCGGGTCTGGTCCGCCGCCTGTTCCAGCGGCGAGGAACCCTATTCGCTGATGATGACGATCGCGGGCCAGGATGTCCGCGCCGCTGAGAAGCTGGCGACCCAGGATTTCCGCGTGCTGGCGACCGACCTGTCGCCCAGCGTGATCGCGACCGCACGCGCGGGCCGCTATCCGCTGGACACCACCCGCGCCATGCCCGCCGCGATGCGATCGACCTGGTGTCGCCGCGTCGGCGATACGGACGAACTGCTCCCCGCGCTGCGCAACCCGATTGCGTTTCGTGAACTCAACCTGCTTCGCAACTGGCCAATGCGGCGGCCCTTCGATGTGATCTTCTGCCGCAACGTCATGATCTACTTCGACGACCCGACCAAAGCCCAATTGCTCGCCCGCTTCGCCGACCAGCTGGTCGACGGCGGCACCCTTTATATTGGTCATGCCGAGCGCATCCCGCCGGAAGTATCGGCGCGCTTTCACTGCATCGGTCGCACCGCTTTCCAGAAAGTATCCTGATGGCCGTACGTACCCTGATTGTCGACGATTCCCCCACCATGCGAGCGCTGATCGCGGGCATGCTGAGTCGCGACCCCGATATCGAAGTGGTCGGCGCCGCCAACGGCCCGCACCAGGCGCGTGAGATGATCAAGGCGCTCGATCCCGATGTCATCACGCTGGACGTCGAGATGCCCGACATGAATGGCCTCGATTTCCTCGAGCGTGTGATGCGGCTGCGTCCGATGCCGGTCGTCATGCTCTCCACCCTGACCCAGGCGGGTGCGGACACCACGATCCGCGCGCTGGAGTTGGGCGCGGTCGAATGCTGCGCCAAGCCCGCTACCAACTGCATCGACCCGCGCATCGCCGAAAGCGTGAAGGCCGCCGCCAGCAGCCGCCGGATCCGCGTGCGCGACATGGCGCCCGCCGCGCCCACGCCGATGGCTGATTTCAAGCCGATCCCCGGCTCGCTGATCGCGATCGGCGCGTCGACCGGCGGCGTCGAGGCGCTGATCCAGGTGCTGAGCGGCTTTCCGGCCAACTGCCCGCCGACCGTCATCTGCCAGCATATGCCCGCCACCTTCACCACCAGCTTCGCTGCCCGGCTCGACCGGCTGTCCAAGCCGACCGTGACCGAGGCGCGTCATGGCCAGCCGCTGGTGGCGGGCCATGTCTATCTGGCGCCCGGCGGCACGCATCACATGGAGGTGGGCGGCGTCGATGGCCAGTATCGCGCGCGCCTGATCCCCGACGATCCGGTCAGCGGCCATCGTCCCTCGGTCGACCGACTGTTCCACAGCGTCGCCAAGACGGTCGGGGCCAAGGCGGTGGGCGCCATCCTGACCGGCATGGGCCGGGACGGGGCGGACGGCCTGCTCGCCATGCGCGGCAAGGGCTGCATGACCATCGGCCAGGATCGCGACAGCTGCGTCGTCTATGGCATGCCCGGCGTCGCCCAGGATATCGGCGCGGTGACCAGGCAGCTGACGCTGACCCGGATCGCGCCCGCACTGATCGACCGGTGCCGGGCGTGATCCAGGCCATGCCCCATCAGCCGCCGCCCTTCGCCCCGCCGCCCCAGCCTTCCCCGCTGACCCGGCTGGCGAACCGCGACGGGCTTCGCCGAATCAACGTCATCCAGGGCGAGACGCGAGTCAGCCAGGACAAGGACGTGGTGCTGACGACCGTGCTCGGCAGCTGCATTTCGGCGTGCCTGTACGATCCGATCGCCGGAATCGGCGGATTGAATCACTTTTTGCTCGCCGAACCGGGCGTCGCGGAAACCGATCCTAAATCCATGCAGCGCTATGGTGTGTATGCGATGGAAGTTCTGATCAACGCGATGATGGCGCTCGGCGCACAGCGGCACAGCCTGAAGGCCAGGCTGTTCGGTGGCGCGATGATGCGTGACGGCTTTCGCGACATCGGCACCGCCAATGCGCAGTTCGCCCGCCGCTTCCTGGCGGACGAGCGGATCGCACTGGTCGGTGAGGATGTCGGCGGCGTCAGCGCCCGCCGCGTCGAGTTCCGCCCGGCACTCGGCCTGGCCCGGTGCCGCCACGTGACCGACACGGCCATGCCGCCGCCGCGCGCCGCGCGACCCGTTCCGCCACCCCCACCCGCCGCGACCGGCGATGTGGAATTCTTCTAATGTCTCTCGATCCTCACCGGAAAGGCCAGTTCGTGTCCCAACTCATCATGACCGTGGACGATTCGCCCAGCATGAGAATGCTTCTGCGCGCCGCGCTCACCGATATGGGATATCGGGTGCTCGAGGCCGAGGACGGCGTTCATGCGCTCGACACGCTGGACGGAGTCACCGCCGACACCGCGCCCGATCTGGTGATCACCGACATCAACATGCCCCGCATGGACGGTTTTGGCCTGATCGAGGCGCTGCGCCGCCAGCCCGGCCACCGCAACCTGCCGATCCTGGTGCTGACCACCGAAAGCTCCGACGAGAAGAAGGCCCGCGCGCGCGAGGCGGGGGCGACCGGCTGGATCGTCAAACCCTTCAACCCCGAAAAGCTCGCCGCGGCCATCCGCCGCGTGCTGCACTGATCCCCTGATCCCGAGGAACCCCACCATGTCGCGTCAGCTCATCACCTTCCAGCTCGGCGACCAGATACTGGGCGTCGACATCATGGCCATCCGCGAGATCCGCGCCTGGTCGCCCGCGACCCCGCTGCCCAACGTCCCCGCCCATGTGCGCGGCGTGGTGAATCTGCGCGGCGTGGTCCTGCCGGTGCTCGACCTGCGCCACCGGCTGGGTTGGGGCGTGACCGATCCCAGCGCGCGCCATGTCATCATCGTGGTGCGGATCGGCGAGCAGCTTCAGGGCCTGATCGTCGATGCGGTGAACGACATCGTGACCATTCCCCCCGAAGCGATGCAGCCGCTGCCCGACATGGGCGACGCGACGGCGGCGCATTATCTGGAAGGGCTGGCCACGATCGAACAGCGGCTGATCCTGATCCTGGCGCTTGATCGCCTGACCGATAGCGTGACATTGACGGCCGAAGCCGCGTAATCGCATGTTTTTCAAGACGTAACGGCGTTTCCGTTGGAAGGTATTGAGTAATGGCGGACGTTAAGGTTCTGGTCGTGGACGACTCGCTGACGATGCGGGTCCTCATCTCGGGCGCGCTCGAACGCATCAAGGGCGTGCAGGTGGTGGGTGCCGCCGACGGTGCGGCCGAAGCGCGCAAGATGGTCGACCAGTATCGCCCCGAGGTGATGACGCTGGACGTCGAGATGCCCGGCATGAGCGGCCTGGAATATCTCGCCGAGATCATGGAGGAGCGGCCGATGCCGGTCATCATGTTCTCGACCCGGACCGCTGCCGGCGCCGCGGAATCGGTCGAGGCGCTGCGCCTCGGCGCGATCGACTGTTTCCCCAAGCCCAAGGTCGCGGTGCAGGCCGAACTGGACGCGATCATCGGCAAGCTGGGCAAGCGCATCAAGTCGGCGCGCAATGCCGATCTGAAGCGCGGCAAGGCCGCCAAGAGCCGCAAGGGCCCCGTCGCCGACATCAACTGGAACGGCCGCCTGCTGGCGATCGGCGCGGATGCCGCCAATACCCAGGCGCTGTTCGACCTGTTCCAGAACTTCCCCGCCAACTGCCCGCCGACCCTGGTCGTGCAGCAGATGTCGCCGGGCCTGCTGACCCCGATGATCGAGCAGCTGCGTGAGCAGATCGCGCCCAAGGTCGTCGAGGCGACCGACGGGATGAAGGTGGAACAGGGCACCATCTATTTCGCGCCGCAGGGCGATACGCATATGGTCGTCGATACCTGGCCGAACGGCACATTGCGCCTGTTGGCCCGCGAGCCGGTGGCGGGCGAGCGTCCGTCCATCTCGCTGCTCTTCGCCTCGGTCGCCAAGGCGGCGGGCGGCAACGGCCTGGGCGTGCTGCTGGCGCTGGACGACGAGGACGGCTCGGCGGGTCTGCGCGCGATGCTGGCGGGGGGCGCCTATGCCATCGGCCGCAACGGCACCGACTTCACGCTGAACAAGGGCGCGGTGTCGCAGCCGGTGGCGGGCGATGCGATCTTCGCCAACATCGTGAAACTGTGCAGCAAATGACGGAGGGGGCCATGGAACCGGCCCTTGCCCGGGCGCTGGCGGACGAGCTGGTCGAACTGACCCGTTCGCTCGCCGACCTGGCCTATGAACTGGGCAGCGATCCCGACACGCTGCGCCGCCATATGGTCAGCATCCAGGCGGTCGACCGGATCACACAGTCGCAGCTGGCGATCGCCGATATCCTGCGGTCCGACGCGCCGGTCGCGGCGCGGATCGACGGGGTGACGCTGGAGACGCTGGCCGACCGGCTGCGCACGCGGATGGCCAAGGCGGCCTGACACCGCCGCCCCGGCCCTCGCTCTTATCCGTCAGGCGACCGGTTTGGCGGCCATCGCCGGGCGCATCGCGATCCGCTCGACCAGCGGGCGCAGACCCTCCAGCCATTGCCCGACCGAGGCGCGCGTCCCCTCGCTCAGGCTCAGCAGCGCCAGCCGACGATCGGTCGGATGCGGCGTGCTGTGGAACATTCCCATCGATACCAGCATGTTGATCCAGCGGACCGCCGTGGTGCGCGGCACGCCCGAGGCGCGGTAACAGGCGCTGGTTTCCACGCTGCGTCCCGCTTCTTCCTCCAGGAAGACGAACAGCAGCATGTCGAACGCCGGATCGGCGAACAGGTCCGGGTTGAAGAATCCCCCGATCCCCTCCCGCGCGGCGCGCAGGACCAAACCGATATCAGCCGAACTGATCCGCTTTTCATGATCCTGACGGACCATCGATTCCACGGCGGCGAGTTCGTCCCGAATCCGGCGAAGGCGATCGTCGATCGCATCCCCCAGATCGTCGACCTGCCCGTGATAGCGGTCACTCATGACCTCTCCGCCCCGATCCATGTACCCCCCGCTATCGACGCCGGCCGACATCACTTCATCGGATTTATTCCGTTTCCGTAGCAGCGCCGCAATTCCTAAGGGGGCGGGATGCCAGCGAAATTAGTCTAGGTTAACCAAAATCTTGCGCTAGCGATCCCAATTTGATCCTGTTTCGGATGTGCTTTTCCTGACAAAGGGCCTGATCTTTCAGAAGAACAGCTTGCGGATCGACAATCGGACGGTTCGGCCCAGCGGATCGAGATAGCCCGGCTGATAGCCGATCGGCACGGTACCATTGGCATCGGTCACGCGCTGCCGCTGGTTGAACAGATTGTCGAAGGACAGGCTGACCCGCGTCCCGCGCAGCCAGGGATGCGCCTTCAACAGGTCCAGCCGCTGGCCCAGATCGGCGAACAGGCGCAGGTCGACCGTCGCCAGGCTGCCGAAATCGAGCGCCTGCGGATTGGCGGGGGTGCCGCCATTGACCCGCGTCGCGCTCTGCCAATTGCCCGACAGGCGCACGCCGATGCCGTTGTTGGAATAGCCCGCCTGCGCTTCCAGCTGATGGCGCGAGGTGCCGCCGCTCGACCCGATTGCATCGCCGCGCAGCAGATCGAGGACCGGGCCACCCTCTGCCACCGTCACCCGGTCGGCAAAGGTCCAGGTGTGATAGAGCGCGAACTGCACGCGCCCGCCACCGCCGCCGCGTCCGCCACCAAAGCCGCCGCCCCGGAAACCACCGCCGCCCGGGCCGCCACCGGGTCCGCCCGCGCCGGGACCACCCGGACCGCCAGGCCCACCCGCACCCGGTCCATCGGGACCGCCCTGCCCCTCGCGACGCGGGCCTTCGCCGTCGCCACGACGGCCGGGAAAGTTCAGCCCGGCAAAGGGATTGGGGCCGGTACCGGCACGGAACGCCTCCAGCTCCTTCTGGATCTTCGACTTGATCGGCCTGGAGACGTTGAAGCCCCAGCGCAGCTGCGACCGCTCGGTGTTCGCAAAGTTGATCGGGCGCGAATCGACGCGCAGCAGGTTGCCCGCGGCATCGCGCGTGAAACGGTCGGGGAACGCCGCCTCGATCGCGGCGGTCGGCGTCGGGAAGGACGCGATCGGATCGTCGGTGTCGATCCGGTAATAATTGGCGGTCAGGTTGATGTCGCGGTCGCGCCACGGCTTCAGCGTCAGGCCCAGCTTCATGACATGGCGATTGTCCGCGACCAGATTCGGATTGCCGCCCGTCACCGCCGTGATCGTCGCGGTCGTGCCGCGCACATAGTCGAACAGGCGGACATTGGGCGTGGTGATCGACGGGTTGCCGAGCTGCTGCGCGGTCGGGGCATCCTCCTGATCGGTCCAGGAGGCGATGACGCGCACGCCCTCCAGCGGCGACCAGTTGGCGCCATAGCCGACCGTGGTCAGCGTGCCGAAGTCCGACAGGTGATCCGCCCCGACATTCAGGTTCAGCGACAGGTCCCCGATCGCGCTCAGGATCTGGCGGTTACGATTGGCGATCGGCAGGTCCAGATTGGCCTGGCCGTTGACGATGTCGCGCGACACGTCACCCGATTGTGGAATGCCGAACCGGGTCGAGCTGCTGGAGAAATCGCTGGTCTGCCCGCCGACCTTCACGCTGGCCTGCACATCGCCCGCGGGCAGCGCGAAGACCCGGCCGTTGAGCAGCGCATCGACCTGCCCCGACGAAGAGGTCGACCGCGCGAAATTGCGCGCCGCCAGACCCAGTCCGTCGAGCGGTCCGTAAGGATTGGCGGTCGGATCGCCCGCGTTCAGCCTGGCCTGCAACCCCGCCACGTCCAGTCCGGTATCGGTGGCCACCCGGCTCTCGGCCCGGTCATAGGCGCCCGTCACCGACCAGCGCCACCGGCCCAGATCGCCGTTGAACACCGTGCCCAGATGCGCGGTCAGCCCGGTATTGTTCTGGACCAGAGGGCCATAGGCATTGGTCAACCGGCTGACCGTCGCGGTCGTCCCGAAGGGCGAATAGGGATTGCCCGCAGGCAGCAGCAGATTGGCCGAGGGCAGGCCGTTCCAGCTGTTGCTCTGCGTCGTCTGCACCTCGGCATTGAACGAGGCGGACACCTTGTCGAAGATGTTGCGTGAATAGACGATGTTGGCGTCCCATTGCCGCTGCGCCGATTGCAGCGTGCGATAGGGGGTGACGTCGGTGCCGGTCGCCGGGCTGCCCGCGAGCTGCGCCAGCGACGGCGCGGCGGTCAGCCCGCCGGGCACGCCCACCACGCTGGGGCTGGTGCCGGTCAGCGCGGCGAGGGCGGGATCGGCGGTGACGATATTGCCGCCCAGCGACGCATTCGAGGCGGGTGCGACGATGCCGCGCTCCGCCTCGGTCAGGCGCGAGGTTTCGGAATAATCGGTGTGGATGCTCAACCGCTTGTCGCGGCGGATCTGCAACCAGTCGAGCTTGCCCTGCCCCGTCGCCGAGCCGCCCTCGGTCGGCACCTTGCCCACCGCCTCGGCCGCCAGCGAGCGGAAGCGCGGGCGCAGGACGAAGTTCACCACCTTCTGGTCGGCGCGATAGCCGTATTTCAACGCGACTTCCTCGGGGAAGATATCGACGCGCTGGATGGCCTCGGTCGGCAGATCGCGAATCTCCTGGAAGCCCGCGATACGGCGACCGTTGAGCAGGATCACCGGCGATCCGCCGCGCCCGCTGGTCGTCTGCGGCGCGAGTTCGGTGAGCAGGTCGGAGACGCTCGACACGCCATAGGAGCGGATATCGGCGGGGCTGAGCTGCTGGTCGGGCGGGATGTCGCCGATCACCTTGCCCGGTTCGCGCCGCGCGGTGACGACGACGTCGGGTTCGGCCTCCTCGCCTTCCTCCTCGGCCTCGGGCTGTGCCTGGGTACGGGCCGGGCTGGCCGTCTGCGCTTGCGGTGTCGCGGTCGCGGTCGCCGGGACGGCGGGGGTGGAAGCCGTCGAAGGGGGCGGGGCCTGCGGGGCGGGCTCGGTCGAAACCTGCGCCTGCGCGATCGCCGGCATCGCACTCGCCAGCATCAAACCCGCCCAAAGCCGCATGTCCGTCCCTTTTCCCTTGTCCAAGGCTTGGGCGTTAGGACGCAAATGTCGCACAAATGTGCCGCCTGCGATGACAAATGTCGCGAGAGCGATGCAGACAGCAGGCTGGGAAACACGCTCCTTCCTCCCCTGTAAGGGGAGGGGGACCAGCGAAGCTGGTGGAGGGGTGTCGCCGGTTGCGAGGAACTGTTCCATCACAACGGGTTACACCCCTCCGTCAGGGCTTCGCCCTGCCACCTCCCCTTCCAGGGGAGGAAAGGGTCAGCCCGCGAACGCCTTTTCGATCACGTACGCGCCCGGCTGCGCGTTGGAGCCTTCGGGGAAGCCCATTTCCTCGAACTTGGCGCCCAGCGACTTGATCATCTCCATGCTGCCGCACATCATGATCCGGTCGGTTTCCGGGTTGAAGCCATGCGCGCTAGGCAGCCCGGCGAACAGGCGCCCATCCTCGATCAGCGCGTCGATGCGGCCGGTCGTGTGGAACGGTTCGCGCGTGACGGTCGGGATATAGTGGAACTTCTCCTGCGCGACGTCGCCGACCAGCGGATCCTCGGCCAGCTTGCCCGCCAGCTCGTCATGGAAGGCCAGGTCGCTGACCCGGCGCACCGAGTGGACGATGATGACCTCGTCGAACATGTCATAGATGTCCGGGTCGCGCGCCACCGACAGGAACGGCGCCAGGCCGGTGCCGGTCGACAGCATGAACAGCCGCTTGCCGGGCAGCAGCGCGTCGGCCACCAGGGTGCCGGTCGGCTTGCGGCCCAGATAGATGTTGTCGCCCGGCTGCACCTTTTGCAGCTTACTGGTCAGCGGGCCGTCCTCGACCTTGATCGACAGGAAATCCAGCTTCTCGTCATAGGACGGGCTGGCGACCGAATAGGCGCGGAGCAGCGGCTTGCCGTTGTCGCCCTGCAAGCCGATCATCACGAACTCGCCCGAACGGAAACGGAAGCTGTCGGGGCGCGACACCGAGAAGGAGAAGAGATGCTCGTTCCAGTGATGGACGCTCTGAACCGTCTCGACGCTCAGCGCCGTGGTCGGGGTCAGTTCGGGCAGGGCAGTATCGGTCGACAAACCTCAAAACTCCTTTGCGCCCCTTGCCCGCCGATCGGTCGGTGGGACGGGCGGATACGTCAAATGCGAATGAATCGGGTGCGCCTTACCAAGAATAGCGCAGGCTGCCTACAAAGGTCCGCGATGCCCCGTAATAGCAGCCATTGTTGAAGAAACAGCTGGTGATGTGCCGCCGGTCGAACAGGTTGGCGACATTGGCGGTCAGGCTCAGCCCCTCCATCGCCGGGCTGACCCGGCCGAGATCGTAACCCAGCATCAGGTCGGCCAGCCAGTAATCGGGCGACTGGAAGCGGCGGACGACGGTACGGCCCGCAGCGACGGTGGTCGCGGTGCCATCCGATTCGCCGACATAGCGCACCCCTGCCCCCAGGCTCAGGCCGCCCAGCGCGCTGCCGACACCCGCCTTGCCCAAATCATAGGACAGGAAGCTCGACGCGCTCCATTGCGGCACGCCCAACGGCCGCGTGCCGGTGACGCCGCTCATCTGGTCGCCGGTGCCGACCACGGGCGTGCCCTGCCGGACATAGGGGTCGTTATAGGTGGCGGCGACGACCACGTCGAAGCCGGGGGCAACCGTGCCGCGCCCGTCCAGCTCGATCCCGCGCACCGAGACTTCGCCGATCTGCACCTGCGAATTGCTGGGGATATTGCCGGTGCCCGCGCGCGGATCGGCGACCGGCACGTTGCGACGGCGCAGGTCGAAGGCGGACAGGGTGAACAAGGCGGTCGTGCCGCGCGGCTGATATTTCAGCCCGGCCTCATATTGGCGGCCGGTGACGGGGATGAAGTTGCTGCCGTCCCAGGTGCTACCCGCCTGCGGCTCGAAGCTTTCCGAATAGCTGACGAAGGGCGAGAGGCCGATCTTCGTTTCATACAGCGCGCCCAGCCGGGTGGTGAACGCCGTCTGGTTCAGACGAGCGACGGCATTGGTGTTCAGATTCTGCGTCGTCTGGTTGTAGGTGTCCCAACGCCCACTGGCGATCAGTTGCAGGCCGCCGATCGCGATCTGGTCCTGCAGATAGACGCCGACCTGATCGCGCTTGGTGTAATTGTGGGTCTGATTGATCGGGAAGCTGGGCAGCGGTACGCCGTAAACCGGCGCGAACAGGCTGAGATTGGGGATGTTGAACACCGGGTTCGCATTCTGCCCGGTGTAGAAGGCCTGGTAGTTCTCGCCGCGATTATGCTGCCAGTCGACGCCGCCCAATATGGTGTGCTTGACCGGGCCGGTATCGAGCTTGCCGACCAGATGATTGTCGATCGTGAAGGTCTGGAACGCTTCATCCGATCCGCCGCCGCCGCGTTGCAGGGTCGAGAAGTCGCTATTCCCGCCGCGCGTGACATAGCCCGAACCATAGATCTGCCGGTAATGCAGCCCGATTGCGAGGTAACGCGCGTTGGTGGTCCAGCTCAGCCGGTCGTTCAGGTCATGGCGGAACAGGATCGTCGCCGATTTCTGCGTCCGGTCGAACGCCTCGTAGGACGGCTCCGAGGTGTTGAAATCGACCGGCAGCACGCCGAACGGATTGGGCAGCGCCGAGCCATAGACGGGTACGCCGCTATACGACCCCGACTCGGGATCGCGCTGATAGTTGAGGATCAGCGTCACGCTAGTCGCCGTGTCGGGCGCAAAGGTCAGCATGGGGCGCGCATAATAGCGGCGATTGGCGGTGTTGCGGATGAAGCCGTCCGATTCCTCAGCGCCTGCGATCATGCGGAACAGCCAGCGGTCATTCTCATCGAGCGGCTGATTCACGTCGATGCTCGAGCGCAGCAGCGCATAATTACCCGCCGCCAGCTCGATCCGCCCGCCGGCCCCCGCATAGGGCAGCTTGCTGGTCAGGTTGACGAGGCCGCCGGGCGTGCCCGAGCCATAGGTGACGCCCGCCGGGCCCTTCACCACATCGACCGACTCGACCAGATGGAAATCGATCTGCGGGCTGGCATAGACGCCGCCCATCAGCCGCATCCCGTCCATGAACACGCCGGGTGCGAAGCCGCGCAGGAACAGCTGGTCGTAGCGGGTGGCGACATTGCCGCGCTGGTTGGGCGCGACGCCCGCGACATAGCCGAGCGCCTGGTTGATCGACAGCGCGTTGCGCCGGGTCAGTTCCTCCTGGTCGATCACGGTAATGCTCTGCGCCGTCGCGATCAGCGGCACGTCGGTCTTGGTGCCCGAGGACGCGCTCTTCTTCTCGCGCTGCCCCTCGACCACGATGTCCTCGTTGCGCAGCCGCTGCGGGTCCTCGTCGGGCAGCGTCATCGCATGGGCAGGAAGCGCGCTGCCCAGCATTCCCCCGGTGGCGCACGCTGCCAGCAGCGCTCCGCGAAGTGCGCGCATAAATTTACTCCCTGCTATTGATAGTGACTCTCAAATGCTGCTAAAGCGACGCGATCGGGATGACAAGGGGAAAGCGCGGGTGGCATCGGGCCAAGCCATTGACGAACAAGGCGGAGGCCGTTGGCGGAGCGGCTTCGCCATGGCTTGGCGCTGGATCACGGCGATTCTCGGTGGTTATGCCTTTGCCGTCGCCGCCGCGATGCTGACCGCGCGCCTGCTCCCCGCGCCCGATGCGACGGCGCGGGTCGAGGCGACCGGCTGGCCGATGATCCTGTCCTTCCTGCTCTATGCCGGGATCGGCCTCTGGGCGCTGCACGAGGTCCGGCTGGGCCGGGTCAGCGCGGTGATCTGGGGCGGGGCGATCGTGATGGCGGTGACGCTCAAGCTGCTGGGCGTGCGGCCGTGAGCGCTGCGGCGGCGCGGCGCGGGCTGCGACAGACCATGGCCTGGGCGCATGGCTGGCTGGGCCTGATCTCCGGGTGGATCCTATTCACCATGTTCCTGACCGGCACCTCGGCCTATTTCCGCCCCGAGATCACCCGCTGGATGCAGCCGGAAATCCGTGCCGAGGCCGCCCCGCCGGCGCAGGCGGCGGACTCGGCGGTCCGTTACCTGTCGCGGGTCGGGCCGGACGATCGGCAATGGTATATCTACCTGCCCGACGCGCGCACGGTCGCGACGCGCATCTTCCGCATCCCCGCCAAGCCCGATCCCAAGATGCGCGGCGACGAGCTGGACCTCGATCCGGTCAGCGGCGCCCCCCTGACCGCGCGCGAGACCAAGGGCGGCGAGCAATTCTATCGTTTCCATTTCCAGCTTCAGCTGCCGCACCCCTGGGGTCGCTGGCTGGCGGGGCTGTGCGCGATGGCCATGCTGGGCGCGATCATCTCGGGCGTCATCACGCATAAGCGCATCTTCGCCGACTTCTTCACGTTGCGCTGGAACAAGGGGCAGCGCAGCTGGCTCGACGCGCACAATGTCTCGGCGGTGCTCGGCCTGCCCTATCATGCGATGATCACCTATACCGGGCTGATCACGCTGGTGACGATGTACATGCCCTGGCCGGTGCTGATGAACTATGCCTCGCCAGCCCAGTTCATGCAGACCGCCTATGGCACCCCGGCCGACGTGCCCGCCAGCGGCGTACGGCGTCCGCTGGTCGCGATCGCGCCGCTGGTGCGCGATGCCGAACAGCGGCTGGGCGGGCCAGCCACCCGCGTCATCGTCCAGAATCCCGGCGATGCGGCGGCGCGTATCACCATCGCCCAAGCCAAGCGCGGCGCGATCAATTCGCGTACCCCCATCGCCACCTATGACGGCGCGACCGGCCGGTTCCTCAGCCGCAGCGGCGATGCCGCCGTCGCGATCGATACGGCGGGCGTCATGCTGGGCCTGCACCTCGCCACCTTCGCCGGACCGGCACTGCGCTGGGCCTATTTCGTGATGGGGCTGACCGGCGCGGCGATGGTCGGCACCGGCCTGCTGCTGTGGACCGCCAAGCGGCGCAAGCCGGGTGCCGCGCCCTTTTTCGGCCTGAAGCTGGCCGAGCGGCTGAACATCGCGGTGATCGCCGCCTTTCCGGCGGGCATGGCCGCCTATCTGCTCGCCAACCGGCTGATCCCCGCCACGCTCGAGGGTCGCGCGGATATGGAAGTGTCGGCGATGTTCTGGACTTGGGGCCTGCTGGCACTGGCGCAGCTCGGCCTGCCCGCACGCCGCGCCTGGACCGTGCTGTTCGCCATCGCCGCCGCCTTCTGGACCGCGATTCCCGTGGTCAACGCGCTGACCACCGCGCGCTGGCTGGTCCCTTCGCTGCTCGACGGCGACCAGCTGTTCGTCGCCTTCGACCTGTCCTGTCTGGCCATCGGCATCGGCTTTGCCGCCGCCGCCCGGATCAGCGCCCGCCCCGCCCCCAAAACCCCCGGCCGGTCGCGCCGGACCATGGAGCCTGCCCATGCTTGATACGATCGCCCTTTGCTTCGTCGGCTTCTGGCTGCTCGCCGCCGGGTCCTATCGCCATGCCAAGGAGGCGGGGACGCTGCATGACGCACGGCTGCGCACCGGATTGAAGCTGCTCGGCGGCGCGGTGCTGCTGGTGGCGCTGTCGGGTTGCGGCACGGCGGTCACGGGCGAGCGGATCGTGCGCATGTTCGGTGCCGCCTCGATCGCGGGCGTCGCGCTCAACCTGATCCTGTCGGTGCGCGCGCAGGCGGCCTTTGCCCCCCTGCGGGCGGTCAACCGGCTTGCGGGTCGAACACGGACCAGCCCGTCCGCTGCACCAGCCGTTCGAGCGCCAGCGTACCAAGCTGTGAATTCCCGCGCGCGTTAAGGCCGGGCGACCAGACGGCGATCGAGGCACGGCCGGGCACGATCGCCAATATGCCTCCGCCCACCCCCGACTTGCCCGGCAGGCCGACGCGAAAGGCGAACTCGCCCGACCCGTCATAATGGCCGCAGCTCATCATCAGCGCATTGATGCGCCGCGCGCGCTGCGGTGACACGACCGAGCGCCCCGCCCCCGGATTGACGCCCCGCGCCATCAGGTAACGCCCCGCCAGCGCCAGCTGCCGACAGCTCATGGCCAGCGCGCAGAAGTGGAAATAGACGCCCAGCACGCGCTCGACGGGGTGATGCAGATTGCCGAAGGCGCGCATGTAATGGGCCAGCGCCTGGTTGCGGTGGCCGGTCTCCATCTCTCCTCGCGCCACGGCGGCGTCGATGACGATGTCGTCCTCCCCCGCCAGCGCACGCACGAAGCGCAGCAACTCGCCGATCGCCTCGCGAGGTTCATGGTTGCCCAGGATCACATCGGCGACGACGATCGCACCTGCATTGATGAACGGATTGCGCGGGATGCCGTGCTCGGTTTCCAGCTGCACGATCGAGTTGAACGCGGTTCCCGACGGTTCGCGCCCCACCCGCCGCCACAGCTGGTCGCCGACCGCGCCCAGCGCCAGGGTCAGCGCGAAGACCTTGGAGATGCTCTGGATCGAGAAGCTCTCCTCGGCATCGCCCGCCAGATGGCACTGGCCGTCCGCCTCGACGATGGCGATGCCGAAACGCTGCGGGTCGATGTCCGACAGCGCGGGGATATAATCGGCGGGCGTGCCCCGGTCGGGGGCTTCGGCCATTTCGGCGGCGATATCGGCGACGATCGCGGACAGGTCCATGGCCCCGTGGTGCCGTGCGCGGGCCGCTTTGTCGAGCGCCGCGAACCCGTCACATACCGACGCTAGGGAGCCGTCGCTTCCTCCCCAAGCCCCAAGACGGACCGACATCAGCATCATGCGCGAAAGGGACACCGCCCCGCCCGCCCCCGGTTTCTGGACGCTCGCCAGCGTCGAGGGATGGGAGCGTTGTGCGATTCAGGGCGCGAAGTCGCTACTGACCCTGTTCCTGGTCACCGACCTGCTGGTCCACGGCCAGGGGGTGATCGGACTGTCCGCCTTGCGCCGCGGGATCGAGGGCGTGACCGGTGCACATGGCGACATCGCCTTCGCCTCGCAGCTTTACGGCCTGTACGGCGCGCTCACCTATCTCGTCCTGCCGCTGGGCGGCTGGATCGCGGATCGCAGCGGGCGGCGGCGGTTCGCCATGTATGTCGGCGCCATGCTGATGACGCTGGGACTGCTCGCGCTGGCCAGCCGCAGCTGGGCGCTACCGGGACTGGCGCTGCTGATCGGCGGGATCGGACTGCTCAAGGGCAATCTGGCCGCCGAGGTTGGGGTGTTGCGAGGACGCGCGGCGGGCGAGCGGCTCTATGCGGCCTATCTCGCGTGCCTGAACGGCGGCGCACTGTCGGGGCCGCTGATCGGCGGCTGGCTGGCGTTGCGGTTCGGATTTGCCGCCGCCTTCGTCGTCATGGCCGCCAGCATGATCGCGGCGATGCTGACCCTGCGCACCGCCCCGCCGGTTCGCCTGCTCGAAGCGCGCGAGGCGGACCATCGCCGCACCGATTGGCCGCGCGTGATCCTCGCGGTCATTGCCGTGACATTGTGCTTCTGTGCCTATGAGCAACTCAACAACATGGTGCTGCTCTGGGCCGAACAGCGCGTCGACCTGACGCTGGGCACCATGACGGTCCCGCCAAGCTGGCTGGCGGCGGCGGACGGGCTGTTCACCATCGCGCTGGCGCTGCTCGCCTATCGCCTCTGGCCGCGCCTGCCGCGTGAGCCGGGCCCGGCGATGAAGCTGGCCGCCGGAGGGATGGCGATGGCGATGGCCTATGTCCTGCTTGCCGGGCTGTCCGGGGGCGCAGCGCAGGTCGGGCTGATCGCGCCGGTCTGCGCCATCGCATTGCTGTCGGTCGGGGTGGTCCTGTCCTGGCCCTCGGCGCTGGCGATCGTCGCTGCCGCCGCGCCGCCGTCACGGCGCGGGCTGATGACCGGGCTGTTCTATCTCCACGGCTTTGTCGCGCATCTGGTGGTCGGGCAGTTGGGCACGCTCTATTCGCGCATGGAGCAACCGCATTTCTGGTTGATCCATGCCGGTTTCGGAATCGCGGGCGCTACGATCGCGCTGCTGATCCCGCGGGGTCAGGCGACGACCACCTCCACCCCGGCCAGCGCCTCGGCATAAGCGGGCGACAGGGGCGCATCGGTCACCAGCATCGCCACCGCATCCAGCGCCGCCACCTGGATGGTGCCGGGCCGGTCGAACTTGCTCTGGTCGGCCGCGATCAGCGTGCGGCGCGAGCGGGCGATCATCATCCGGCACAAGGCCGCCTCGCCCGCATGATAATCGGCGAAACCATGGTCGAGATTGACCGACTCGACGGACAAGATCGCCAGCGCGGGCGTGAACATGCTTAAATATTCGCGCGCGGTGGCATCGAAACAGGCGCGATACTCGTAATCCATCTCGCCGCCCGCCAGCATGATGCGATTGTCGTTGCGCCCGCCCAGCTCGGCGGCGACGCCGACCGCATTGGTCACCACGGTCAGCCTCTGATGATCCCGAAGCGCCCGCGCGACATAATGGCCGGTGGTGCTGGCATCGATATAGATGGTCTGCCCGTCCGCGACGACCTCGGCGACGGCGGCGGCGATCCGCTGCTTGGCCTCGGCATGGCGTTGCAGGCGCGTGGCGAAGGAGCCCTCGGTCTCGACCTTGGCGATCCGCACCGCGCCATGCGCGCGCACGACCGCGCCCGATGCCTCGAGCACCCGCAGCTCGCGCCGCACCGTCTCCTCGGACACCGACAGCGCCTCGGCGAGTTCGCCGATTCCGTGGAACCCGCCCTCGGCAAGATACGCCACGATCTCATGCTGGCGGCGTTGGCGTTTCATCATGTCTGGCAGGTCCTCTCTTCGGGATCATGCTAGCGTGTGACCATGTGGTCAGGAACCCCACACAAAATCGCCGACGGCACAAAGATGCGCCGCCGGCGTAGGTGCGCTCCGGCGCCCATGGGGGCGGGCACCGGATCGGGGAGAGGGTAGGATCAGAAGGCGTAGGTCAGGTTGAGCATGTAGATGCGCCCCGTCTCGACATAACCGCCCTTGCGGTCGTTCGAGAGGTACGCCTTGCGCTCGCTGGTCGTCGCCCAATAGCTGTGTTCGTCGAACAGGTTCTGCACCGACGCGCCGATCGTCAGGCCCGAGGGCAGGACATAGTTGACGATCAGGTTCGAGATGGTGGTCGGCTGGATATAGGTGTCCGGACGGCTGGAGCGCAGATCGTACAGCCGGTCGCCGGTATAATTGTAGTTCCATTCCGCCGACAGCGGGCCATGGGCATAGAACAGCGCGGCATTGTACATGATCTTCGGTGCCTGGGTCATGCGCTGGTCGCGCATCTGGCCGTTGACGAACACCCGCGCCTGCGCGCGCTGCACCGTGACATTGGCCTGGAGACCCAGGCCGTCGAGCAACCCCGGCAGACCCTTTAGCGAGTAACGGCCGAACAGTTCGACGCCGTAGATCTTGCCCGTGGCGTCGGTGGTCAGCTTCGACACCTCGACCCCGCCCTGCTGTTCCGACTGGGGGGCGCCCCAGATGTTATAGTCGCCGCTGGCATTGGTGGTGCCGGTCGCGAACAGGACGTGATTCAGATCCTTGTAGAAGGGGCTGATCGAGAAGAAGTCGGTGCCCTGGCCCTTATATTCGATCGAGGCGTCGTAATTCCACGAGGTCTGCGCATCGAGGTTCGGATTGGGGATGAACACCCCCGTCACCTCGCCCAGGTCGTTGCGCGTCACCTGCGTCGGCCCGAGCAGCAGGTCGAAAGCGGGCCGCGAATAGCTCTTCCGGATCGAGGCACGGATGACCATCGCATCGTTGGGGCGATAATTGGCGATGACGCTCGGCAGCCACTGGTCGTAATGGCGGTCGGAGGTCACGAACGCGCCGCTATTGCCCTGCTCCTGGAAATAGGTGCCCTTGAAGCGGTTATATTCGTAGCGGACGCCCGGCACGACCTCCAGGTCGCCGAACCGCAGCGTCGTCATGACATAGCCCGACAGCCGGTTCTCGCGCCCGTCGAGACGGTTTTCCTTCAGCTTCACCGGGTCCAGTCCGGCGATCTTCGGGCTGGAGAGCTGGCGGACCTGATTCTCGATATAGTCGGTGTCGATCAGGAAGATCGGCACCTGCGCGGCGTTGTTCATGAACCCGCCGAGCAGACGGCCGGGCAGCGAGGTCAGGACCGGGCCGGTCGCGGCATAGCGCGGCGAGTTGCTGCCGTCCGCATTGGGGAAGGTATATTGCAGCGCGCCGTCGTCACCCAGCGCATTGGCATAGCGCTTGGCGTCCTCGACCTTGGCACCCGCCGAGATCGAGACGAGGCCCTGATCGGCATGGTGCCAGGTCGTGTCGAACTGACCCTCCAAGCGGCGTTCCCAGGTATTCTCGAACTGCTGGGTGACGTACCACTGGCGCAGCTTGCTGAGGTCGGTCAGGTACGCCCGCGCCGCGTCGGTCAGGACGACCTGCGGGAAGGTGCGCTGGCCGATCGAGGTGACCATGCGATAGGCCGCCGTGCCCGTGTTATCGGCGGTGCCGATATAGGGACGGCCCGCAAAGCCCGACTGGATACGCAGCGGATAGTCCTGCGACCCGCGCGAATAGGCGCCGTGATAGTCGAAGGTGAAGTCGCCCGAGCGGGTCTGGCCGCCCAGCTTCGACGTCACCAGCTCCTGGTTGCTGTGCTCGGTGCGGAAATAATGCGTCGCGGTCAGGCCGTAATCGGCGCGATAGCCGGCGGCGTCATACGAGCCCTTGTTGGGGTTCGGGTTGATCTGGTCGGGCGCCAGGCTGGTCTGGCGCAGCGCGGTCTGGTCCATCCAGCTCTTCAGATTGTACCGGCCATAGGTGGAGTGCAGGTACAGGTCGGTGCCCTCGCCCTTCCAGTCGAGGTTCAGCGTGCCGCCCATCCGCTCGATGCGGTTCCGGAACGACTGCCACTGGGCACCGCGCGCGAACAGATTGTCGAGATTGTCGCGGATCATGCCGGAGATGTTGTTGTTATACTTCTCCCAGTCATGCTGCACGGCCGTCGACTCGCCCAGCACATGCTTCAGGCCATAATAGGCCGAGGCATAGACGCCGAAATCGCCGAAGCGTTGGGCGGTCTCGACCTGTGCGGTGCCGCCCCAGGGGTCCTGGCGACGCGCATCGGCACGGCCCGCCAGCTGGCCCTGAAGGCGGATCTGGGTGCGGTGGTTGGGCAGGTCGAAGGCGGTGATCGGCACCATGTCGATGATGCCCGCGATCGCGTCGCCGTCGTACTTGGCGGTCGGCGCCTTGTCGACGCGCACCGTCTGGAGCGAGAAGGGCGACAAAAGGTTCATCGAGATGGCGCGGGTGCGCGCATCGGTCTGTGCCAAGCGCACGCCGTCCAGCGAATAGGCGTTGTACGAAGTGTCGAGGCCACGGATCGAGACATATTGCGCCTCGCCGGTCGCCGCCGCGTTGCGCGACTGGTCGACCGAGGAGCTGATGCCCGGCAGGCGGGTCAGCAGGTCGGCCAGGTTCTGCTGCGGCTGAAGGCGCAGTTCCTCGCCCGAGACGACGGTGGCCAGCGACTGGCTGCGCAGCTGTTCGTCCTGCGCATCGACCACCGCCTGGCGATGCCCCTTGACCACCACGTCCTCACCGACCTGTGGATCGGCGGCCGCGACCGCCGGTTCGTCCGGCGCGACGATCGGATCGGCGGCGAAAGCCGGCGCGGCAATCAGGAAGGTCGCGGCGGTGCCGCACAACAGGCGCACGACATGCGCCCGCTTGGCCGAAGCGGTCATGGAATTTCCCCTGGATCAATTTGATGGCGACGCCCCCCAGGACGCCTTCGACGGCCCCGCTAGGGATGGCATGTGACAGCGCGATGACTTATTGACCGAATTTTGATGACTTCTAAAAAATCTTGCCACGACGCTGGCCCAGCCTCGCGAAGCCGTGGCCAATGTCACAGTCCTGACCCGAAATCGGTCCAAAGCCGCGCGATGACCGTCCTTTCCCGCCGCCTGATCGCGCCGCTCGCCCTCTATGCCCTGTCCATGCTGGCCGTGCCGGTCGCGGCGCAGGATGTCCCTGCCCCAAAGGGGCTGACGCTCGACCGGGTGGTGGTGCTGATGCGGCATGGCGTCCGCGCGCCGCTGGACGGCGAGGTGCCGCACGGCACGCGCACCGCCAAGCCCTGGCCGGTCTGGACGACGCCCGAAAGCGAGCTGACCCCGCGCGGGGCCGAGGCGCTGGCCGCCGAGGCGCGGGCCGATCGCGCCGCCTGGATCGCGCGCGGCCTGTTGCCGCAGGGCTGCCCCGCGCCGGGCAGCATCCGCATCCGCACCAACAGCTCGTCCCGCACGATCGCCAGCGGGGAGGCCTATGCCAAGGCGCTGACCCCGGGTTGCGCTTTGCCCGTCGCGCATAGTCCGATGGGCCAGGTCGATCCCCTGTTCGAGCCGCTGCGCGCCCGTGCCACCCGTTTCGATGCCGACGCGGCGGTGGCGGATATCAATCGCTTCACCGGCGGCATGGACGCGTTGGTCGCGCGCTACCGTCCGGCACTTCGGCTGCTGGACCGGGTGCTGGGCTGCGGCGATGCCAAGGGCTGCGATCCGGCAGGCCCGGCACGGCTGACGCCTTCGGCCGATGGCCATGGCATCGACCTCACCGGGCCGATCCGCACCGCCTCGGGCACCGCGCAGGTGCTGCTGCTGCAATATGCCGAAGGGCTGTCGCCCTCGGTCGGCGGCGTGCCGGTCGACGGTAAGATACTGGCACGGCTGGGCACGGTCCATGCCGCGCTGTTCGACGTCTATTCGCGCTCGCCCTATATGGCCGCGCACCAGTCGGCGGCGTTCGGGCGGCACATGATCGACGCGCTGACCGCGAAGGACGGTGCGAAGCTGGACATGCTGGTCGGGCACGACACCAATGTCACCGCGCTGGCCGCCCTGCTCGGCTTCGATCTGGTCGCGCCGGGCTATGCCGTGAACGATGCCGCGCCGGGCGGAGCGATCCTGATCGAGCGCTGGCATGATGCGAAGGGCCGGGCCTTCGTCACCGTCCATTATCGCACCCAGTCGCCCGAAGGGATCCGCGCCCATGCCGCCGCCGTCTCGACACGGTCCGTGACGGTGCGCGGCTGTCCCACCCATGCGCCCTGTCCGCTCGACCGTTTCGTGCGGCTGTTCGGCGAGCGGTTGGCTCCGCTGGCCCAGTGAAATTGGTGGGCTAGGATCGGCAGGGCAGGACTTGCCACCGCGCTTTTGCCCGGTAGGGCGAAGGCGAAGACGGTTTGGAAAGTGACGATGAGCCTGCATTTGCTTCTGGTCGAGGACGACGCCACCTATGCCCATGGCCTCGCCGCCGACCTGATGGGGCTGGGGCACCGGGTCGAACATGTCATCGATGGCCGCTTCGCACTCGCCGTGATCGACCGCGAGCAATATGACGCGGTGATCCTCGACCGGATGATGCCGCGCCTCGACGGGCTGTCGGTGGTCGAGACGCTGCGCGCGCGCGGGATCACCCTGCCCGTCGTCATGCTGACCGCGCTGTCCATGGCGACGGACAAGGTCGACGGGCTGGAAGCGGGCGCGGACGATTATGTCGTCAAGCCGGTCGAGCCGCAGGAACTGGTCGCGCGCATCCAGGCGGTGATCCGGGGCCGCCGCTGGACGGTCAGCGAAACCGACACCATCCGCGCAGGCGACATCGTGGTCAGCCCGACCAGCTTTCGCGCCTGGCGCGGTGGGCAGCCGATCACGCTGGCCAATCTGGAGCTGAAGCTGTTGGCCGAACTGGCACGCCATGCGGGCGAGGTGCTGACCCGCGCCATGCTGATCGAGCGGGTCTGGGGTTATGATTTCGAGCCGGAGACCAATATCGTCGACGTCTATATCCGGCGCCTGCGCATCAAGCTGACCGAGAATGGCGGCGAGGATCCCATCGAAACGGTGCGCGGGATCGGCTATTCGCTGAAACCATGATCAAGCGCGCGATCCGTCGTCTGTCGCTACGCGGGCTGACCATCGCCGTCCTGGCCCTGTTCCTGATCGCCACGGTCGCCACCGGCATCTCGATCCTGGCCGCCAACCGGGTGACGGTCGCACGCGCGGTCGATCGCCGGATCGAGGCGATCGCCGATCTGGTGCTGGAGCGGGACGCGGGCGAGAAGCGGCTCCCCACCCCGCTGCTGCTCGCGCGGATCGCCACCCTGTCGGGGCAGCGCGATACCGGCGATATCGGCCTGTTGCTGCTGGGGGCGGACGGACGGCGGCTGGGCGGCAATATCGCCCCGCGCTCCACCCTGCCGATGGGCCGGTCGGACCTGCGCCAGCGCGACGGGATCATCGGCCTGTCGCATGGCCGCGCGCTGGTTCGCGATGCGGGCGAAGGGCGGCGGCTGGCGGTGGTGGCGGAGACCGAACCGTTCGACAGCCACCGCGCGATGCGGACGCGCATCTATCTGACCGGGTTCGGCTCGATCATCCTGATCGTGGTCGGCGGCGTCATCGCCTTTTCGATGCTGGTCGGCCGCCGCATCGCCGACCAGCGCGCCACGGTAGAGGCGATCATCGCAGGCAATATCCGTCACCGCGTGCCGGTGACCGGATCGGGCGACGAGTTCGACCGCCAGGCCGCCGCCTTCAACCGTATGCTCGATCGCATCGCCGAGCTGATGGACGCGATGCGCAGCCAGTCGAACGACATAGCGCATGACCTGCGCACGCCCCTGTCGCGGCTGCGCGGCCAGCTGGCACGCATGGTCGAGGACGCCCGCGACCCCGCCCAGGCCGAGCGCGCCGGCACCGCGCTGGCCCAGTGCGACGCGCTGCTCGCCATGTTCGCCGCCCTGCTCCGCATCGCCGAGATCGAGGCGGGGCACCGTCAGGCGGGCTTCGCCCCCTTCGACCTGTCCGCGCTGGTCCGCGACACGGGCGCGATGATGATTCCCGTCGCCGAGGATGCGGGCCATTCCCTGAGCATCGCAATCCATGCCGCGCTCCCGGATTTCGTCGGGGATCGGCAGTTGCTGACCCAGGTGCTGGTCAACCTGATCGGCAATGCGATCAAATATGGCGGCGACAGGATCACCATTTCGCTCGACGCTGGCGAAGAGGGCGTGACCTTGAGCGTCACGGATAACGGCCCCGGCATCGCGGCCGAGGATCGCGCCCATGCGCTGCGCCGCTTCGGACGGCTCGACACCGCGCGGGGGGCGACGGGGGGCCATGGCCTGGGCCTGCCGCTGGTCGAAGCGATCGCACGGCTGCATCGCGGGCGGCTGGAACTGGGCGATGCCGCGCCGGGGCTGGTGGTGTCGCTGATCCTGCCCGGCCGATAGCGCAAAGTCGTTCCTCCCCTGCAAGGGGAGGGTGTGCGGCATGGTGGAGGGGCATCACCGATGGTGAGATGCGCCCATCCTCGCCCGCCGTGATACCCCTCCGTCAGGCCTTCGGCCTGCCACCTCCCCTTGCAGGGGAGGAACGATAAACAAAAAAGGGCCACCCCGAAGGGCGGCCCTGAAGTTGGGTATCCGGGTCGGGATCAGAAGCGAACCGTGCCCTCCAGGCCGATGGTGCGCGGCGGGTTGAAGTTGCCATAGTCGCCCAGCGTCGCGGCATTGGCGGCAGAGCGGCGATAGACGAAGCTGTTGTTGAGCAGATTGCGGCTCCACAGCGACAGGGTCATCTTCGTGCCGCCCTCGGTCAGCGGCAGGTCGGCCAGCGCGATGCGGCCGTTCATCACGAAGGTCTTGTCGGTGCGCGTCGTCTCGTTCTGGAAGCTGTAGGCCGGGTCGGCATAGTTGGCGTCCAGGTGGAAACGGACCTTGGCCTCCGAACCTGCCAGCGGCACTTCGTAATCGGCATAGGCCGAGGCGGCGTTGCGCGGCGTATAGACCACGAACACCTGGGTCAGCGCGTTGCCCAGGAACGGGTTCGGCGTCAGCGGCACGTTGGTATAGGTGTAGGCATAGGAGGCGCCGACCGTCATCCCCTCGATCGGGCTGGTCGTGATGTCGGCCTCGACCCCGCGAATCTTGGACGTGCCCGGCGCGTTGCGGGTTTCCTCGGTGTGCAGGTTGTAGGTCGGGCTGGCCGGGTTGGTGTCGACATTGTCGAAGTCGATCTGGGTGCCGGTGCGGTCCATGATATAGCCCGCCAGGTTCAGGCGGACACGCTTGTCGAACAGGTCCATCTTCGACCCGATCTCATAGGACTTGACCGCTTCGGCGCCGAACGAGGCGAAGGTCTGCGACCGGTCATTGGCACCGCCCGCGCGGTAGCCGGTCGAATATTTCGCATAGAGATGGACCGTGTCGGTCGCGTCGAACGCCGCCGTCACCATTGGATCGAACCGGCTGTTGTCGAAGGTGAAGGGGAAGTTGGTCGACTTGCCCTGCACCAGGTACAGCGTGCCGTTGCGCTTGTCGTGGGTGTAGCGGCCGCCCAGCGTCAGGTGGAAGGCGTCGAAGCCCGCCGGGGTATAGGTCGCCTGCGCGAAGGCCGCATAGCTATAGGCGCGGGCGAAGCTGCCGCGCTGGAAGAAGAACGAACCCGGCGCCCAGCCCTGGTTGCCCGAACCGATGGTGCCCAGCGCGGTCTGCGACAGGATGGTGTAGCCGGTGCCGTCCGCATTCCACTGGTTGGTCGACGGGGTCGCCGCCTGCTCGCGGGCGTTTTCGGTGAAGTAGAACAGGCCTGCCACGTAATCGAGCTGCGGCAGGCTGCCGACCGCCTGGAATTCCTGGCTGAACTGGTGCTGCTGCATGAAGGACAGGCTGTAGCGGCTGAACTTGCCGTTGGGCAGGAACACGGTGCGGTGCGCACCGCCCGAATTGTCCCACTGGTCGGTCGACACGCCGCGCCATGCGGTGATCGAGCGCAGCTCCAGGCCCGGCGCCACGTCATAGTTCAGCTTGGCCGAGAAGCCGTGGGTACGGTCGACGCTGTACTGCTGCGGCACGCCGATATCGGCGGTCTTCATGCGATCGTCGCCCGACACGACGACCAGAGGCGACAGCGGCGCGATGGTGCCGGAGGGCAGCTTGCCGCCATTGGCGTTGATCTGCGCGATGGTCGCGACCGGCAGGCCGCGCGGGTTGTAGTTCAGCAGCTGGCTGTAGAAGGGCGAGTTCTCGTCCTTGGCCTGGTCATAGGACAGTTCGGCCGAGAAGCCGTCGACCGGCTTCCACACGGCGGCGACATGGCCGCCCACGCGGTTGTACGCGCCCCAGCCCACGCTGCCCGGCAGCGGGTTCTTCACGAACGGGTTCTGGTGCTGGATCACGCCGTCCAGCTTGATCGAGATATTGTTGAACTCGGGCAGATTGACGTGCGCGGCGGTGTTGTACGCACCGTAATTGCCGAAGCCCGCGGTCAGCGAGCCGCCGAACTTGCCGGTCGGCCTGGCGGTGACGATCGACAGCGCGCCGCCCTCGGTGTTGCGGCCGAACAGCGTGCCCTGCGGCCCGCGCAGCACTTCGACGCGCTCGATGTCGAACAGCGCGGCGTTCAGGCCCTGCGAACGGCCCAGATACACGCCGTCGAAATAGACGCCGACGCCGGTGTCGCGCGCGGTCTGGTTCTGGTCGAACGGCACGATGCCGCGGATACCGACGGTCAGCGCCGACTGGCGCGCCTCGAAGGTGGCGACGCGGAGCGACGGCACGGTGCCGTCGGCCAGGTCGAGCAGGCTCTGGACGTGGCGGTCCTTCAGCACGGTCGGGTCGATGACCGAGATGGCGATCGGCGTCTTCTGAAGGCTGGTCTCGCGCTTGGTCGCGGTGACGACGATGTCCTTCAGCTCACCCGAATCGGTGGCGGGATCGGTCGCCGCGGCGGCGGGGGCCGGATCGGCGGCAGGCTTAGTGTCGGCGGCGAAAGCAGGCGTGGCGGCGAGTGCCAGAAGCGCGGAACCGCCCAGCAGCGCGGCGCGAACGAAATTGGTGTTCATGGTGGTTATTATCCCTATCCCCCGATCGACCTTCCGGTCGTCGCTGGCCGCGCGGATAGGGATGCTCGAAGAAGCTGGTGTTACCTTTTTATGACCAATGCCAACTTGTTCATTTCATCTTGGTTTCATCTTGGCCTGGCGGCGCAGGCGCGGCCGGGCTGGCCGTCCCGCCATGGCGCACCAGTTCCATCTTCTGCGGCAGGGTGCCGATCTCGATATCCTTGTCCCGGAGCGCTGAAAGCAACGCGAACAGCACCGCGCTGCGCGTGCCATAGGCCGCGCGCGGGCTTTCGACATGGGCAAAGCAGTTGAAATGAATGCGCCCGTCGACGATCGAGTCGATGAACGCCTTGGGCGCCGGATCGGCCAGCACCGCCTCCTCGGCGGTGAAACAGTCGAGCACGATGCCCCGGACCATATCCGCATCCGTCTCGATCGGGACCGAGAACTGGATCTGGACGCGCCCCAGCGGCCCGGCGAGCGTCTTGTTGAGCACCGATTTGGTGATCAGTTCGGAATTGGGGACGATCAGCGTCGAATGGTCGGCCAGTTCGATCTCGGTCGAGCGCACGCTGATCCGCTTGACGTCGCCCTCGTCAGTGCCGACCCGGATCAGGTCGCCGATCTTGATCGGCCGCTCGGCCAGCAGGATCAGGCCGGAGACGAAATTCTGGGTGATCGCCTGAAGGCCGAAGCCGATGCCGACCGACAAGGCGGACAGCAGAAGCGCGATCCGCTCCACCCCGATGCCCAGCGACGCCAGTGCCCAGATCACCGCCAGCGCGATGCCGATATAACGCGCGACCAGGCTGACCGAGTTACGCCCCGACCCGTCCAGGTCGGTCGCGGGCAGATAGCGTTGCTCCAGCCAGCGCATGAACAGGCGCACCAGCCCCAGCCCGACGAACAGCACCACCAGCCCGCGCAGGATCGCACCGGGCGAGATCCAGACATTGCCGATCTTGACCCCGTCGGCGACGCTGGTGATCTGGTCGAACACCGCCCCCGGATCGCCGCTCGCCCCGAACGGCTGGAGCAGCACGCCCAGCGTCAGCAGCACCAGGACCAGCCGGATCATGCCCGACAGGACCAACCCGAACTGGTCGATCATGCTGCCGCGTACGCCCAGCGCGCGGGTCAGGGTTACGCCGACCTTGCTGTCGCGCACGAAGACCGAGGTCGCGATATCATCGGCGGCCACCAGCATCAGATAGAGCGCCGAGCCGAGCAGCACGGTCCACCCGATCATCAGCGCGACGAACCAGCTGAACCAGATATAGCCGACCAGCAGCGCCAGCCCGGCCACCCCGACCGCGATCCAGGCGACGAGCGTCGCGACACTCAGTCCCGCACTGACCCCGGCATGGGTCGCGGCATCCTCCTGCGCGATGCGGCGGGCGCGCAACTGGCCCAGCACCACCAGGGTCGCGACGATCAGCAACAGGTGAAGCAGCGCCTCGACCGCCTGGCTGGCGATCACCGCGCTGCGGCTGCTGCCGATCGCGCCCTCGAACGACATCACCATCGTGGTGATGAAGGTCAGCAGGGTCAGGCCCCAGGACAGGGGCCGCAGCCGCTGCGCCGTTTCATTGTCGAGCGGCGCGATCCGCCACGAGGGCTGGCTGCGCATCAGGACCGCGCCGGTCACCGCCGCGGTGAATCCCGCCACGCCCGAGGCGAAGACGAAACCGTCGAGGAAACTCGTCCAACGCTGTGGCAGCAACCCTGCCCAGCGCAGCCCCTGGACAAAGATGAAGGCGGCGGCGAGCGGGCAGAGCGTGCCCACCGCCACCCGCCAGAAGGTATAGGCCGAGCGCCGCACCCGGCTGGGCGGCGCCTCGGCGATCAGACGGCGTTGCGCCAGCCGGTGTCCGCCCAGCCGTACCGGGCCGATCAGCATGACCGCCAGGGCAAAGCCCAGCAGCGCCTGCCACGGGATGCCGCCGCGCCATTGCTGCGCGATCTGTTCGCCGCCCTGTTTCAGGAACAGCCCGACCCGCCGCCAGTCGCGCGGGGCCTGTTCCAGCACGATGGTCCAGAAGGCGGGGCTCAGCGGCGACGGCGCCTTGGACGACAATTTCTCGTTGAACTGCGCGGCCTTGCTCTGATCGATCTCGTCGACCAGCTGCCCCGCCTCGACCCCTGCCAGCCGCCCGCGCTTGATCGCCGCGTCGATGGTCGAACGCAGCAGCGACAGCGCCTTGCGCTGCGCGACCAGCTCGGGGGCCTCCGCCTCGCCCGGCGTCGGCGTGCCCAGCCCGGTGATCCGCGCATTCACCAGCGCCAGCTGCTCGGTCAGGTCGGACACCGCCTGGTCGGTCGAGTCCTTGGCGCCCTGCGCCCGGTCGCGCAGTTCGCGCCGGTCGTCATCATCGACCTTGGAGTCGAGCGCCCGGTCGACCGCGCGCACCTCCGCCTCGGCCTCGGCGATACGGGTGGCGGAGGCCGCCGCAGGATTGCCCTGCGCCGACACCGGCATGCCCGTTCCGACCAGCCCGACCATGATGCAGGCCAGGACGAGGAAGCGCAGGACAGCGGAGGGCGCGTGACAGGACAGCGTGAAAGAGGACCGGGACATGGGGCATGCTCATAACCCCCCGCCGCCGGTCAGGCGAGAGGCTGAGGGTTCCGCTATTCCATTCGGTCCATCCCGGACATTTGCCAGTTGATCCGAAATCGTGTGTATCGGGGAGCCCGCACCGGCCGGGATCGTTGACGCCGATCGGACCATTTCGCGCATGACTGAACTCGCCTCCCTTCATGGGCAAACGCCCTTGTCCGCTCCCCCCAGGGGGCCGCTGCCGCATGACTCGCATGTGCTGGCGGGGATCAACCGCATCCTGCAGGAAGCGCTGCGCGCCTCGACCGAAGAGGAGTTGGGCCAGCTGTGCCTGGCGGTGGCCGAGGACCTGACCGGCGCGGCGTTCAGCTTTTTCGGCGAGCGGCGGGACTCGCACGACCGGCTGGATCATATCGCGATCAGCGAGCGCGGCTGGGCCGCCTATGCGGGCGACGATCCCGACTTCAGCCAGCGCCAGCTGCCCAACGGCATGAAGATCCACGGCATTTTCGGCCAAGTGATCCTTCAGGATCGCAGCATGATCGTGAACGACCCCGCCAACCACCCCGACCGGGTGGGCACGCCGGAGGGTCATCCCATGTTGCGCAACTTCCTGGGCGTGCCACTGCGCCGCGATGGCGAGACCTTCGCGATGTTCGCCCTGGGCAACCATCCCACCGGCTTTACCGAGCGCGAACGCGCCATCGCCGAGGAACTGGCCCCCGCCATCGTCCAGGCCCTGTTGCGCAAGCGGGCCGAAGTGGCCTCGCGCGCCAGCCAGCGGCGGTTGCTGAGCCTGATCGAGGGTATTCCGCAACTGGTCTGGACGGCGACGCGCGACGGGCAATGGACCTGGGTCAGCCCGCAATGGGTCGCCATGACGGGGCTCAGCGTCGAGGAAAGCCTGGGCCATGGCTGGCTGGCTGCCGTCCATCCCGACGACCGCGATGCCGCGCGGCGTTTCTGGAACGGCGCGGGCGAGCATGGCGAGCTGGCGATGGAGGGGCGGTTGCGCCATGGCCAGACCGGCCGATATCGCTGGTTCAAGACACGCGCGACGCCGGTGCGCGACGATCACGGCACCATCGTCGAATGGTTCGGCACCTCGACCGATATCGACACGCTGCGCCGTCTTCGCGAGCGGCAGGAGACGCTGGTCGCCGAGTTGCAGCACCGGGTCCGCAACATCCTGACCATCGTCCGTTCGATCTTCACGCGCACCGTCGAGAGCGGCGGGCCGATCGACGAGATTTCGGATCATTTCCGCGGACGGCTCGACTCGCTGGCGCGTACCCAGGTGGTCGCGACCCAGACACGGTCGGGCCGCGTGGACTTGGAAAACCTGATCCGCGACGAGCTATTGGGTGTGGGCGCTATCGAGGATGACCGGCTGTCGATCGAAGGGCCGGACATCTCGCTGCCCGCGGATACGGCAGAAACCATGGGTCTGGCGATCCACGAACTGACCACCAATGCCCTGAAATATGGGGCGCTGCGCCATCCCGCCGGACGGTTGTCGATCGCGTGGGCGATCGAACTTAAATCAAATAGCGAATGCGAACTGATTGTAAAATGGGATGAAACGGGTGTACCAGCAATGCCGGTCCCGCCTGTACGTCAGGGATTCGGGACCGAGTTGATCCGCGAGGCCTTGCCTTATGGGCTGGGCGCACGGACCAGACTGGAATTTCGCGGTGGCGGCGTCCTATGTGTGATAACGCTACCATGGGCTGCAGATGACGCCGACGCGTTGAACCGGAGCACCGAGGGATGAACCGCCGATCGCCGCTGGCCGACAAGCGTATCCTCGTGGTCGAGGACGAGTATTTCATTGCCCGCGACCTGGAGCGCGCGCTGCGCGCCGCCGATGCCATCGTGGTCGGCCCCGTCGCCACGCTGGAACAGGGGCTCGACCTTGCCGAGAACCAGCCGCTCGACGCGGCGGTGCTCGACGTCAATCTGGCGGGCGAACGCGCTTTCGAAATCGCCGACTGCCTGTCGGCGCGCGACGTGCCCTGGACCTTCCTGACCGGCTATGACGAATGGGCGCTGCCCGCCCCCTATCGATCGGCCTCGATCGTCGCCAAGCCGTTCCAGCCCGATCGCATCATCCGCGCGATCGGCGCCTTGATCCCCGACAAAGGATGCGCATGACCTCTTCCTCCGCCGCCCTGTCGTCCTCCCCGTCCTCGGCCGCCGCGTCTGAGGGGATTGCCGCCGCCGCGATCCGTCGGTTGACCGCGCTGACGCCGCTGGCCGACGCGGACCTCACGCTGCTCGACGCCGCCGCCGACCGGGCACTGACGTATCCGGTGCGCCACACCTTCCAGACGATCGGCCGTCCGGTGGCCGACCCGCTGCTGCTGTTGCAGGGCTGGGCCGCGCGGGTGCGGATCCTGCCCGACGGGCGGCGGCAGTTCATGAGCTTCTACCTGCCGGGCGACGTCATCGGTTCGACGCATCATGCGCACCCCATCGCCTCCGCGACGGTGGTGGCCATCACCGAATGCGTCGCCTGCCCCGCCCCCACCGCCCCGACAGGATCGGGACTGGCCCAGGCCTATGCCGTCGGCGAGGCGCTGGACGAGGCCTATCTGCTGGGCCATGTCGTCCAGCTCGGCCGACTGAACGCGCAGGAGCGGATCAGCGATTTCCTGCTCGAAATCTATGAGCGGCTGTCGCTCGCCGGGCTGACCGTGGGCGGCAGTTTCGAGATGCCGCTGACCCAGGAAATGCTGGCCGATGCGCTGGGCCTGACCCCGGTGCACGTCAACCGGATGATCCAGCAGGCGCGGCGCGACGGCGACCTGATGTGGAAATCGGGCCGCGTCCTGCTCCGCGATCCCGAACGCACCGCGCGTACCATCGGCCGATTGAGCCCGCAGGTGACCGGCACCCAGACCATGCCGCAGGCGAGAGTGGACTGACGCGGAAATTCCTCCCCTTGCCGGGGAGGAATCAAGCCGTTCGGATCATCATTCACCATTCCCGCATCATTCTGATGACTTTCTGACCCGTTCAGCCTGTTTCACACAGTCGTCATCAATTTTACGCCAAGCTGACACCGACCGATCCTAACGCCCCCGCCGAACCGGCAAGACAGCCGATGGGGGATCAAGACATGCTGACGTTTCGCGGCCTGCTGAAGGCATCGGTTTCGCTTATTCTGGTGACGGGCCCGCTCGCCGCCCATGCGCAGGACAGCGCAGGCACCGCCGCCGCCGCGCCGCAGGCCGCGCAGGCGACCGATGCCGACGCCGTGGGCGAGGATATCGTCGTCAACGGCACCTATGCGCGCAGCCTGGCGGCAGGCATCGAGACCAAGCGCCGTGCCGCTTATGGTGTCGACTCGATCAGCTCGACCGATATCGGCAAGTTCCCGACCCAGAACGTCGCCGAAGCATTGCAGCTCGTCCCCGGCGTGGCGATCACCCGCCCGCGCGGCGAGGGCCTGTATGTCAGCGTCCGTGGCCTGGGGCCGCAGTTCCAGAACACGCTGATGAACGGCCGCACCGTCGCGCTGAACGACCTGATCGAAAATGGCGGTGCCGCCGGGCGTCAGTTCCGCTTCGAGATGCTGCCCGCCGAGTTCACCTCCAGCATCGACGTGGTGAAGACGCCGACCGCCGACATGAGCGAGGGCGCGCTGGGCGGCAATATCGACGTGAAGACCTTCCGCCCGCTGGAGGTCGGCAACAAGACGACCGTCAACATTCGCGGCACCTATACGACCCAGACCAAGGATGTCCGCCCCAACGTCACCGTGCTGACCAGCGCGAAGAACGGCGACGGCACCTTCGGCATCCTCGCGGGCGCGCAGTACTGGGGCAAGACGGTCCGCAACGACCGCTTCATGAATTTCGGCTGGCTGACCGACCGCTACACGGCGGCCAACAAGGGCGGCATTCCCGCCGGTCTCTACTCGCCGACCCGGACCCGTCCGACCGTCGAGACCGAGGATCGCAAGCGCATCTCGGGCATCGTCTCTGCCCAGTGGCAGCCGACGCCCGAGCTCCAGACGACGCTCGACATGGTCGCGACGCGCCTGGACGTCGCCTATGACGAGTTCGGCCTCGACATCTATCCCGATGACGGCGGCACGGCGGGCGGCCCCCCGGCACAGATCCAGCCGGGCTATACGGTCGTCGGCGATACGATCACCAAGGCGACGATCAACAATGTCCGCTTCATGGGCACGCGCGAATACAGCCTCAACCGCCACGACCTGCTGACCGTCGGGCTGAAGCAGACGTGGAACCCCGATCGCTGGCATGTCGCCGCCAACGTCAACTGGTCGGCGGCGCACAGCTATCACCCCGATTACCGCACCGGCACGGTGCGCAGCCGCGCCTATTTCGTCGCGCCGCTGACCTATGACGCGAGCGCCGGTTACCAGTCGGTGCCGACCTTCACCACGCCGGTCGATGTCACCAACCCGGCCAATTACAAGCTCTTCCAGTTCAACATCGCGCCGAAGGACAGCAAGGACTGGGACTTCTATTCGCGCCTCGATGTCGGTCATGATTTCGACGGTTTCCTGTCGAAGCTGCAGGCGGGCGGCGAATATCACTGGCGCAAGCGCGACTATTTCCGCCGCGATTACCTGATCGACACCGCGACCAACCAGCCGCTGACCAACCTGGGCGCGGGCGCGTATCAGCAGCTTCCCTATGACGACTTCCTGTCCGGCGTGTCGGGCAACGGCTTCCGCAACTGGCTGGTGCCCGTCAGCCAGGCCTATGTCGGCAATTTCTTCACCCCCGCCATCCAGGCGCAGCCGATCACCAATGGCGACCGCCGTTCATCCTTCGTCGTGTCGGAAAAGATCGCGGCGGCCTATGTCCGCGCCGATTACCAGTTCGACGCAGGCGCGGTGCCCGTCACCGGCAATCTGGGTGTCCGCTATGTCCACACCGATCAGGTGGCCAGCGGCACGCTGACCAGCGGCAATCTCGCTACCCCGGTCAGCTACCCCAAGACGTTCAACAACGTCCTGCCCAGCTTCAACCTGCGCGCCGACCTGTCGCCGTCGCTCGTCGGTCGCCTGGCCGCCAGCCGGGTGCTGACCCGTCCCAACGTCACCGACACCGCGCCGCGCATCACCGTGTCGACCGACGCGCCGACCGCCAGCGGCGGCAACCCGCAGCTGGTGCCGTTCCTCGCCACCCAGTTCGACGGGTCGCTGGAATGGTATTTCGCGCCCTCGGGCATGCTGTCGGGTGCGGTCTTCTACAAGGCGATGGACAATTACATCACCCAGTCGAATACCGAGATCACTATTCCGGGTCGCGGCACCGTCCGCCTGTCCAGCTCGGTCAATGGCGGCAATGCCAAGGTCTACGGTGCGGAAGCGGCATACAGCCAGGTCTTCACCTTCCTGCCCGAACCGTTCGACGGCTTCGGTGTGCAGGGCAGCTACACCCATACCGAGGTGAAGGCCGATTACACGGCGGGGTCGCGCACCATCAAGGACCAGCTGATCGGCCTGTCGAAGAACAGCTTCAACCTGGTCGGCTTCTACGACAAGGGGCCGCTGTCGGCGCGCCTCTCCTATGTCTGGCGCGACAAATATCTGTCGAGCACGGGCAGCACGGTGCAGGCACCCACTTACGTCGCCGCCTTCGGTTCGCTCGACGGCCAGCTCTCGGTGCGCGCCGCCGACAATCTGACGCTCAGCCTGGAGGCAATCAACATCGCGGGCGCGCATCAGGATACCTATAACGACAATGCTCTGCGCTTCGGCGAGATCAACTATTACGGCCGGACGATCCTGTTCGGCATCCGGGCGGAGTTCTGATGAAGGCTTTCCTCACCCTGGCGGCGGTCCTTGCGACCGCCGCCGCTCCGGCGCCGCAAGCAGGCTTGCGGATGAACGACATCCAGGTCGTCGGATCGCACAACAGCTATAAGAAGCGGATCGCGCCTGCGGTCTTCGCCGAACTGGAGCGGCGTGACCCGAAGCTCGCCGCCGCGCTGGATTACGATCACCTGACGCTCGCACAGCAGCTCGACCAGGGCGTCCGCCAGTTGGAGATCGACATCTTCGCCGATCCCGAAGGCGGGCGCTTCGCCCATCCCAAGGGCGAGGCGTTGGCCAAGGCGGCGGGCGAGCAGACCGGCTTCGACGAGGCCGCCATGCTGAAGCCCGGCTTCAAGGTCTTTCACATTCCCGAAGTCGACTACCGCTCCTGCGGCACCTTCAAGCAGTGCATCGGCCAGATCGACGCCTGGTCGCGCGCGCATCCGCACCACGTGCCGATCATGGTGACGATCAACGCCGCCGACCGGCCGATCAACAAGCCCGGCGTCACCGATCCGCTGCCGCTGACCGCGCCGCTGCTCGACGCGCTGGATGCGGAAATCCGCGACGTGCTGACGCCCGACCGGATCATCGCGCCCGATGACGTACGCGGCAATGCGAAGACCTTGCGTGAAGCCGTCACGACCAAGGGCTGGCCGACGCTGGAGCAGGCGCGCGGGAAAATCTACTTCGTCCTCGATACCCCCGGCGACGTGTCAGACCGTTACCGCGCCGGGCATCCTTCGCTCAAAGGCCGCCCGATCTTCGGCTGGTACGACACCGACCAGCCCGAGGCTTCGGTCGAGATCGTCGGTGATCCGCGCACCGACGGGGCCAAGATCACGGAATGGGTGAAACAGGGCTTCATCGTCCGCACCCGCAGCGACGCCGACACGGTCGAAGCCCGCACCAACGATCATGCCCGCCAACAGGCCGCGATCGACAGCGGCGCGCAGGCGGTGTCGACCGACTATTATCCCGGCGCGCCGACGCGGGCGTGGCAGCGGGGCTTCACGGTAACGCTGCCGGGCGGGGTGATGGAGCGGTGCAACCCGGTGACCCAGCCGGTCGACTGCAAGCTGCCGAAGTAAAATCCTCCCCGGCACGGGGAGGTGGCAGCGCGCAAGCGCTGACGGAGGGGGATTTCCTCATAGGACATCCCCTACGGCACTCCCCCCTCCACCAGCTTCGCTGGTCCCCCTCCCCGCCGAGCGGGGAGGATTGATGGAGGGCCGCTGACGTCCTTTTCATCTCCGGGCAAGCCGGGGTTCAGCCTCTCTCCGCCACATTACAGTCCGAAGAAGCCTGCGCCCAACCCGTTGGCGGCAGGCGGAAATGGAGAGCGAGGCGTGGCGCGGATCGCTTCCTGGATCGGCATGATGGCGCTGATGGCCCCGGTTCCGGCCTATGCCGCCGACCCCGCGCGTGACGCGGCCTGGGCGGAACGGCTGGGCTGGGGGCCGTCGGCCGCGCCCGAAACCGGGCCTGCCCCGGGCAGCGATGCCTGGTTGCGGCGTCAGTTTGACGACCAGCCCGCCCCCCTGCCCCCCGCCGTCCAGGCGCAGATCGACGCGATGCGCATCTCCCGGGAGCGCGTCGCTGCGCTCGTCGTCGAGACCGACGCGATGCAGCGCGATTTCAAGGCGATCGCCGACCCCGACCAGAAAAAAGCCGCCCGCGAAGCCTATCAGAAGGCGATGAACGGTCTGGCCGACGAGGCGCGGCAACGTTTCGTCCTGCGCGCGCTCTATTCGCCCGATCAGCTGCGCGAGCGGATGACCTGGTTCTGGTTCAACCATTTCAACGTACAGGCGGCCAAGCGCGACATCCGCGCGATGGTCGGCGATTATGAAGAGACGATCCGCGCCCATGCGCTGGGCCGCTATCGCGACCTGCTGGAGGCGACGCTGCGCCACCCGGCGATGCTGCGCTATCTGGACAACGACCAGAACGCCAAGGGCAAGATCAACGAGAATTACGCGCGCGAGATCATGGAGCTGCACTCCATGGGCGTCGGCTCGGGCTACAGCCAGCAGGATGTGCAGGAACTGGCGCGCATCCTGACCGGGGTCGGCGTCGACCAGAAACCCGATGCGCCGAAACTAAAGCCCGAGCTTCAGCCGCTCTACATCCGCGCGGGCCTGTTCGAGTTCAATCCGGCCCGCCATGATTTCGGCACCAAGCATTTCCTGGGCCACACCATCACCGGGTCGGGCTTCGCCGAGGTCGAGCAGGCGCTGGACCTGATCGCCGAGAGTCCGGCGACCGCGCATCATGTCAGCCTGAAGCTGGCGACCTATTTCATGGGCGACAATCCGCCGCCCGCTTTGGTCGACCGGATGGCGGCGAAATTCCGCCAGAGCCATGGCGACATCGCCGAGGTGCTGAAGACCATGATCCGGTCGCGCGAATTTTCGGGCTCGCTGGGCAAAGGTTTCAAGGACCCGGTCGGCTATACGCTGTCGGCGGTGCGGCTGGCCTATGGCGACCGGACGATCACCAATGCGCAGCCGGTGGTGGGCTGGATCCGCCAGATGGGCGAAGGTCTGTACGATCACGAGACGCCAGACGGCTATGACCTGTCGAGCGCCGCTTGGGCAGCGCCGGGGCAGATGGCGACGCGGTTCGATATCGCGCGGCAACTGGGCAGTGGTGCGGCGCGGCTGTTCCAAGCCCCCGACGTCGCGCCGGGCACCCCGCCCCCGCCGTCCCCGCCGCCGATGCTGAAGGATTCCCCTATCCTCGCTGCGCGGGTGCCGATGCTGGGCCAGCCGACACTCGCAGCACTCGGCCAGGCGCGGTCCCCGGCGGAGTGGAACGCGCTCTATTTCTCCTCGCCCGAATTCATGCACCGATAGGAGGATCGCATGATGTTCCCCCATCTTCATCGCCGTGACCTCTTGCGCGGAGCCGCCGCGCTCGCCCCCATGGTGATGGCGGGCCGTGCCTTTGCCGCGCCGCAGGCGGGCAGCCGGTTGCTGGTCGTGTTTCTGCGCGGCGCCTATGACGCGGTGAACATCGTCGTGCCCAGCACCAGCGACTTCTACCGCCAGTCGCGCCCGACCATCGCACTGCCCAAACCCGATCCGGCCAACCCGAACGCGCCGTTGCCGCTCGATGCCGACTGGGCGCTGCACCCGGCGCTGAAGGACTCGATCCTGCCGCTGTGGCAGGCGAAGCAGATCGCCTTCATACCCTTTGCGGGCACCGACGATATGAGCCGCAGCCATTTCGAGACCCAGGACACGATCGAGCTGGGCCAGCCGGTCGGCGGCCACCGCGATTATGGCTCGGGCTTCATGGCGAGGCTGGCGGATATCCTGGGCACGGGCGAGCGGCCGATCGCCTTTACCGACCAGCTGCCGCTATGCTTTCGCGGCGGTGAGGACCCGATCCCCAATCTGGCACTCGCCAATGTCGGCAAGCCGATCGACCAGCGCCAGGCCGCTCTGATCCAGAGCATGTATGCCGGACACCCCGACCTCGCCCGCTCGGTCAGCGAGGGCTTCACCGTGCGCGACACGGTGTACAAGACGCTGGATCAGGAGATGAAGGCCGCCAGTCGCGGCGCGGTTTCCGCCAAGGGCTTTGCGCTGTCGGCGCAGCGGATCGGCACGCTGATGCGCGACCGGTTCAACCTGGCATTCGTCGATGTCGGCGGTTGGGACACGCATGTGAACCAGGGCGGCGCGACAGGCTATCTCGCCGACCGGATCGGCGATCTGGGACGGGGCCTTGCCAGCTTCGCCCAGGCGATCGGGCCCGACGCATGGCGCACCACCACGGTCGTCGTCGTGTCGGAGTTCGGCCGCACCTTCCGCGAAAATGGCGACCGGGGCACCGATCATGGCCATGGCAGCATCTATTGGGTGCTGGGCGGCGGCGTGTCGGGCGGGCGCATGGCGGGCGAACAGGTCGCCCTGTCCGCCGCCACGCTCAACCAAAATCGCGATCTGCCTGTGCTGACCGATTACCGCGCGCTGATCGGCGGGCTGGTCCAGCGGCAGTTCGGCCTGTCAGGCGACCGCCTCGCGACGTTGTTCCCCGACACGCGCCCGGCCGATTTGAATCTCGTCTGACCCTGCCCCATCGCTACCGGCCCTTGCACGGATATCGTCCAGCACGTCGTCGAGCGTCAGCCCGGCCAGCTTGTTTTCCAGGGCCTCGCGCACCGGGGTCAGGATCGATTCCAGGCTGGACGTGATATGCCGGTCGATCATCCCCTCGCCTTCGGGCGGCTGGCGATGAAAGGCGAAGAAGTTCCGGTCCTCCACCGCCTGGTATACATCGACCAGCCTGATGTCGGACGACGGCTTGGCGAGCATCGCCCCGCCGCGATTGCCCAGTTGCGACCGGGTCAGCCCCGCCGCCGCCAGCCGCAGCAGCAGCGCGCGGACCACCGCCGCGTTGGAATTGACGCTGACCGCGATATCCTCGGAGCGCAGCGGCGTATCGCCATGCTCCGCCATCAGCGCGAGCATATGCAGCGAGACGACAAAACGAGTACTGGTCGGCAAGAAACTGCGCTCCCTTATCCACCTGACCCGCGCATCCCCCCGTGAACGAGGGGCATGGCGGGATTGCATGACGATCGGATCATGGCGGGCTTAGACGCTATAATCCATGTTATATTTATACCAATATACTACGGTAACGCTCCAGTCATCCGCCGTATCCAACACTTTATCCGTCGGATTGGGGGACACGCACATGTCATGGAGCCCGACGGGCTTCGTCGGACTTGCCACGATATCGCCCTTGGGCGTGACGACCCCGGGCTGCACGATCGTGCGGCCGATGGGCGGCTGGCCGGGCGGGGCGATACCGACTGACCGGGATCAGCGCGCCGCCCTGGGCAGGCGGATCTCGAACAGCTCGGGCCAGTTCTTGCCGGTCACGAAGATGCGGTGCTTGGCCCGGTCATAGGCGATGCCGTTGGCCACCGAATCCCGATCGGTCAGCCCGACCCGCGCGACCAGATCGCCGAGGTCGACGACGCCTGCGACCACGCCCGTCGCCGGATCGATCCGCACGATATAGGGCGTCATCCAGACATTGGCCCAGACCTGCCCGTCGATATATTCCAGCTCGTTCAGATTGCGCAGCGGCCGTCCGTTCACCGTCACGTCCAGCGTGCGGACAACCTTCATCGTGGCGGGGTCCAGGAAGCGCAGGCGCGGCGTACCGTCCGACAGGATGATGTGATGCCCGTCATCGGTCATCGCCCAGCCTTCCCCGTCATAGCGCCACTCGCCCAGCTTCTTCAGCGCCGGGCGGCTCCAGCGGAAACCGCGTCCGCCATGCCAGGTCACGCTGCGCAGCTCCGCCCCCCAGGCCACGATGCCCTCGCCGAACAGACCATCGGGCACGGTCGCGCGGCGCAGGGTCTTGCCGGTGCCCAGATCGACCTGGCGGATAAAGCTCTCCCCCTCGCGCCCGGTGCTTTCATACAGCGTGCCGTCGGCGATCAGCAGCCCCTCGGTGAAGGCCGTCGGATCGTGGGGGAAGGCATGGACCAGCACAGGCTTTTCGATCGGCGGCGGGGTCGGCGCGGCGGGGGCGGGCGTCGCCTGTTGCGGCACGGCGGCGGGCCATGCCAGCGCAAGGACCAGCGGCAGGATGGCGCGGATCACAGCGTGCGCACCAGCCGCGCCACGCGCGCGATCCAGGCGGGCGCGGACACCGTCACCCCCGCCGCCCCGGGCTCCAGCGGCAACAGGCGCAGCGCGTCGGGCATCACACCCGCCAGCCGGGCAAAGACATAGCCACCGGCGGCGCGGGGCACGAGGATATCGCGATTCATGGCATCGGCGAACCTATCGGGGGCCAGCGGTTCGCACCAGAGCTCATCGCCCGCGCGGTAGTCGCCGACCGCGCCGCTGACCGTCACCGCCAGCATCCCCGGCGTCGCACAGGGCGGCGAGACCGAGCGGGCGCTGCGCGGCGCCACGGCGCCACGCGGTCCCAGCAGCGCCGCGACCGGCAGCGTCTCGCGGATCGGCAACGTCACCAGATCGGCGGGCGTGCAGCCCAGGGCGGCGGCGATCCGGTTCAGCCAGGGCAGCGAGACGGTGCGCGTGCCCATCTCCAGCCGCCCGATCGTTTGCGGCGTGGTGGGGGGCGAGCAGGCGCGGGCGACATCGTCCAGGGTCATGCCCTTGGCTCGGCGCACCTCGCGGATCGCGGTAATCATCCCCCTCTTCCCCTTCCATTTTTCGACCCGACGGCCCGGCCCCATCCATATGGCCGCCCATCTGGCGAACCCGGTCCGGCTGAGCTAAGCGCCACATCCTGTCCTGTCGGAGTTATCGCCATGCGGTTCGCGATCGTCAAATGCCATGGATCGGGCAATGATTTCCCGATGATCGACGCCCGCGACCTGTCGCTTTCCGAGGCGGAATGGGCGGGCGTCGCACGCGCGCTGGCCGACCGGGCGGGGCCGGTGGGCGGCGACGGGCTGCTGCTGCTGGTCCCCGGCGACGAACGCGCCGCCTTCGGCATGGTGATGCGCAATAGCGACGGCAGTGAGGCGGAGACCTGCCTCAACGGCGTGCGCTGCGTCGCGCGCGCGGGGTTCGAAGCGCTGGGGATCGCGGCGGCCACCGTACGGCTGAAGACATCGCACGCCGATGCGGTCCACGATGCCGACCTCGCGCCCGGCGTCTATACGGTGCGCGAGACGGCGGGCCCTGCCGGACTGTCGACCGCCGCCTGGCCGATCCATGGTGCCCCCGAGCAACTGGTCGAGGCGGTGCTGCCGATGCTCGACGCGGACAAGTGCTTTACTGCCGTCACCATGCCCAACCCGCATCTCGTCCATTTCGTCGAGACGGTGGACGAAGCCGAACTCGTCCGCCTGGGCGAAATCTGCGAGGCGGCGCCCGACTGGCTGCCCAACCGCGCCAATGTGTCCTTCGTCGAAGTGCGCGGGGACTCGCTGTTCGTCCGTACCTTCGAGCGCGGTGTGGGCCTGACCGACAGCTGCGGCAGCGCGATGGCGGCGTCGACCTATGCCGCATGCCTGACCGGACGGATCGCCTGGGACGCGCCGACCGTGGTGTTCAATCGCGGCGGCCTGGTCCGCGCCTTTGCGGGCGAGGACGGGATGGTCACGTTGTCGGGCAATGCGACCTATGAATGGGCGGGGTCGGTGACGGTCGACCTGGCCAGCGAAACGGCGAGTGACCTGGTGGTGGAGCAGCGCTTCCCCGAGGAGATCGCCGCCTGGGAGGCCGCCAAGCGGGGGTAAGCGGCGGATGGACGGCGAGCCACCCACTCGCCCCCCGCCCCGTTCAGCCTGAGCGAAGTCGAAGGCCACGGGATCGGCCTCGCCGCAAGCGCGGGGCGTGCACTTCGACTTCGCTCAGTGCGAACGGGCGTGGGGGCTGAGAACGTCCGCCCCCACGCAACGCCCCGCCACCCGGCGCGTTGTCCCCCCATGCTTCCCGTGCGCCGCCAGATCGCCGACCAGATACGCGACGTGGTCGGGAGTCGTCAGCTCGACCTGACCCGGCCACCGGGAGATGACGGGCTGTTCGGCCCCGGCTCCGCGACTTGGGTCGTGCATGGCGACTTCACCGCGATGATGGCGGGCGGGATCGCCTCGCTGCTGGTCCAGATGCTGCACCCCGCCGCCCTTGCAGGCGTGTGGGACCATAGCGATTTCCGCCGCGACATGGCCGGGCGGCTGCGGCGGACGGCGGGGTTCATCTCGGTCACCACCTATGGCGCGACCGAGGCCGCCGAACGGATGATCGCGCGCGTGCGGGCGGTGCACGACCGGGTTGGCGGCACCCTGCCCGACGGCACGCCCTATGCGGCGAACGATCCGCATCTGCTGACCTTCGTCCACGCCGCCGAAGTCGACAGCTTCCTGCGTGCCCATCGCACCTATCGCGATCCCGACTTCTCCGATGCCGAGGCGGATCGCTATCTGGCGGAAATGGCGACGATCGCCCGACGGCTGGGGGCCGAGCAGGTGCCCGAGACCCGGCAGCAGCTGGCGCGCTTTCTGGATTCGATCCGCCCCGAACTGCGCGTCGATGCGCGGACGCGGGCGGTGGCGCGCACCCTGCTCAACCAGCCAGCACCCACCCCCGCCCTCGCGCCGGTCAGCAATTGGCTAACCCAGGCGGGTATCGCGCTGCTCCCCGACTGGGCGGCGCGGTTGCATGGGCTGGACGGTTACGGCGCGGTCAGACCGGCGATCCGGGCGGGCACGCGCGGACTGGGCGGCGCGATCCGCTGGGCACTGGCGGGATAGACCTAAACGCCGCCGATACGGTGCAGCGCGTTCAGATAGCCCCGCATCCCCTCCTGCGCGCGATCGGTCAGCACCATGAAGGCGCGGCGGCGATCGGCCGGGTCGGGCTGGCGCGCGAACAGCCCCGCCTCGGTCATCTTGCCGATCCAGCGCAGCGCGGTGGTCGGCGCGACGGCGGCGGCGATGCACAGGCTGGACACCGACACCCGCGTCCCCTCCAGATGCGCGGCATAGAGGTCGAGCAGCATGTCCCAGGCCGGTTCCTCGAACAGCCCGCCCTCGAAAAACCCGTCGCGCAGCCGCCGGGCGCGGATCATCCGGCGGACCCGTTCGGCATCGCCCGGCTGGGCGCGCGGCGGGGCGGCGTGGAAGCTCTGATGCCGGTCGCCGACGCTGCCGCGCCGGTCCTCGTCCTCCTGCACCGACAGCCTGGTCAGTGCCTCGGCGATGCGCGCGACCTCGGCGTTCAACTTGCGCAGCCGTTCGGACTCGCCCTCGCGCACATAGGCGTGGAGCAGCGCCGCGCCGCCATGGCTGGCCCCCGCCACCGCCAGCGCGGCGACCAGTTCCAGCGGGCTGGCGTCGCACAGCATCGCCACGCGCGGGCCGATCAGCATCGCGGCGACCAGATCGATATCGCCCGTCGCCATGCTGACCACGATGGGCAGGTCCAGCGCGGTGGCGACCGCGTCGATGCGGGCGAGCGCGATCTCCATCGTCGCCACCTCCGCGCCGTGCGTGTCGACCAGCAGCAGCGGCCGCCCCGCCTGTTGCCCGATCTCCTCCGCCACCGCCGGCCAGGCGGTATGGCGCAGCACCCGCCCGCCCGCCTGCCCGACCAGATCGCCCGCCGCCTGCGCCAGCGCGGGCACGCCGATCACCACGACCGCAAAGCCGGTGCCGTAAAGATCCTGTTCGTCCACGCTCGTCCCCCGCCGCCAGCCTTGCGGGCTGGTCCATCGTCATGGTCGCGATCGGCGCAACGGGCGCGGGGCCCCCGCCCCTTCGCCCATGCGCCGATGCAACCCCGACCGACGTCCGGGAGTCGACGTCAGTCCGAATCAGACACTCAGCCGAGTGCCTTGACGATCTCTTCGACCATCTTCTTGGCGTCCGCCAGAAGCATCATGGTGTTGTCGCGATAAAATAGCTCGTTATCGACGCCCGCATAACCGACGCCGCCCATCGAACGCTTGATGAACAGCACCGTCTTGGCCTTTTCCACGTCGAGCACCGGCATGCCGTAGATGGGCGAGGACTTGTCGGTCTTGGCCGCCGGGTTGGTCACATCGTTCGCGCCGATGACGAAGGCGACATCGGTCTGCGCGAATTCGGCGTTGATGTCCTCCAGCTCGAACACCTCGTCATAGGGCACGTTCGCCTCGGCCAGCAGCACGTTCATATGGCCGGGCATCCGCCCCGCGACCGGGTGGATGGCGTATTTGACGCGCACGCCTTCCTTCTTGAGCAGGTCGCCCATCTCGCGAAGCACATGCTGCGCCTGCGCCACCGCCATGCCATAGCCGGGGACGATGACGACCTGTTCGGCCTGGCTCATCAGGAAGGCCGCGTCCTCGGCGCTGCCGCGCTTCCACGGGCGGTCGACCGCCGCGCCGCCGCCGCTGCTCCCCGCATCGCTGGCGCCGAAGCCGCCCGCGATCACGCTGATGAAGCTGCGGTTCATCGCCCGGCACATGATATAGGACAGGATCGCGCCCGAGCTGCCGACCAGCGCGCCGGTGATGATCATCGCGCTGTTGTGGAGCGTGAAGCCCATGGCGGCGGCGGCCCAGCCCGAATAGCTGTTCAGCATCGACACCACGACCGGCATGTCCGCGCCGCCGATGGGAGTGATCAGCAGGAAGCCGATCACGAAGGACAGGATCGTGATCGTCCAGAAAATCCATGGCGACTGGTCGCGCGTGAACATCGCCACCAGGATGACGATCGCGCCCAACAGCCCCGCGTTCAGCGCATGACGGCCGGGCAGCAGGATCGGCTTGCCGCCCATATTGCCGTTGAGCTTCAGGAAGGCGATGACCGATCCCGAAAAGGTGATCGCACCGATCGCCACGCCCAGCGCCATCTCGACCCGGCTGACGACATGGATGCTGGCAAAGGGCTGGCCGATCATCGGCACCACCATATCGGCGATGTCGAACGCGACCGGGTTGAGGAAGGCCGCACAGGCGACCGCGACGGCGGCGAGGCCGACCAGCGAGTGGAAGGCGGCGACCAGCTGCGGCATCGCGGTCATCGCGATGCGGCGGGCGGTGACGATGCCGATTGCTGCGCCGAGGCCGATGGCGGCGAGAATTTCGAGAACGGCGACCCAATCGGTGGCTGTAGTTAGTATTTGCTCATCACCAATAGACATGATGCCGCCAGTAATCGGCACATGCGTCACCAACGTCGTCACGACCGCGATCGCCATCCCGATCATGCCGAAACGATTGCCCCGCTGGCTGGTCGTCGGGCTCGACAGCCCGCGCAGCGCCAGGATGAAGCATACCCCCGCTATGAGATAGGCGAGCGAGACGAAGGGGTTCGCGGCAACGGCCTCGACCGCAGGGGCGAGCGGCGCGGGCGGCAGCGCAGGTGACACTGGGGCGATCACGAACGCTTCTCCTTCTTGCGGTACATGGCGAGCATCCGCTGCGTCACCGCAAAGCCGCCGAAGATGTTGATGCTGGCCAGCACCACCGCCGCCAGCCCCAGCCATTTGGCCACGCCCGATCCCGTCGCGCCCGAAGAGGCAGCGGCGGCGATCAGCGCCCCGACGATGATGACCGAGGAGATGGCGTTGGTGACCGCCATCAACGGCGTATGCAGCGCGGGCGTCACCGACCAGACGACATAATAGCCGACGAAACACGCCAGCACGAAGATCGACAGGATCGCTATGAAGTCCATGATGTATCCTCCCCGGCACGGCGGCTGGCGGTATCCAAGATTTGCCGCGCGACCCCTTCGATATTTTTTTGAATGTCGGTTGCGCCGATACGAAGGGTTATCAGTCCACGGTCGGAAAACCAGCGATCCCTGGCCTCGTCGCGTGCCGGTCGATCGCCGAGACTGTGCGCTTCGCTATCGACTTCGACAATTAGGCGCGCCTCATGGCAGTAGAAGTCGGCGATATACGGACCCGACGGATGCTGCCTTCGGAATTTAAAGCCGCCGGGTCGGTGGCGGAGAATTTGCCAAAGCGTGATCTCGGGCGGTGACATCACCTGGCGGAGGTCACGCGCCCGATCACCAATCGCTTCATCCCCCTGCAACATCTCAATTCCTCCCCTTGCAGGGGAGGTGGCGCGCGCAGCGCGTCGGAGGGGTGTCCCCCTCTCGATAGCACGACACCCCTCCGTCAGGGCTTCGCCCTGCCACCTCCCCTGCAAGGGGAGGAATTACGGTCACGACTGCAACCTCGGGTTCACCACCTGGCCACCGCGGGTCAGCCGGATCGCGTCGCCGATCTCGGCGTCCAGCACGGGACGCCCGGCCTCCTTGTCCCAGAAGGCCGCCAGGAAATTGTGCAGGTTGCGCGCGAACAGTGCCGAGGCATCCGCCGCCAGGCGGCTGGGCATGTTGCGGTGGCCGATGATCCTGACGCCATGTCGCTCGGCAACCTCGCCCGGCACCGCACCCTCGACATTGCCGCCCGCCTCGACCGCCAGGTCGACGATGACGCTGCCGGGCCGCATCGTCGCGATCTGGGCATCCGTCACCAGCCTCGGCGCGGGGCGGCCGGGGATCAGCGCGGTGGTGATGACGATATCCTGCTTGGCGATATGCCCGGCGACCAGTTCGGCTTGCGCGCGGCGATAGTCCTCGCTCGTCTCGCCCGCATAGCCGCCGGTGCCCTCGCCCTCGATCCCCGCCACGCCTTCGACGAAGATGGGCTTGGCACCGAGCGACTGGATCTGCTCCTTCGTGGCCGAGCGGACATCGGTGGCCGACACCTGCGCGCCCAGTCGCCGGGCGGTCGCGATCGCCTGGAGCCCCGCCACGCCGACGCCCATCACGAAGACGCGTGCGGCGGGAATCGTCCCCGCCGCCGTCATCATCATCGGAAAGGCGCGACCATAGGCGCTCGCCGCCTCCAGCACCGCCTTGTAACCCGCCAGATTCGATTGGGACGACAGGATGTCCATCGACTGGGCGCGAGTGATGCGCGGCATCCAGTCCATCGCCAGGGCCTCCAGCCCCGTCGCCGCATAGGCCGCAACCATGTCACCGCGACGGAAGGGATCGAACGCCGCGACCACCCAGGCGTCCGGCGCGGTCCCGGCCAGAGTCGCGGGGTCGGGCGCCTGCACCGCCAGGACGATCGCGGCCCCCGCCAGCACCCCGGCGCGTTCGCCGAGCTGCGCGCCCGCCTGCTCGTAATCGCTATCGGCGATGCCCGCCCCGAGCCCCGCGCCCCGCTCCACCGCCAGCGTCGCGCCCAGCGCGGTCAGCTTCTTGACGGTTTCCGGCGTGGCGGCGACGCGGGCCTCGTCGGCTGCGGTTTCGCGCAGCACCGCGATGCGCAGGGCCACCGGATCAGGCGATCAGCCAGAGGACGATCGCCACCAGGATGGCGGCGACCACCGCACCCCATTTCAGCATGCCGATCATCAGGTCATAGGTGGCGACATGCGCCTTCATGCCGCCGGGGCCGTTGTTGATGCCGGTATCGTTGCCCGCCATGATCCTCACCTCCGCTATCGTCCTGCCGCCGTGACCCGCGCCGCATGAACCTGTCGGGAGCTTATTCGACGGACCGCCGGGATCAACCCCGAAACGACCGGCGCGGATCCTTGCGGCTTTCGGCGTGATCGGCCAACCATCTTAAAAATGATCCGGGGCCTGGCCTATGGCAAAAGGGATTGTCCCGAATTAACGCGGATTTTAACAAAGTTGCGCTATACAGTGGCGAATAGGGGTTACAGGACAAGCTATGACGCGCAACGGCCAACGTTTGCTGCTGCTGATCGATGACGAGCCGGCACAGCAACGCCTGATCGCGGCGCTGGCGCAGCGCGGCGGATGGCGCACGCTGTTCGCGACGGATGCGGACATGGCGGCCTCGGTCCTGGGTTCGGCACAGGGGCGCGAGCTGGACGCCGTGCTGATCGACCATTGGGCACCGGGCACCGATGCCACCGCGCTGATCGCCGACTGTCACGCCCTTCGCCCCGAACTGCCCATCCTGATGCTGACCGCCAATGATTCGGTGGCGCAGGCGGTGGCGGCGATCCGCGCCGGTGCGACCGACTTCCTGGTCAAGCCGCTCGCCCCCGAACGGCTGCTCGCCGCGCTGGAGGCCTGTGTCGCGGGCCAGACCAGCGGTGAGCTTCGCCCGCTGACCGAGAAGATCCCCGCCCTTCTCGCCTTTGACGAGATCGTCGGCGACGCCCCCGACTTCCGCGCCGCGCTGGCCGTCGCCGCCAAGGCCGCGCGCACCCGTGCCCCCGTCCTGATCGAGGGCGAAGGCGGCGTCGGCAAGGAATCGCTCGCCATGGCGATCCACGCCGCCTCGCCCCGTGCCGAGCGGGCGATGATCGGCGTCAACTGCTCGACGATCGCGGCCAATCTGCTCGACAGCGTGATTTTCGGCCATGAGGAAGGCGCCTTTGCGGGCGCGTTCGAACGACGCATCGGCCAGATGGTCGAGGCGCATGGTTCGACGCTGTTCCTCGACGAAGTGTCGGGAATGCCGCCCGAAACCCAGGCACGACTGCTCGACATGCTCCAGACCGGCGCGATCCTGCCGCTGGGCGCCCGCCATGCGCGCGAAGTCGATGTGCGGATCATCGCCGCCAGCGACGTGCGGCTGGTCGAGGCGGTCGAAGCCGGGCGTTTCCGCGAAGACCTGTATTACAAGCTGAACGTCACCCATGTCGCCGTGCCGCCGCTGCGCGAACGCGCCGACGACATCGCCGCGCTGACCCGCCATCTGCTCGACCGCATTGCGCAGCAGCCGGGCCTGCGCCAGCTCGACATCACCGAGGACGCGCTCGACCTGCTCCGCCGTTACGACTGGCCGGGCAATGTCCGCCAGTTGCAGAACGCGCTCTTCCGCGCCGCCGTGCTGTGCGAGGGCGATGCGCTGACCACCGCCGATTTCCCGCAGATCGCCTCGCTGGGGGATCGCCCCTCCGCCACGACGGGCGCGACGGCGGGAAGCCCCAATGGCGGGGTCAGCCTGTTCCGCCCCGACGGGCATCTCCGCCCGCTGGAGGATATCGAGGCCGACGTCATCCGCCTCGCCATCGGCCATTATCGCGGCCGCATGACCGAGGTCGCCCGACGACTGGGGATCGGCCGCTCGACGCTCTATCGCAAGCTCGGCGAACTGGGCATCGACAACGCGGCTTGAGAGCTAATTCCTCCCCTGCAAGGGGAGGGGGACCAGCGAAGCTGGTGGAGGGGTGTCGCCATCTCGATAGCGGGACACCCCTCCGTCAGCACTTCGCGTTGCCACCTCCCCTTGCAGGGGAGGAATAAGACAAGCTTACCACAACACCCCGTCGACCGGCTTCATCGGCTCTGGCGCGGGGTCGCCGATCGCCTGGAGCAGGTCGATCTCGATCGTCCGGCACATGGCGCTGAGCGGCAGGTCGTGGACGGTATCCGAGAACGGATCGACCAGATCGTCACCGATCTGCAGCGCGGCCAGGAACATCAGCCCCGCGATCGACGAGCCGACCGGTGTCGCGAAACCCAGCGTCTCGACCAGGCCGATGGGCAGCAGAACGCAGAACAGCCGCGTGAAGAAGGCCGGGATGAAACGATACTGGTTGGGCAGCGGCGTGTTCTTCAGGCGCTCCATGCCGCCTTGCGAGTTGGCGATGTCGACCAGCACCGATTCCATCTGCGCCTGCTGGATGGTGTCGATCCAGCCCCGGCGCTGCGCATCGGCGATGCGGCGGCCGGTACCGTCGAGCAGGCCGTTGGCGGTGTTGGTCCGTGCTAGCGCGGGTTCGGCCTCGCCGTGCGACAGAAAACGCAGCACCTCGCCATCGACCGGCTGCTTGCGCAACTGGCAGCGCAGCGCGTTTACATAGGCGATCTGGCGCAGCACAATCGACCGCTTCAGGTCATGCCCTTCGGGTTCGGGCAGGAAGTTGCGCGCGCTACGGGCGATGTTGCGCGAGGCGTTGATCATCAGGCCCCAGAGCTGCCGCCCCTCCCACCAGCGCTGATAGGCCGAATTGGTGCGGAACCCCAGAAACAGCGCCAGTGCGGTACCGAACAGCGTCAGCGGCAGCGAGGGTGCCTTGAAGGGCAGGACATAATAGGCGACCGTGACGATCACGTCCCAGATGAACAGCGCCAGCAGCGGACGCCAAACCTCGGCGATGATGATTCGAGTGCGGGGTACGGCATCGACGATCAACTCTGGTCTCCCTCATCATCCACGATGCGCAGCAACGCGAAAGCACGCCGATGGATGCGCGACCGAAATAATGACGCGGTGCAGCAGGAGAAGGGGCCGGAGGGGCCCGGAAATCAAACGTCACGAACAGGCCATATAGCCGCCGTCCATTCTCGGGCGACCAAGTGCTTCTTTCCGCGACCATTTCCGCGCCATGTCGCTGATGGACACCGCCCCTGTCCGCGTGGTCGCGCTTGCCCGGCACCGGCCCGCCGGGCATGACAAAAATATGAGCGCCACGCCCCCGCCCCGCATCCTGATCGTCGCCGGTTCCGATTCAGGCGGAGGCGCGGGGATACAGGCGGATATCAAGACGGTCGCGATGCTGGGCGGCTATCCGATGACCGCGATCACCGCGATCACCGCGCAGAACACGCTGGGCGTACAGGCGGTCCACCCCGTCCCGACCGACATGGTGATGGCGCAGATCGACAGCGTGCTGGCCGATATCGGCGCGGATGCCGTCAAGATCGGCATGATCGGATCGGCCGAGACCGCCCATGCGCTGGCCGACCGGCTGGAGGCGCTGGACCTGCCCGTCGTGTTCGATCCGGTGATGATCGCAACCAGCGGGTCGGTGCTGGCCGATGCGGACGTGATCGCCGCCTTTCGCCGTTTCCTCGGGCTGGCCGCGCTGACCACGCCCAACCTTCCCGAACTGGCGGCGCTGGGCGGCGAGGCGGTGGTGCGGCACCAGACGCGCGCGCTGCTGGTCAAGGGCGGCCATGGCGAAGGCCCGGTGATCGAGGACCGGCTGGTCGAGTCCGGGGCCGAGCAACGCTGGCAGCATCCCCGTCGCGAGACGAGCTCGACCCATGGCACCGGCTGTACGCTGGCCAGCGCCATCGCGACCGGGCTGGGCCAGGGATTGCCGCTGGCCGACGCGGTCGACCGCGCCATCGCCTTCGTCCAGGCCGCGCTCGCCGCCGCACCGGGGCTGGGCCGGGGGCATGGGCCGATGGGGCACGGCCTGGGCATGGTGCCCTTCTACCACCTGCTCGCCGCGATCAGCCGCGAAGGCTGGGACGCCGCCGCCTTTGCCGCGCGCTGGGGGTGAGCCTTATCCTCCCCGGTACGGGGAGGTGGCAGGCCGCCAGGCCTGACGGAGGGGGGCTCCCACACAGGATGACCTTTGCGGCACACCCCCTCCACCAGCCTGCGGCTGGTCCCCCTCCCCGTGCCGGGGAGGATCATCTTCCCTTCCCCGCCACCCCGCGATAGAGCGCGCTCATGGTCGATCACAGTTTTCCCGCCCCCCTGTGCGGCGTGGACGAGGCGGGTCGTGGACCGCTGGCGGGGCCGGTGGTCGCCGCCGCCGTCATCCTGCCCGAACGGGACTGCCCCCCCGGCATCAACGATTCCAAGAAGCTGACCGAAAAGACGCGCGCGCGCCTGTGTGCCGAAATTCGTGGCTGCGCGGTCGTCGGGGTCGGGATCGTCCACCCCGAGGAGATCGACCGGCTCAACATCTATTGGGCGACGATGAAGGCGATGACGCTGGCGGTCGACGCGGTGGTCGAGGCACTGGGATGCCATCCCGCCCATGTGCTGGTCGACGGCAACAAGCTGCCCAAATGGGGTTATAGCGCCACCGCGATCGTCGGGGGCGATGCCAAGTCGCTGGCGATCGGCGCCGCCTCGATCGTCGCCAAGCATGTCCGCGACGAGATGATGATCGCGGCGGCGGCGGAGTGGCCCGCTTATGGCTGGCACAGCAACAAGGGCTATGGCTCGGCCGTCCATCTGGCAGCGCTGCGCGAACATGGCCCGACGCCGCTCCACCGCCGCAGCTTCGCGCCCGTGGCGCAATGTTATCTGGATTTGTGACGCCCTAATTCCTCCCCATCGTCAGATGGGGAGGGGGACCGCGCCCGAAGGGCGTGGTGGAGGGGCGTGGCCGCTCCGTCAGCCCCTCCACCACCGCTGACGCGATGGTCCCCCTCCCCAAGCCGAGCTTGGGGAGGATTTTAGGTTAACCGCGAGTCGCAACGGCCACACCCCACTCCCTTGGGGGCGAAGTTATCCACAGCCCCAATATCTGCCACGAAATCGCAACACGTCATCGAATCTGGCGGAATCGCGCGAGTCGCGGACATGAATCGCCTCTTGACGTGCGACTCGTTCCGGGTGGATGCGAGGGTTCGAGGGTAGAAGGAACGGGTAGCATGGGGGTGATCCAGACGGTGGGAAAGCCGATCGGGACGCGGCCGGTATCGGCGCACCGCGAAAGCGACCTGCCGCTCGACCAGATCCTGATGGGCGATTGTATCGCGGCGCTCCGCTCGCTGCCCGACAAGTCGGTCGACATGGTGTTCGCCGACCCGCCCTATAATCTCCAGCTCGGCGGCGAGCTGTTCCGCCCCGATGGCAGCCATGTCGATGCCGTCACCGACGCCTGGGACAAGTTCGACACCTTCGCCGCTTACGACGCCTTCACCCGCACCTGGCTGGCGGAATGCTACCGCGTCCTGAAGGACAATGGCTCGCTCTGGGTCATCGGCAGCTATCACAACATCTTCCGCGTCGGGACCGCAGTGCAGGATCTGGGCTTCTGGATCCTCAACGACATCATCTGGCGCAAGTCGAACCCCATGCCCAATTTCAAGGGCACCCGCTTCACCAACGCGCATGAAACGCTGATCTGGGCATCCAAGGGCGAGAAGGCGAAATACACCTTCAACTATCGCTCGATGAAGACGCTGAACGACGAAATCCAGATGCGCTCGGACTGGGAGTTCCCAATCTGCGGCGGTCAGGAGCGGCTGAAGAAGGACGGGCACAAGGTTCATCCGACCCAGAAGCCCGAGGCGCTGCTCTATCGCATCCTGCTCGCCTGCACCCGGCCCGGCGACGTGATCGCCGATCCCTTCTTCGGCACCGGCACGACCGGCGCGGTCGCCAAGCGGCTGGGCCGCCGCTGGATCGGGATCGAACGCGAGCCGACCTATTGCGCCGCCGCGATCGAGCGGATCGAGGCCGCCCTGCCGCTCGACGAAAGCGCGCTGGCGACGATGCAGAGCCCCAAGGCGCAGCCCAAGGTCGCGTTCGGGACGCTGGTCGAGAATGGCTATCTGCTGCCCGGCATGCCGTTGATGGATGCCAAGCGCAAATGGCGCGCGACGGTGCGCGCGGACGGGTCGCTGCTGTCCGAATGCGGGCAGGCGGGGTCGATCCACCGGCTGGGCTCGGTGTTGCAGAACCGGCCGACCTGCAATGGCTGGACCTTCTGGCATTACGAGCTGGAAGGCGCGCTGAAGCCGATCGACGCGATGCGCCAGACCTGGCTGTTGGCGACGCAGCCGTAACCCCCATTCCTCCCCTTGCAGGGGAGGTGGCAGGGCGAAGCCCTGACGGAGGGGTGTCACGCTATGGAGAGGGGGACACCCCTCCGACGCGCTGCGCGCGCCACCTCCCCTGCAAGGGGAGGAATAAAAGGAAGACCCCATGCACCTGCGCCCCGTCCAATTCGTCGACACCCCCGTGGGACTGGAAGACGGCAGCGTCGCCCGGCTGGCGGGCGGGATGCAGTGGTTCGCCGCCTATGAGGTCCGCGAAGGCGTGCGCCGCCGCATCGTCCCCATCGCGCGCTTCGCGGAGGAACTGGGCGGCTCCCCCCGCGCCCGGGCGCTGCACGCCGCCTTCACGTCGCCCCGTGCGCCCTGGGTCATGGGTCCGCGCACCCTGCGCTTCGACCAGCCGCAGGTCGCCGCGATCCTGAACGTCACCCCCGACAGCTTCTCCGACGGCGGCAAGCATATCGGCGACCCGGCCGCCGCCGCCGACAGCGGCATGGCGATGGCGGCGGAGGGCGCGGCGGTCATCGACCTGGGCGGCGAGTCCACCCGCCCCGGTGCCGCGACCGTCTGGGAAGGTGACGAGGTCGCGCGCACCGCCCCCGTCATCGAGCGGCTGGCCAAGGGCGGCGCGCTGGTGTCGATCGACACGCGCAAGGCCGCCGTGATGGAGGCGGCGCTGGCGGCGGGCGCGGGGATCGTCAACGATGTCGCCGCCCTGCTATGGGACGACCGCGCGCTGGAGGTGGTGGCCAAGGCGGGCTGCCCCGTCATCCTGATGCACTCCCCCGACCCCGACAAGGGCGGCCATGGCCGGGTCGGTTATGCCGATGTCCTGACCGACGTGTTCGACTGGCTGGAGACACGCATCGCGGCGGTCGAGGCGGCGGGGGTTCCCCGGTCGCGGATCATGGTCGATCCCGGCATCGGCTTCGGCAAATCGCTGGCCGACAATCTGGCGCTCATCAACGGCTTGGCCATCTTCCACGGCCTGGGCTGCCCGATCATGCTGGGGGCCAGCCGCAAGCGGATGATCGGCGCGCTGTCGAACGAGGCCCCGGTCGATGCGCGGCTCGGCGGATCGCTGGCGCTGGCGATCAAGGGCGCGGAAGCGGGAGTCCAGCTGATCCGCGTGCATGACGTGCCGGAAACCGTACAGGCGCTGCACGTCTGGCGGGGCTTACGCGACCGCGCGCTGATCGGATAAGCCCTCGCTTTTCGGGGCTCGAACGCCCACATAGGGGCGATGCAGCGTCCCCAGCCCCAGATCATCCGCGTCATCGACCTGGAGACCACCGGACAGGCCCCGCCCACGCACGGCGTGTGCGAGATCGGCTGGCAGGATGTCGCACTGGGCAAGGACGGCCGCTGGGAGCTGGAGGGCGAGGGCGGCAGCATTCTCGTCAATCCCGGCCGCCCCATTCCGCCGATCACCCAGGCCATCCATCATATCCTGGACGAACAGGTCGCCGACGCCCCCTGGTGGCATGACGTCGCGCGTCGCGTGCTCGATCCCTGGCCGCGCCGCCTGGCGCTGGCGGCGCATCGCGCGGATTTCGAGCAGCAATATTGCACCCCGGCCATGACCCAGTCGGCCGACTGGATCTGCACCTGGAAATGCGCGCTGCGCCTGTGGCCCGACAGCCCCAGCTTCTCCAACCAGGTATTGCGCTACTGGCGTAAGCCGCACGGACTGGTCCATGAGCGCGGCCTGCCCATCCACCGCGCCTTCCCGGACGCCTATGTCACCGCGCATCACCTGCGCGACCAGCTGAACGAGGCGAGCCTGGCGCAGCTGCTGGAATGGTCGCGCAGTCCGGGGCTGTTGCCGCGTGTCCGCTACGGCCCCGATCGCGGCAAGGACTGGCGCGAGATCGACGAAGACTCGCTGATCGGCTTCCTCAGCGACCGCGATCCCGATGTCCGATTCACCGCCGAGACCGAGATGGCGCGGCGGCGTGGCGGCGGTCATGTCGGGCGGCCCAGCCCGCAGGAACTGCTGCTGTAATGCCACGTTTAATTGATACCGTAATGCTGACGTAACGGCTCTGGCGTCGCTGCTTTTCCTTCGATAAGGCATGGCGCCATGCAGGGGTCTCCCACGCTCGCACCGGCCGAAAATCCTATCGGCCGCATCCTGGTCGCCGCCATGGCGATCGGCTTTCTGGCGTTGCTCGTCGCGGCGGGTGCGGCGGGTTATGTCGTGCGCCAGACGAACCGGCACAGCGACTGGGTCATCCACACCTACCGCGTCGAAAGCGTCCTGATCGAGGTGCGCCGTCTGGCCGAGCAGCAGGAGACCGCCCGGCGCGGTTACATGCTGGCGGGCTCCCAGGCCTTTCTGAACAGTTTCGAGCGCGCCCATACCGAGCTGGCCCCGCAGGTCGACGAACTCCGCCGCCTGACCGCGGACAATCCGCGCCAGCGTGCGCCGATGGCGATGGTGGAGCAGCGCCTCGCCGATCTCGACGCCGCGCAGCGCCAGACCAACGCCTTGGTCCAGCAGGGGCGCGGCGCCGATGCGCTGCGCCAGTTCCGTGCCGACAGCGGTTTGCTGCGGATGCAGAAGCTGCGCCGCGTGTTCGATGCGATGGCGCGCGAGGAACGCCGCCTGCTGGCCCTTCGCGATGCCGAGCAGGTCGCCAGCCGCCAGACCTTCTCCACCGTCATGGCGATCGCCGCCTTGCTGTTCGTCGCGGTCGCGGTCGTCACCTTCCTGACGATCCGCCGCTACACCCGCGACCTGCATCGTTCGCGCAGCGCGCTCGCCGTGCTCAACGCCACGCTGGAGGATCAGGTCAAGGAGCGGACCGCCGACCTCGCCCTGGCGAACGAGGAGATCCAGCGCTTCGCCTATATCGTCAGCCACGATCTGCGCTCGCCGCTGGTCAACGTCATGGGCTTCACCGCCGAGCTGTCGGCCGCGACCCAGCCGCTCGCCGAGCTGATCGACCGCGCCGAGGCGGAGGCGCCGCAGATCGTGACCGAGGAAGCCCGACTGGCGGCGCGCGAAGACCTGCCCGAGGCGATCGGCTTCATCCGCACCTCGACCGCCAAGATGGACCGGCTGATCAACGCCATCCTGAAACTCAGCCGCGAAGGCCGCCGCGTGCTCGCGCCCGAGATGATCGCGCTGGACCATCTGGTCGAACAGATCACCGATGCGATCCGCCACGTCATCGACGATCGCGGCGTCACCGTGACGATCGAGCGACCGATGCCGGTCGTCGTCAGCGACCGCATTGCGCTGGAACAGATCCTGTCCAACCTGATCGAGAATGCGACCAAATACCGCCACCCGTCGCGCCCCGCCGAGGTGCATGTCTCCGCGCAGGAGACGCCGGGCCGGGTCATCGTGGCGGTGCGCGACAATGGCCGGGGCATCGACCCGCGCGACCATCAGCGCATCTTCGATCTGTTCCGCCGCTCGGGCCAGCAGGACCAGCCGGGCGAGGGTATCGGCCTGGCCCATGTCCGCGCGCTCGCCTATCGTCTGGGCGGTACGATTTCCGTCGAATCCCAACTGGGTGAAGGCGCGACCTTCTTCCTCTCGCTACCCCCCACCCTTTCCATTGCCCCTCCCCCCCAGGAAAGTGCCTGAATGAACGACCATCGCTCCGTGGGCATCGTCATGATCGAGGACGATGAGGGCCATGCCCGCCTGATCGAGAAGAATATCCGGCGCGCCGGTATCCTGAACGACATCCGTCACTTCACCGACGGCACCACCGCACTGGAATATCTGTTCCACGCGCCCGACGGTCCGGCCAAGAGCGGCCCGGCGATGGTCCTGCTCGACCTGAACCTGCCCGACATGAGCGGCACCGACATCCTCGCCAGGATCAAGGAGGAGAACAGCCCGCTGCGCCGCGCGCCGGTCGTCGTGCTGACCACCACCGACGACAAGGTCGAGATCCAGCGCTGCTACGATCTGGGCTGCAACGTCTATATCACCAAGCCGGTGAACTATGAGAATTTCGCCCAGGCGATCCGCCAGCTGGGCCTGTTCCTGTCGGTGATCCAGGTGCCCGAGGTCGAGGGCTGAACGCCCCGTCATGACGACCGGCGCGGCCCCCCGCATCCTCTATATCGATGATGACGACGCGCTGCGGCGGCTGGTGTCGCGCGCGCTGGCGCGGCATGGCTATGACGTGGCGTCCGCCGCCTCGGGGGCGGAGGGCGTCGCGATGGCTGGTGCGGGGACGGCGGAGGGCGGCTTCGATCTGGTCGCGGTCGATCATTATATGCCCGGCATGGACGGCCTGGAGACGCTCGCCGCGATCACTGCGCTGCCCGACCCACCCCCCGTGGTCTATGTCACCGGATCGGACGAGGGGCGCATTGCCGTCGCCGCGCTGAAGGCCGGGGCGGCGGATTATGTAGTGAAGACGGTCGGCGAGGATTTCTTCGACCTGCTCTCCGCCAGCTTTGCCCAGGTGCTCGACCGCACCCGACTGGAGCGCGCCAAGGCGGCGGCCGAAGCCGAGTTGCGCGCCACCAATGCCCGGCTGGAGGCGATGCTGAGCGAGGTGAACCACCGCGTCGCCAACTCGCTGCAACTCGTCTCGGCAATGATCGGGTTGCAGAAGGGCGTGCTGACCGACCCCCGCGCCCGCGACATGCTGGAGGACACGCAACGCCGCATCCGCGCGATCGCGCAGGTGCACCGGCGGCTCTATACCGCCAATGACGTGGAACAGGTCGACCTGCGCGACTATCTGGGTTCGCTGATCGAGGAATTGGGGGAAAGCTGGTCGAGCGATGCCCTGCCCCGCACCCTGACCCTGTCGGCCGAGCCGATCCGGGTGAAGACCGACCGTGCAGTGTCGATCGGGGTGATCATCACCGAACTCGTCACCAATGCCTGCAAATATGCCTATCCCGATGGCGGGGGCGAGGTGCGGATTTTCGTGAACGAAGCCGATGGCCATTGCGTGCTGACCGTTGAGGATGACGGCTGCGGCATGGCGGCGGACCAGAAGCCGCAAGGCACGGGGCTGGGCGCGAAGCTGATCCGGGTGATGGCGCAGAGCCTGCAGACGGCAGTGGAATATGACCCGGCGCATCGCGGGGTCCGGGCGGTGTTGCGGGTGCCGGTCTAGCCTCTGATGACCCGAAATGGCCCCACCCCTCCCCTTCAGGGGAGGGGCCGGGGGTGGGGCGCTTCGGCAAGCGCGGCGTTCGTGGAAAGGCCCCACCCCAACCCCTCCCCTGAAGGGGAGGGGCTCGCATCGACTCAGCGGAATGTCATCCTGCTTTAGGTCTTGCGGTTGCGGGTGGTCCGTGGCCTTCGACTTCGCTCAGGCTGAACGGAGCGAGGGAGCAGGTCCTCCACAACAGCCGTTCAACCTGAGCGAAGTCGAAGGCCAAGCCCTGCCCTCTCCGCGCATCACGCCCCTCCCGTTTACGGGAGGGGATGGGGGAGGGAACGCCACAAGCGACCGTCTCCACGAGGCACCCGCCCTCCCCAAACCCCTCCCGCCTGCGGGAGGGGCTTAAGTCTTCGACCTCAAGGCTTGCGGAACTTGTACACGAACTGATCCGTCTGCCCGCGAATGGCGGGATCGAAGACATTCTTCGAATGATCGTCCGCCGGATTGCGCAGCACCTTGCTCTCGCCGACGAAGCGGAAGCCGACCGACTGGACCTGCCGCTTCACCGCCTCCGGGTCGATCCGGTGCGTCGTGTTGGTGTTGGCCAGCCCCTTCCCCACCGTATCAGCGTGGTCGATGATGACATAGGTGCCGCCGGACTTCAGCAGCTTGAACACCGCCTGGTCGAAGGCGCGCAGCGCCGGTTCGGCCGCATCCTTGTTGGCGACGTCATGGTAATTCTGGACGGTCCAGAACAGGTCGACCGGCTTGTCGGAGGCGGGCAGGTTGACCGCCTGCACCTGCGCGGTCGCATTGGGCAGGTTCCAGCCCTGGATCGTGCCCAGCGACTTCTCGGCATATTTCTGCCCGGCGGCGGGCCAATAGGCATAGACATGGCCCTTCGGCCCGACGACGCCCGAGAAAATACGCGTCCAATAGCCCTTTCCCGGCAGGTAATCGATCACCGTGTCGCCGGGCTTCACACCCGAAAAGGCGAGGACGGCAGCCGCCTGGCGCCGTTCGTCGTCCCCCGCCTGATCGGCGCGCGCGGGGTCGGCCAGCGCGGCGGTGATATAAGCCGGGACCTTGGCCGGAGCGGCAGGCTTTTGCTGCGCCACCGCGACGGTGCCCGCCGCCAGCATCAGTCCCAGTGCGATCGCCTTCATGCCTGCTCTCTCCTCGACTGTTCTATTCCCCCGCCCCGTTCAGCCTGAGCGCAGTCGAAGGCCACGCGATTCCCTTAGGCTTCGACTTCGCTCAGCCCGAACGGAGGGCGGGATAATTTGGCTTACACGTCCAGATTGGCCACGTTCAGCGCATTGTCCTGGATGAACTCGCGACGCGGCTCCACCACTTCGCCCATCAAACGGCTGAACACCTCGTCCGCCGCCGCGACATCGTCCGAGGTCACGCGCAGCATCGAGCGGACCGCCGGGTCGAGCGTGGTTTCCCACAGCTGCTCGGCATTCATCTCGCCCAGACCCTTGTAGCGCTGGATCGCCAGCCCCTTGCGGCCCGAGGTCAGGATCGCCTCCAGCAGCTGGCTCGGCCGTGCGACGCGGGTTTCGCCGCGTGCCAGCGTCGTGGCGTTGCCGTCCTCATCGGTCGGCACGACATCGGCCGACGGCTCGGTCGCGGCATGACGCAGCGGCACCAGCTTGGCGGCATGGGCGAAGCTCTCCGCCTGTTCGGCGGCCAGCGTATGCAGCTTGCGCGCTTCGGCCGAGGCGATGAAGCTGGCCTCGACGATATGGTGGTCGGTCACGCCGCGCCACAGCCGCTCGAAATGGACGCCGCCATCTTCCGTAAGACGCGCCGACCAGCGCGCCTCGTGATCGCCCGACTCCAGCCGCCGCGTGGTTTCGACCACCGTCGCCATGCGCTGCTCGCGGGTCAGCACGGGGTCGAGCGCCCCGGCCAGCGCCAGCACCTCGATGATCGACGCATCGTAGCGGCGCGGCACGTACCGCATCAGGGTCCGCATCCGCCGCGCATGATCGACCAGCGTCTTCAGGTCGTTGCCCGACCGCGCACCGCCCGCACCCTCCAGCACCATGGTCGAGACACCCGCCTCGACCAGATATTCGTCGAGCGCGGTGTCGTCCTTGAGGTAGACTTCCGACCGCCCCTTGGTCGCTTTGTAGAGCGGCGGCTGGGCGATGTAGAGGTGCCCGCGCTCGATCAGCTCGGGCATCTGGCGATAGAAGAAGGTCAGCAGCAGCGTGCGGATATGCGCGCCGTCGACGTCTGCGTCGGTCATGATGACGATCTTGTGGTAGCGCAGCTTGTCGGCGTTGAAATCGTCGCGGCCGATGCCGGTGCCCATCGCCTGGATCAGCGTGCCGATTTCCTTGGACGAGATCATGCGGTCGAACCGCGCGCGCTCGGTGTTCAGGATCTTGCCGCGCAAGGGGAGGATCGCCTGGAAATGGCGGTTGCGCCCCTGCTTGGCCGAACCACCGGCCGAGTCACCCTCGACCAGGAAGAGTTCGGACTTGGCGGGATCGCGCTCCTGGCAATCGGCCAGCTTGCCGGGCAGCGAGGCGATGTCCATCACGCCCTTGCGCCGGGTCAGCTCGCGGGCGCGCTTGGCCGCCTCACGCGCCGCCGCCGCGTCGATCACCTTGGCAATGATCGCACGGGCGTTCTGCGGGTTTTCCTCCAGCCAGTCGGCCAGCTTGTCGGCGATCAGCGATTCCAGCGGCTGGCGCACCTCGGAGGAAACCAGCTTGTCCTTGGTCTGGCTGCTGAACTTCGGATCGGGCAGCTTGACCGAAACGATCGCGGTCAGGCCTTCGCGCATGTCGTCGCCGGTCAGCGTGACCTTCTCCTTCTTCAGGAGGCCCGACTTGTCGGCATAATTGTTGAGCGTACGGGTCAGCGCCGCGCGGAACGCCGCGATATGGGTGCCGCCGTCGCGCTGCGGGATGTTGTTGGTGAACGCCAGGACGTTCTCGTAGTAAGAGTCATTCCACTCCAGCGCGACGTCCATGCCGATCGCATCGCGCTGGCCATGGATGGCGATGGGTTCGGGGAAGAGCGGCGACTTGGACCGGTCCAGCCACTTCACGAACGCAGCGATCCCGCCCTCGTAATAGAGCTCGACCGTCTTGGGCTCTTCGTGCCGCGCATCGGTCAGGAACAGGCGCACGCCCGAGTTCAGGAAGGCCAGCTCCCGATAGCGATGCTCGAGCTTCGCGAAGTCGAACTCGGTGATCTTGAACGTCGCGGGCGACGGCAGGAAGGTGACGCGGGTGCCCTTCTGCCCCGGCTCGGCCTTGCCGACGACCTTGAGCGGCGCGACCGCATCGCCATGGGCGAAGCGCATGTAATGCTCCTCGCCGTCGCGCCAGATGGTCAGGTCCAGGAACTCGGATAGCGCGTTCACCACCGACACGCCGACGCCGTGCAGACCGCCCGACACCTTGTAGGCGTTGTCGTCCGACGTATTCTCGAACTTGCCGCCCGCGTGCAGCTGGGTCATGATGACCTCGGCCGCCGACACGCCCTCTTCGGGGTGGATGCCGGTCGGGATGCCGCGGCCGTTATCGGTCACGCTGACCGAGCCGTCGGCGTTCAGTTGGATGTCGATGCGGTCGCAATGCCCCGCCAGCGCTTCGTCGATCGCGTTATCCGAAACCTCGAACACCATGTGGTGGAGGCCCGAGCCGTCGTCGGTGTCGCCGATATACATGCCCGGCCGCTTGCGTACCGCGTCGAGGCCCTTCAGCACCTTGATCGAGGAGGCGCCATATTCGTTCGTCTGGGGGGTATCTGCCATAGCGAGTATATAGGAATTACAGGCCCTCAGGGAAAGCGAAATGGGAGGGGCGGCGGCCCTTTCGCCCGCCCTTGCGCCGGGCGGCAAAACCCGGCGGCGACACGTCGTTCGTGACGCCGATTTCATGCCCCGATCGGGAGCCGGAGCCCCCGTTTGCGCGTATCCCGTTTCCGCTTCTTGGCATTGGAGACGGCGATGACCGGCAAGGCCTTACTCTTCCCCATCATGCTGGCGATGCTCGCCGCCGTCCCGCTTTCGGCGCAGTCGTTGCGGCGGGACTATCCCAGCTGCAACCTGACACAGCAGCGCGCTCTCAAGGGGCCGGTCGGCGGCACGATCCGCGATCCGCGCCAGGCCCATATCGCGATGCGCGCCGATATCCTTCAGGCGGATATCGGCACCGCGCGAAAGGCGCGTCGCCTGTCGCAGAGTGAGGCCCAATCCTTGTGGAATGCGGTTGCACGGGTGCGGCACGATGTGAACCGCTTCGTGGAGAAGCAGGGATTTTTGAGCGCGGGCGAGACGGCGAGCTATGACAGGGCGCTGGACGGGGTGGCGATGCGGGTCTGTCGCGGGTGATGGTCTCTGGGAGACCCTGAGCCCTCCCCCATCCCCTCCCGCCTGCGGGAGGGGCGTGCCTTGGCGCTACGGTAGGATGCCGTTTCTCAGTATGCTGAACGTCGCCCGGTAACGCACCCCTCCCGCAGGCGGGAGGGGATGGTGGAGGGTCCGGTGTCTCACCGAGCCCCGCCCCCCTCAAAACTCCACCCGCGTCGCCTCCCCCGGCACATCGGTGAACAGCCCGGGCTCGGTCCCGGTCATCCACACCTGCCCCCGCCCCGCCAGCCGCTCGAACAGCGCGGCGCGGCGCGACGGATCGAGATGCGCCGCCACCTCGTCCAGCAGCAGCACCGGCGGCAGCCCACGTTGCTCGGTCACCAGATCGGCATGGGCCAAGACGATGCCGAGCAGCAGCGCCTTCTGCTCGCCCGTGGAGCACAGCGCCGCCGCCTGCCCCTTGGCCACATGCGTCACGGACAGGTCGGCCCGGTGCGGCCCGATCAGCGTCCGCCCCGCCGCCGCGTCACGCCTTCGCCCCATGGCCAGCGCATGGGAGAATGCCGCCGGGTCGACCGCCTCCCCCTCCAGCGCCAGCGCGGCCCGAGCGAACACGCTGTCGGGCGCCTCCTCCAGTCGTTGGTCGAGCGCCGCCACCGCCGCCACCCGCGCGGCATCGAGCGCCGCGCCATGTTCGACCATCCGCGCCTCCAGCGCGCTCAGCCAGTCGGGATCGACCGGACCGTCGCTCGCCAGCAGCCGGTTGCGCTCACGCATCGCGGCGTCATAGCGGGTCGCGTGCATCCCGTGCGCCGGGGCCAGCGCCAGCACCAGCCGGTCGAGAAACCGCCGCCGCTCGGACGCGGGCTCGACGAACAGCCGGTCCATCGCCGGGGTCAGCCACAGAACGGACAGCCAGTCGGCCAGCGCATTGGCGCTTGTGGCCGCCCCCTGCACCCTGACGACCCGCCGTTCGGGCGCGGAGGCCAGCGCGCCGGTTGCGATCTCGACATCGCCGTCGAGCGTCGCCGCGACGCCGAACCCGCCCTTGCCCCCCTGTCGGGCCATCGCCGACAGCGCGGCCCGGCGCAGCCCCCGGCCGGGCGCGAGCAGCGACACCGCCTCCAGCACGTTGGTTTTCCCCGCGCCATTTTCGCCGGTCAGCACGACGAACCCCGCCGCCGGTGACAGCGCGAGGTCGGCATGATTGCGGAAATCGGTGAGGACCAGGCGGGTGAGCATCATGACCGCCTTAAAGGGTATGCGCCCTCAATACATCCTCCCCTGCAAGGGGAGGTGGCAGGCCGAAGGCCTGACGGAGGGGTGTAACCGCCAGCGAGAAATCTATCACAAGCCGGGACACCCCTCCACCAGCGCTTCGCGATGGTCCCCCTCCCCTTGCAGGGGAGGAATTTTAGCGCCTTACACCCGCATCGGCATCAGCACGTACAGCGCCGGTGCCTTGTCATTCTCGCGGATCAGGGTCGGCGCGGCGGCGTCGGCCAAATGGACCTCGACCAGGTCGCTGTCGATCTGCGCCAGGATGTCGAGCAGATAGCGGCTGTTGAAGCCGATCTCGAAGCCCAGCGAGGTGTACTCGCCCGGCACCTCTTCCGACGCCGTGCCGTTCTCGGGGCTGGTCACCGACAGGGTGATCCGGTCGCGGTCCAGCGCCATCTTCACCGCGCGGGTCTTTTCGGTCGCGATGGTCGACACGCGGTCGACGCCCTGCATGAACGCCTTGGGGTCCAGCTTCAGGATCTTGTCGTTCGCGGTCGGGATGACGCGGCTGTAATCGGGGAAGGTGCCGTCGATCAGCTTGGAGGTCAGGATCGCCTGGCCCAGGTCGAAACGGATCTTGGTGCCCGACAGCGACACGCCGACCGAGCCGTCCACCTCGTCGAGCAGCTTGCGCAACTCGCCCACGCACTTCCGCGGCACGATCACGTCGGGCATGCCCTCGGCGCCGTTCGGGCGCTCGATGGTGACGCGCGCCAGACGGTGGCCGTCGGTGGCGGCGGCCTTCAGCACGGGGGCACCGTTATCCTCGGCGACATGCAGGAAGATGCCGTTCAGATAATAACGCGTCTCTTCGGTCGAAATGGCGAAGCGCGTCTTGTCGATGATCTGCTTGAGCAGTTCCACCGGCAGCTCGAACTGGGTCGGCAATTCGCCCTCGGCGATGACGGGGAAGTCGTCGCGCGGCAGCGTGCCGAGCGAAAAGCGGGCGCGGCCCGCCACGATGGTCATGCGGCCTTCGGCGGCGGTCAGCTGGACCTGCGCGCCCTCGGGCAGCTTGCGGGCGATGTCGAACAGCGTGTGCGCCGACACGGTGGTCGAACCCGGCTGGTCGACGGCGGCGGCGACGCTGTCGTTGATCTGCAGGTCCAGGTCGGTCGCCATCATGCGCAGCTGGCCCTCGGCCGTCGCCTCCAGCAGCACGTTGGAGAGGATCGGAATCGTGTTCCGCCGCTCCACCACAGACTGGACATGGCTCAACCCCTTGAGCAGCGTTGCGCGTTCGATCGTCGCCTTCATTTCCTGATCCCCCGCCGGAACGACCGCATGGTCCCCGAGTCCGAATGATAAATGGCCTTGGTTCCTACCCGCCAAGAAGGGGCCGAAGCAAGGCTCCGACCCCTCTTACACTGGGAGTAAAACCACCGTTAATGTGGAAAAGAATCCCGGCTTAGAAGCGCAGGCCCAGACCTGCCATCAGCTGGTGGCGGTTCGGATTGATGCCGACGCCGTCCAGTTCGTCATAATGCGAATAGCGATATTCGCCCTTTACGAAGGTGTTGGGGCTGATCGCATATTCCAGACCGGCGCCCAGGCGATAGCCGCCGACTTCCTGCGAATTGACGGTGGTGACGCCCGCCGTGGTGTAGCGCGCATCGAACTTGGCGTTGGTGTAACCGGCCTTCAGATAGCCCATCGCGACCGGCGAGATGACATAGCCGACGCGCGCACCGGCATAGAGGTCACGGCCCGCGCCCAGACGGAACTCGTCGCCGGGCACGCGGATGCCGCTACTGCGCGTGTCCGAGCTGCTACCCGAAATCTCGCCCTCGGCACCCAGGATCACGGGGCCTGCCGGAAGGTCGTAACCGATCGCGGCGCCATAGAGCACGCCGTCGCTCGAACTCTTGTCCTGACCCTGACGATCGTTGAGGCTGCCATAGCCGATCAGGCCTTCGACGCGGAAACCCGTGAAGGGCTGTGCGGTCTGGGCGGCGGCGGGGGCCGCGGCGGCGATGGCTGCCGAGGTCGCCAGGGCGGCGAGCATGAGCTTACGCATACACTATACTCCATTACTGTACCGGCCGCCGTTACATTCGGCGGTTGCGGCACTAATGACGCGAAAGCCCAGGCGTTGCATGAACCTCAGCTAAACAGGAAAAAGCGTTGCATGGAGGCAACAGCCGGGACAGGGATTGCGGGTCATGACCACCCACCCCGCCCCGCCCGCCCGGAAAGGCCGAGACTATATAGCCCGACATGGCGAGACGGTGTTCAACCGGATCGGACGTATCCAGGGCGACCGGGTCGAGTTGCACACCCCGCTGACCCGCAAGGGATTCGCGCAGGCCGAGGCGATCGGCGAAGCGTTGCGCGAACGGCTGGGCGAATCCCCTGCCCTGACCCTGTGGTCCTCGCCCACCGGCCGGGCGCTGCAGACGCTGGCGGTGATCGCCGAGCATCTGGCGCTCGACTGGCATGAAACACGGCATGATAGGCGGCTCATCGAACTGGGTTTCGGCAGCTGGGGCGGACAGGATTTCGCGGCGCTGAGTTCGATCCACGGCTCGATCGTCCATCCGCACGGCATGGCGGTCGGCGCGCCGGATGGCGAACGTTATGAGGCGATGGCGGCACGGCTGTCCGCGTGGCTGGCGGACACGGCCGAGCATGACGGCGACCGGCTGATCCTGATGCACGGCCTGTCGAGCCGGGTGCTGCGCGGGCTGATGCTAGGTTTGCCCGATGATCCGCATTGCGGTGTGCCGGTGGCGGAACGCCTGCCGCAGGGGTCGATCGTGATGATCGAGGGCTCCGCCGAAACGGTGATCCACCGGGCTTGCCCATGAAACGCCTGGCGCTCTGCCTGACGCTGGTCGCCGCGCCGGTCCTCGCACGCGAGACGATCGGCATCTACAAGGGCTGGGGCGCGTTTCGCGATCCCGATCGCTGCTACGCCATCGCCAGACCGGTGCTGGCCAACGGGCGGGTCGGCGGCTTTGCCAGCGTCGGCACCTGGCCCGCCAAGCGCCTGCGCGAATCCTTCCACGCGCATCTCAGCAGCCCCCGCGACCGCGCCGCCGCCGTCACGCTGGCGATCGGCGAGCGCCGCTTTCCGCTAGTCGGCACCACCCAGGACGTCTGGGCGCCCGACGCGGCCACCGACCATGCGCTGGTCATGGCGATACGCTCGGGCCGCAGCATGAGCGTCTCCGCCGTCGACCCGCGCCACCGGCCCTTCGCCGATACCTATGCGCTGGCGGGCGCGGCAGCGGCGATCGATGCCGCGACCTTGGCGTGTGTGGGGTGAAAGTTTTCCTCCCCTGGAAGGGGAGGTGGCGCGCGTAGCGCGTCGGAGGGGTATCCCCCCTCTCGATAGCGGGACACCCCTCCGTCAGGCCTGTGGCCTGCCACCTCCCCTTGCAGGGGAGGATAGAAATCTCCGCAATTTTGCGCTATGGGCAGCGCATGCAGACAGTTTCGGCCGCCCTCATGCCCATTCCGGGGCACATCGATCCCGTGCCCGTGCCGCGCGGCGTGCAACCGCGCCCCGATGGTCGGGTCGACCTGATCGGCCTGACCAAGGACCAGCTGCGCGAGGCTTTGCTGTCGGGCGGCATGGAGCTGAAGCAGGCCAAGCTGCGCTCCAAGCAGATCTGGCACTGGCTCTACAATCGCGGCGCGACCCGTTTCGCCGACATGACCGACATCGCCAAGGCGCAGCATCCCTGGCTGGAGGAACGCTTCGTCATCGGCCGTCCCGAGGTGGTCGAAGCGCAGGTGTCGAACGACGGCACGCGCAAATGGCTGCTGCGCTCGGCCGACGGGCAGGATTACGAGATGGTGTTCATCCCCGACGCCGATCGGGGGACTTTGTGCGTCTCGAGCCAGGTCGGCTGCACGTTGAACTGCCGTTTCTGCCACACCGGCACGATGCGCCTCGTCCGCAACCTGACGGCGGGCGAGATCGTCGGGCAGGTCATGCTCGCGCGCGACTCGCTCGGCGAATGGCCCAGCCAGCCCGAGGGGCGGATGCTGACCAACATCGTCATGATGGGCATGGGCGAGCCGCTCTATAATTTCGATGCGGTGCGCGATGCGCTGAAGCTGGTGATGGACGGTGACGGCCTCGCGCTGTCGAAGCGCCGCATCACCCTGTCGACCAGCGGCGTCGTGCCGATGATGGCGCGCGCGGGCGCGGAGATCGGCGTGAACCTGGCCGTGTCGCTCCACGCCGTGACCAAGGACGTGCGCGACGAGCTGGTGCCGCTGAACAAGAAATACGGCATCGAGGAGCTGTTGCAGGCCTGTGCCGACTATCCGGGTGCCAACAATGCCCGGCGCATCACCTTCGAATATGTGATGCTGAAGGACAAGAACGACTCGGACGCCGATGCGCATGAGCTGGTCCGGCTGCTGCGCCATTACGACCTGCCCGCCAAGGTGAACCTGATTCCGTTCAACCCCTGGCCTGGTGCCGATTACGAATGCTCGACGCCGGAGCGGATTCGGCGCTTCTCCGACATCGTGTTCGAGGGCGGGATTTCCGCGCCGGTCCGCACCCCGCGCGGGCGCGACATCGATGCGGCCTGCGGCCAGTTGAAGACGGCTGCCGAGAAGAAGAGCCGCGCGCAGCTCGACCGCGAGGCGGAAGAGAAGTTCGCCGCTTTGGGTTGAATCGCACCTCCCCGGCACGGGGAGGTGGCAGGCCGCAGGCCTGACGGAGGGGGGCTTCCTCATAGGACATCCCTTGCAGAACGCCCCCTCCACCACCGCTTCGCGGCGGTCCCCCTCCCCGTGCCGGGGAGGATTTTAATCCCGGAGCGCGCGTTCGCCCTCGAACATGTAATCCCGCGTCACCGGCACCGAGAGCCGCCCGCGCGTCAACTGCACCTGATAGTTGCACAGGCCGCCATTGCGGAACGCCGCGCCCGCACCCGCCAGATAGAAGAGCCACATGCGATAGAAGCGCTCGTCATACAGCTCGACGATGCGGTCCTTCGCCGCCACGGTCCGGTCGTACCAGATGTCGAGCGTCCAGCCATAATGGCAGCGCAGCACCTCGACATCGGTCAGGAACATGCGCAGCCCCTCCTGCGCACGGACGATTTCCGACAGGGCGGGGTTATAGCCGCCGGGGAAGATGTACTTGGTCGTCCAGTCGTCGGTGACGCCCGGCCCATTCAGCCGCCCGATCGTGTGGAGCAGCATCACGCCGTCCTCGGTCAGCAGGTCGCGGCACTTGCGGAAGAAGGTCCGGTATTGCGGCGGGCCGACATGCTCGAACATCCCGACCGAGACGATGCGATCGAACTGCCCTTCCACCCGGCGATAGTCGATCAACTCGAACTTCACCTTGTCCGATACGCCCAGCGCCTCGGCGCGCGCGCGCGCGACCTTCAGCTGTTCCTCGGACAGGGTGACGCCCAGCACTTCGGCGCCGCATTTCTGGTGCAGGTAGAGCGCCATGCCACCCCAGCCGCAACCGATGTCGAGGACCTTCATCCCCGGCTCGATCGCCAGCTTGGCGGCGATATGCGCCTTCTTGTCGCGTTGCGCCCGCTCCAGATCGTTCTTCGGATCGGTGAAGTACGCACAGCTATATTGTTTGTCGGTGTCGAGGAAGAGTTCGTACAGCGTGCCCGACAGGTCGTAATGATGCGCGACGTTCTTCTTCGACCGACGCTCCATGTTGATCCGGTCGATGCGGTGCTTGATCGCGCCGGCCGCCCGGACCAGCCGCGACGGGTTCAGGTTCGCGCGGCCCGCTTCCCATTTGTCATTGGCCGTCAGCAGTTCGACTAGGTCGCGGACATCGCCCTTCTCGACGACCAGGCGGCCGTCCATGAAGGACTCGCCCGCCGCCAGCGCGGGATTGCGGACGATCTGCCCGGCGACTTGGCGATCGGTGAAGCGGATCGCGACATCGGGATAACCGGGTTCGGGCAAGCCGAACTCGCGGACCTTTCCATCATGATGGGTGAGGGACAGGCGGCCCTTGCGGACCGCGCGCGACAGAAAGAGATCGATCAGCGCCATATGGCACCGCCTAGTGCCTTAAATTCCCGCATACCAGTCATAATCGACGTGATCTTCCCAGTATCCGCCCTTGCCCAAACCTATGTTATCCAAGCTTTCTACTGCATCGATCCGCATCAGATACTTGGCGTGCTTGTATCCCAGCTGCCGCTCGACGCGCAGCCGCAAGGGCGCGCCATGGCCGATGTCGAGCAACCGCCCGTTCATGCCCCAGGCCAGGATCGTCTGGGGATGGAAGGCGTCGATCAGGTCGAGCGATTCGTAATAGGGCTGGCCGCCGTACAGGTCGGCACAGGTGAAGACGACATAGCGCGCCCGCGTGCTGATATCGGCGGCCTTCAGGATCGTGCCCAGCATCGGCCCCATCCACTCGCCGATCGCGCTCCATCCCTCGACGCAGTCGTGGCGGGTGATCTGACGCCGCGCGGGAAACTCGCCGATCTGGCGCAGCGACAGAGACAGCGGCTTGGCCACCAGCCCGCCGACCGTCAGCCGCCAGTCCTCGAACCGGTTGGCGGCGAGTGCGGCATATTCGGGTGTGCCCGGGTCGCGCGTGCCGTTGGTGCGGAAGACGGGCGACATCTGGTCGCGGCGATATTCGGGGGCCAGCGCGCCCCGGTCCATCAGCGCGCGTTGCAACCCCTTCTGCATATCCTCGCCCGCGAACAGGATTTTCCGCGCGGTCGGCTGCTGGATCACTTGGTCGCAGCCCGCCAGAAGCAGTCCGGCGCCGCCGGTCAGGATGGTACGACGCCCAATCAATCCAGCGGTCATTCGGGAACCCTCCAGCGGCCGGTGATCATCGACCGCATCTCGTTGAGCGGCCCGGCCAGGATGACCAGCACCAGATGTACGATGGTGAACAGCGCCAGCAGCGTCGCCGTGATGAAGTGGATCGACCGCGCCGATTGCCGCCCGCCCAGCAGGTCCAAGACCCAGGGCCAAGCCGCATTCATGCCCGGCGACAGCGCGATGCCGGTCAGGATGGCAAGCGGCAGGGCGACGAACAGCACCCCCGCATAGCTCAGCTTCTGGAACAGATTATAGGCCCGCGGATCACGCTCGTCGTGAAAGCGAAGGGCCAGATGCCGCCGAAAATCCGCCCAGATTGCACGCGGCCGAAGCTCCCAACCCCGGATACGCAGGTCGCGCTGGAAATGCCGCGTGACCAGGCCGCCGATCATATAGGCGAGCAGCCCGAACCCCAGCACCAGTGCGAAGAGCAGATGCCAGCGCCGCGAGATCGCCAGATTGTAGCGTGCCGGAATGGTCAGCCAGGCCGGAAAGTGCGGCAGGCTGGCCCAGGCGTGATCGAAATTCGCGCCGTAACGCCCCCAATAGAGCCGGGGATGCGCGTTGGAGATGCCCAGCCCCGATCCCAGCAGGATCAGCACCGCGACCGCATTGACCCAGTGCCAGATGCGCGTCACCCAACCGTGGCGACGGATGACGACGCCCGGTGGCTCCGGGAGCGACTCCGGGGCTCTTTCCGGCTCGGTCGGCGTTCCGGCTTCCATCCACACTCCCTTTCGGTGACCATCCATGATCGACAACTGGCATTTCTACGAACCCGTCAACGGTCATGGGCTGGCGCATGATCCCTTGAACGCGATCGTCGCGCCGCGCCCGATCGGCTGGATCGGCAGCCGGTCGGTGCAGGGCGTCAACAATCTGGCACCCTACAGCTTTTTCAACGTCTTCAACTACCGTCCGCCGCTGATCGGCTTTTCGTCGCAGGGGTGGAAGGACTCGGTCGCCAACATCGCCGAGACCAAGGTCTTCACCTGGAACCTCGCCACCATGACGCTGGCGCAGGCGATGAACGCCAGTGCGGCGACCGTGCCCGCGGAGGTGGACGAGTTCGCGCAGTCGGGCGTGACGGCGCAGGACGGACAGTTGGTCGACGCCCCACGCGTGGCGGAGAGCCCGGTATCGTTCGAATGCCGCCTGACCCAGCTGATCCGGCTGGAGACCCAGGAGGGCCGCGAGCTGGACCAGTGGCTGGTCATCGGCGAGGCGGTGGGCATCCATATCGCCGCCGACCTGATCGAGAACGGTATCTACCAGACCGCCCGCGCCCGCCCTATCCTGCGCGGCGGGGGACCGGTCGATTATTTCGAGGTGACGGAGGCGGCCCGCTTCGAAATGCGGCGCCCCGACGCCTGATCCAACCGTCCGAACGGGGCTGCAAAGGATTTCCGTAATCGTATACGGCTTTGTAACCCTCGAGCACGATAGGTGGGTCGATGTTTTCAGAAGGCCCACCATGCTGACCGAGCTTCGGGAGCATCACGCCGCGCTGGCCCGCTGGCTGGATGCCCATCGCAACCTGTGCGCCGCCGCGCCGATCGATTACCAGGCCCTCCGCCATGTCCGGTGGCAGATCGCGCTCGTCAGCCGGAAGCGGCTCGCCTTTCTGACGGACACGGTCTTTCCCTTGGCCGAAGCCCATGCCGCGCTGAAAGCGGCCGCCGGGCTACTGACCCTGCGCAACGAGACTCCGGTCTATGGCCGGGCCCTGTCGGCCTTCATTGCCCGCTGGCCGATGGAGGCGGTGATGGAAGCGCCGGCCGCCTATGCCCGCGCGGCCGACGCCTTTCGCCGCGATGCCGACAAGCGGCTCTTCGCGGAGGAACGCCATCTGCGGCTGTTGCTGACCGAGGTCGAATGGCAGCCGGGAGGCGTGTTTCCCCCATCGGCGGATCAGATGGCGGCGGCCGCGACCGCCTTCTGACCGCAACCTGAAACCCATCCATGTGTTGGTACGGCACAGGCGGAACGGCCATCGATATCCGCCGGGCAAGATGGGAGGTGAAGACCCAGGTCAGCGACCTGAAGATGGCGAACATGCCCAAGGGCGTCAGCCCGACGCCGCCCGCCCAGACCAACAGTATCTGCCTGACCGCCGAACAGGCCGCCAAGGGCCCCGCCGAGTTGCTGAAGCAGGCGCAATCGGACTGCACCGTCAAAAGCGCGACCTTCGAGGGCGGCAAGGTCGAAAGCGAACTGACCTGCAGGATGCCCGGCGACATGACCATGCACAGCAAGACGAAGGGCAGCTTCACCGCGACCAGCTTCACCACCGATCAGGAGATGGAGATGACCGGCGCCCATCCGATGTCGCAAAAGGTCGATAGCGAGGGCCGCCATATCGGCGCCTGCGACGGCGCGGAGTGATCATCCGCAGGGCCGGAATGGCGGTATTCGGCCCGATGACCCGCTATGCCCACATTAAACTTTGATTTAGATCAATATGTCACAATGCCGTCATTAGGAGGCATTGATGATCCGATAATATGACCATTTCCATCGTCACCGCGGAGGGCATCGATTCCGGGTTACGATGACCATCAAGAAAGGCCGGGGGGCCTATCCTGTTCATAATTTATGGGATCGCACGGACATCGCCGGGGTGGGCTGATGGAGGGCAACCGTCGCATGCGATCGCAACTATATCGAAGGCACGCCCCATGCTGACCGAATGGCTCGAATTGCGCGACGAACTGGTTCGCGTGATGACCGAACACCGCGCCCTGTGCAACGCGCCCAAGCCCGATGCCGTCGCGCTCAGCCGCAGCCGCTGGCTGCTTTCCAACGCCAGCCGTCAGCGGGCGAGTTGGCTGATGCGCAACGCGAACCCGACCGCACAACGATTGGCACACACGACCGGCGGTGCCGCCTGGCTCGCGGTACAGGCGACCATGCCTGCCTATCGCCAGCGTATATCCGGCTTTCTTTCGAGTTGGCCGCTCGAAGAGATCATCGCCGACTGGGACGGATATCGCCGTGGCTGCGCCGAGTTGCGCACCGAGATCGCAGCATGGCTGCGCGACGAGGAATTCGGGATCCGGGCGCTGGCGGCGGAACTGGAAGCGGAGTCCCTGCCCCCGATCGCCATCGCGCGTCAGGCATATCCCCGATAGAAGAACACCGCCGTCGTCACCGTCGTCAGAAGGAGCGTCCAGCCCCGGATGAGCCCGGCGGGCAGCCTGCGCCCGATCAGCGCGCCGCTCCACCCGCCGACGATGCCGCCCGCCAGCATGGGCAGGCACTGCGCCCAGGCGACCATGCCCGTCGCCACGAAGACCAGCGTCGCCGCCGCATTGGCGGTGGCCAGCATCAGCGTGCGCGGCGCGGCCAGCTGCGCCGGGTTGCGCCCCGAGAGCAGCCCCCAGGCGGCGGTCACCATCATGCCGATGCCGCCGCCGAAATATCCGCCATACACACCCAGCACCGCCTGCGCCCCCATCAGCGCGCGCGGCCCCGGCCGGGCGATCCGCGCCAGCCATTCCGAGGCATGCCGCCCGCCCGCGATCGCGATCGTCGCGGTCAGCAGCAGCCACGGCACGATCAGGTCGAAGGCACGCGGCGGCGTCAGGAACAACAGGATGCTGCCCAGCAGCGCAAAGACGAAGGTCAGCGCCGCCATCCGCCGCATCGACACGCCCATCACCGGCTCCAGCCCATGGCGATAGGCCCAGACGCTGGCCATGGCGGCGGGTTGCAGCGCGACGTTGGAGGTTGCGTTGGCGATGGTCGATGGCAGGCCCAGCGCGATCAGCGTCGGCATGGTCGAGAAACTGCCGCCGCCCGCCAGCGCGTTCATCGCGCCCCCGACAAAGCCCCCGGCAGCGGCGAGCGCGAGAAAGGTCCAGTCGATCATGCCGGGGAATGCCCCTCCACCATCCTTCGGATGGTCCCCCTCCCCATCAAAGATGGGGAGGACTTATCTTCAATCCTCCCCAAGCTGTGCTTGGGGAGGGGGACCGCCCGGCACAGCCGGGTGGTGGAGGGGCCAGCCCCCACCCTCAACGCGGGGCCAGCCGTCGGATGTCGAGCACGTCCACCCCGGCCAGCATCACCGGCCCGAAACGCCCCTCGACCTCCGCGACGATGCCCTCGGCGCTCGAACGCACCCGCGTCCAGGGAATTTCGCGCACCGCGATTCGCCGGCCATGCAGCTTGAGTGCCGCGACCCGGCCATCGGTCGCCACCACCAGCGCACCCTGGCCATCGGCACCGACCACGGCCCCCGCGACGGTAAAGCCCGTCAGCGCCGCCTCGGCCGCCGCCGCGACATCCTCGGGCGAGCCGATCCGGCGATCGCGGCGGCGCGTGCAGAGCCACGCGATTCCCGCCCCGCCCAGCGCCACGCCGACGCCCAGCCCGGTCAGCGCCCCGGTCGTCACCGTGCCGACGAGCGGCAGGATCATCCGGCGTTGCCTGCCAGCGCGTCCAGCGTCGGGCGCAGGCCGGACAGGTCATAGCCCGCCCCTTCGGCCTGCATCACGATCAGGGTCGGATTGCGCCCGGCCTTGGCCGCCGCCAGCGCCCACAGATTGCAGCTGCGCGTGCCCGACCGGCAATAGGCCAGCACCGGCCCCTTGGCCTCGACCAGCGCCTGGGTCATCTGGTCAACCATCTCATGGCTGAACCCGCCGGGCGTCACGGGGATGGCGGTATAGGCCAGCCCCTGGTCCTCGGCCGCGGCGCGAATCGAATCGCCGGTCGGCTGGCCAGGCTCCTCGCCATCGGGACGGTTGTTGACGATGGCGGCATAGCCCGCCGCCTTGATCGCGGCGACGTCCTCGGGCCGGATCTGGGGAGCGACGGCGACGCTTTCGTTGATGGGGCGGATCATGCGGTTCACCTATTCAATGGGCCGTTTCACCGCAACCGGTGGCGGGCCTGCTTTGTCGGAAAAGACGCATCAGTTTCGTATCGGCTCCGCCGCACGGCGGAACATACGGCCCCGCGCCACGTCTGGCTGTCATCCCCCGTTGTTCCAGGAGCCGTCCCCATGCCGCTGATCGATCGCCGTCAGGGCTTGTGGAGCCTGGCCGCCCTGGGCGTGGCCTCCGCCCTTCCCCTCGCCTGGGCGCGCCGGGCGCAGGCGGCGGCTCCGCAGCGCGGCGTGCTGGCGGTCGTCGAAAAGGGCACCGGCGGCGTCGTCTTCTACCGCGTGCCCGATGGCGAGCGGCTGGGCCAGGTGCCGCTGGGCACGCAGCCGCACGAGATGGTCGCCGATGCGGGCGGCCGCTTCGCCTATGTCGGCGGGTACGGCGTGAAGGGCTGGCAGTTCGGCGGTGAGGGCGGGCATCAGCTCTGGGTGATCGACCTGGAGGGACGCAAGCTGGCGCGCGCCATCGACCTGTCGCCGCACCGACGCTGGCACGGCATGCGGATGGACGCGAAGGGGCGCCTCTATGCCCTGTCCGAGACCGACAGCCTGCTCGCCCGCTTCGACACGCCGGCCAGTGCCGACAGCCCCGACCGGATGATCCCGGTCGGCGGCGCACGCAGCCATTATTTCGTGGTGAAGGCCGATGGCAGCCGCGCCTATGTCGCCGACACGATGAGCGGCACCGTCATCATGGTCGACCCCGACGATGCCAGCTTCGCGCCCGTCAAACAGCATATCGGCAAGGCGCCCGAGGGCCTGGCGCTCAGCCCGGACGAGCGGACGCTCTATGTCATCGACCGTCCGGCGGGCGTGCTCCACGCGCTCGATGCGGTGACGCTGCGCCCGCGTGCCCGCACCACCCTGCGCGGCGAGGCGGTGCGGGTGGTCGTGCAGGCGGACGGCCGGTTGATCGTGTCGAACACCGCCGACAAGAGCCTGACCCGCCATTCCCCCGCCACCCTGGCCGAGGAAGCACGGCTGCCGCTGCCCGCCGCCGCGCCGGGGCTGAACCTGCCCGCCGGAGGATCGATCCTGTACGCCGCACTGGAGAATAACCGGATCGCCATCGTCGATCTGGCGGCGTGGACGATCACCGGCGGCTTTGCGACCGGCGACGCGCCCGACACCGCCGTCCTTCTGTAATGGCACCGACCCTTTGCCTTGGCCCCGCTTTCCGGTAGCGGTAGCGCGATGGCTGCCAAAATCTCCTGTGATGTTGCGATCATTGGCGCAGGCCTGGCCGGTGGGCTGATCGCGCTTGCGCTGAAAGCCCGCCACCCCTCGCTCGAAGTCCGGCTGGTCGATGCGGGCGAGACGATCGGCGGCAACCACCTCTGGTCCTTTTTCGGCAGCGACGTGGCCAAGCGCGACCGCTGGATCGTCGAGCGCCTCGTCGCGCATGGCTGGCGCAGTTACGACGTCGCCTTTCCGGCGCATTCGCGCACCATCGACCAGACCTATTATTCGATCGAGAGCCACCGCCTCGACACCGAGGTGCGCCGGGCGCTGCCGCCGCACGCGCTGATCCTGGGACGCAAGGTGCTGGCGGTGTCGGCCACCGCCGCCGTCTTCGCCGATGGCGACCGGGTGGAGGCGACGGGCGTGATCGACGCGCGCGGCGCGGGCGACCTGTCTTCGCTGTCCTGCGGCTGGCAGAAATTCGTCGGGCAGGAGCTGAAGCTCACCCGCCCGCACGGGGTCGAGCGGCCGGTGGTGATGGACGCCACCGTCAAGCAGCTGGACGGCTATCGCTTCGTCTACACCCTGCCCTTCGCCGAGGACCGGATTTTCGTCGAGGACACCTATTACTCCACCTCCGCCGAGTTGAACCGTCGCGCCATCGTCCAGCGGATCGAACGCTATGCCGACAGCCGCGACTGGGTGGGGGCCGAGGTGGTGCGCGAGGAGGCGGGCGTGCTGCCGGTCGCGATGGGCGGCGATTTCGACGGCTATTGGCGCAGCGGCGGGGCCAGGACGCCCAAGGCCGGGATGCGCGCCGGGCTGTTCCACCCGACCACCGGCTATTCGCTGCCCGATGCGATCCGCATGGCCGCGATGCTGGCCGAGCGGCGCGACTTTGCAGGCGCCGACCTGCACGACGCGACCTATCGCATGGCGCGCGACGCCTGGGACGCGCGCGGCTTTTACCGTATGCTCGACACGATGTTGTTCAAGGCCGCGGAGCCGGATGAGCGATACCGGGTGCTCGAGCGTTTCTATCGACTTCCGCCCGACCTGATCGGGCGTTTCTATGCGGGGCAATCGACCATGGCCGACAAGGCACGAATTCTGACCGGACGGCCGCCGGTGCCGATCCTGCGCGCCATCGCCGCCCTGAGAGACAAGTCGGGGGGCCGGGCATGAAGAGCGCGGTCGTCATCGGATCGGGTTTCGGCGGGCTGGCGCTGGCCATCCGCCTGCAATCGGCGGGCGTGCAGACGACGATCGTCGAGGCCCGCGACAAGCCGGGCGGTCGCGCCTATTATTGGGAGCGCGACGGCTTCACCTTCGACGCCGGGCCCACCGTCATCACCGACCCGGCCTGTCTGGAGGAATTGTGGGCGCTGACCGGCCGGTCGATGTCCGAGGATGTGACGCTCGATCCGGTCAGCCCCTTCTACCGGCTCAATTGGGTCGACGGCACCAATTTCGACTATAGCAACGACGACACCCAGCTGCGGTCCGAAATCGCCAAGCTGAACCCCGACGATATCGAAGGCTATGGCAAGTTCCTCGACTATGCCGAGGGGGTGTACCGGGAAGGCTATGAGAAGCTCGGCCATGTCGCGTTTCTCGACTTCGCCTCGATGATCAAGGCCGCGCCCGCGCTGGCGAAGTACCAGGCATGGAACTCGGTCTATGCCATGGTGTCGAAATTCGTGAAGTCGGAGAAGCTGCGCGAGGCCTTGTCCTTCCACACGCTGCTCGTCGGCGGCAATCCGATGACGACCAGCGCCATCTATGCGCTGATCCACAAGCTGGAGCGCGACGGCGGCGTCTGGTTCGCGCGCGGCGGCACCAACCGGCTGGTGGCGGGCATGGTCGCGCAGTTCGAGCGGATCGGCGGCGTGATCCGCCTGGGCGATCCCGTGACGCGGATCGAGACGCTGGGCGACCGCGCGACCGGCGTCGTGACCAAGAGCGGCCTGACCATCCCGGCCGATGCGGTCGCGACCAATGCCGACATCATGCACAGCTACCGCGATTTGTTGTCCGACAATCGCTCGGCCCGGCGGACGGTCAACCGGCTGGAGCGCAAGCGCTACTCGCCCTCGCTGTTCGTCGTCCATTTCGGTATCAAGGGCGCGTGGCCGGGCATCCCGCACCACATGATCCTGTTCGGCCCGCGCTATAAGGGCCTGCTGACCGACATTTACGACACCGGCGTGCTGTCGGAGGATTTCTCGCTCTATCTCCACCACCCGACCGTCACCGACCCGAGCCTTGCGCCAGAGGGTCATTCGACCTTCTATGCGCTGGCCCCGGTGCCGCACATGGGCAAGTTCCCGATGAACTGGGACGAGGTCGGACCGATCCTGGAAAAGCGCATCCTGGACGAGGTCGGCCGCCGCCTGATCCCCGATATCCATGAGCGGATCGTGACCAAGTTCCATTATGCCCCGGCCGACTTCGCGACCGACCTGAACGCGCATATGGGCTCGGCCTTTTCGCTGGAGCCGATCCTGACCCAGAGCGCCTATTTCCGGGTCCACAACCGCGACGATTCGATCCCGAACCTGTATTTCGTCGGCGCGGGCACCCATCCGGGCGCGGGCATTCCGGGCGTAGTCGGCAGCGCCAAGGCGACCGCGGCCCTGATGTTGGAGCGGCAGTAACGGCCCCCTCCCCCCTCCGTTCAGCCTGAGCGAAGTCGAAGGCCAAGCGAAAACCTGGCCTCACATCCCGGTGGTGAGGGTATCGCGTGGCCTTCGACTTCGCTCAGGCTGAACGGAGCGTGGCAATAAAGGTCATTGAAAAGGGGTAGGTCATGTCGCTCGTCACGCTGTTCGCCGCCATCATCGCCACCACCGCACCGATGGCCGACCGCGACATCGCCGCGCCGGGTCCGCAGGGACCGCTGAAGGGCAGTTGGGCCGGACCGGAAGGCGCCAAGGTGCCGGTCGTGCTGATGATCCCCGGATCGGGTCCGACCGACCGTGACGGCAACAGCCCGGGCGGGCTAAAGGCTGCCCCGTTGCGCCTGCTCGCCGAAGGGTTGGCGGCGAAGGGTATCGCCAGCGTGCGAATCGACAAGCGCGGCATGTTCGCCAGCGCAGGCGCGATCCCCGACGCCAACAAGGTGACGATCGACGACTACGCCGCCGACACCCGGTCCTGGATCGCCGCTATCCGCGCGAAGACCGGTGTCCCGTGCGTCTGGGTCTTGGGGCATAGCGAAGGCGGGCTGGTCGCACTGGATACCGCCGCCGCCAAACCGGCGGGGCTGTGCGGCGTCATCGCCGTCTCCACCCCCGGACGGCGGCTGGGCACGGTGATGCGGGCGCAGTTTCATGCCAACCCCGCCAACGCGCCGATCCTGGCCGACGCCGACCGCATGATCGACGCGCTGGAAGCGGGCCGCACCATCCCCGCCGCGACGCTGGCCCCGCCCCTGCCGATGATCTTCGCCGACGCGGTCCAGCCCTTTCTGATTAACGCCCTCGCCAAGGATCCCGCAAAGCTGGCCGCCACCGTCACAAAGCCGATGCTGATCGTGCAGGGCGAGAGCGACCTGCAGGTCACGGTCGAGGATGCGCAAAGGTTGAAGGCCGGACAGCCCAAGGCGACACTCGTCCTGCTGCCCGGCGTCAATCACGTCCTGAAAACGGTGGAAGGTAACAGCCACGGCGCAAATATCGCGACCTATGCCGATCCCAACCTGCCGATCGCGCCCGGCGTCTTGACGACGGTGGCGGACTTTATCGGCTCCCACATCGTAAAATAGCGGTCTGCCCGATCCGGCCTTTTTTGCGCCACTATCTCCCATAATGTTGCACATGCGCAACATTATGGGAGAAGATGTTTGTGGCCATTGACTTTTTAAGTTTCACGCTTCCTGCAATCGCACTTCTGTTGACCGCAGCGGCATCGCCACCCTTGGAGCGTGTCATCGCCCCGGATGGACGGGAAATGGTCACGATCAACGGCGTCGTACGCTCGGTACGGATTGATCCGGGTGTGCCAGCGATGCCGATCATCACCAAGGAATTTGCTGAAACCGCCAGTATGAAGCGAGGCATGTTCGGCTTCGCGATGGGTTTTGGCCCCAAAGTGATGATCGCCGGAGGAACGGCCGTGGCGCGGGTCGCGTTCGGCGGCGCAAAGCCCGCCAAACAGCGTATCGGCTTTACCGAAAAGCCCTACGCGGCGGGCTTTGCAGGGGTGTTCGGTCCCGGTAGCCTGCCCGACCCGATCGTCCGCTTCCGCCTACATGACGCTGTTGCGGGCGAACGGGTCACGGCATTCCCGATGGTGGACCAGGGCGACCTGTTCGGCGGCTGGGCCGAGCGGTTCGCCGTCATCATGGTCGAGGGCCGGCCGATGCGCGTCCGCTTCGATCCCCACCATCCGCGGACCCTCGCCAATGCAGGCGCAGCGGTGCGGCTGGCGCGGGCCTATGGCGGCACGCTGTCAGGAGCGACCAGCCCGACCGAGATCGCATTCGGCGTCCAGCGCCCCATCCGCACCATGACTCTCGCGACGCCCTTCTCGGTCGGGCCGCTGACCATCGCGACGCTGGGCGTACGCACGGTCGATCATGGCCGCACAGAAACGATCGCCGATGCCGACCAGCATGCCGATCCCAACGAGGTCGTCATCACCGGCAAGGGCAAGCACGACATCAACCGCGATCGACTAGCGATCGGCGCGGACCTGCTCGATCGTTGTTCGTCGATCGTCTTCGACAAACCGGCGAAGCAAATTCGGCTGAGCTGCCGCTGATCGTCAGGAAAGAAACTCTAGCGGCATAAGGTGGATTCTCTCCCCTCCCCTTCAGGGGAGGGGCCGGGGGTGGGGCGTGTCCGCAAGCGCGGCGTTCGTGGAGAGGCCCCACCCCAACCCCTCCCCTGAAGGGGAGGGGCTCGCGTTACATCTCACGCCAGCAGCGCATCCTCCTCGGCCTCTTCCACCTCGGCGGCCTGGCGCGCCCACATCTCGGCGTAGAGCCCGCCCTTTGCCAGCAATTCGCCGTGCGTGCCGCGCTCGGCCACCTGGCCGCCGTCGAGCACGACGATCTGGTCGGCATGGACCACCGTCGACAGTCGGTGCGCGATGACGAGCGTGGTGCGCCCGCGCTCGATCGCCTGGAGCGTCGCGAGGATGTCCGCCTCGGTCCGGCTGTCGAGCGCGCTGGTCGCTTCGTCCAGGATCAGGATCGGCGGGTTCTTCAGCAGGGTGCGCGCGATCGCCACACGCTGCTTCTCGCCGCCCGAAAGCTTCAGACCGCGCTCGCCGACGCGGGTCGCATAGCCCTGGGGCTGGCGTTCGATGAAGTCGGCGATGGCCGCCCCCTTCGCAGCGCGCTCGACATCATCCTGGTCGGCGCCCTCGCGGCCATAGGCGATGTTGTAGCCGATGGTCTCGTTGAACAGCACCGTATCCTGCGGCACGATTCCGATCGCGGCGCGCACGCTGTCCTGCGCGACCGCCGACACCGGCTGGCCGTCGATGGTGATCGCGCCGGAATTCACATCGTAGAAGCGATAGAGCAGCCGCGCGAGCGTCGACTTGCCCGCGCCCGACGGCCCCACCACCGCACAGGTCGTGCCAGCGGGTATGTCGAGCGTCAGCCCCTTCAATATGGTCCGTTCGGGATCGTAACCGAACACCACTTGGTCGAAGCGGACATGCCCGCCGCTGACCTTCAGCGGCGGCGCGCCGGGCGTGTCGACCACTTCGGCGGGCGTGTCGATCAGGTCGAACATCGCGCCCATGTCGATCACCCCCTGACGGATGGTGCGATAGACCATGCCGAGCAGATCGAGCGGCCGGAACAGCTGCGACAACAGGGTCGATACCAGCACCACGTCACCCGCCGACGCCGCGCCCCGGCTCCATTCGCGCACAACCCAGGCCATGGCGAAGCCCAGCATCAGGCTGGTGATCGCCGCCTGCCCGACGTTCAGCCAGGCCAGCGAGTTTTCCGACTTGGTGGCCGCGCGCGCATAGGCCGCGACGCCGTTTTCGTACCGCCGCGCCTCGCGCTCCTCGGCGTTGAAATATTTCACCGTCTCGAAATTCAGCAGCGAGTCGACCGCATGCGCGACCGCGCCGGTGTCGAGGTCGTTCATCTGCGTGCGCAGCGCATTGCGCCAGTCGGTCACCTTGCGGGTGAAGACGATATAGAGGACGACCATCGCCATGGTGGTGACGACCAGGACGGGGCCGAAGCTGCGCCCGAAGATCGCCAGCACCAGCCCCAGTTCCAGCACGGTCGGCGCGATGTTGAAGAGCAGGAAATACAGCATCGTGTCGATGCTCTTCGTGCCCCGCTCGACGACCTTGGTGACGGCGCCGGTCCGCCGCTCTAGATGGAAACGCAGCGACAGGCGGTGGAGATGGCGGAACACATCGGCCGACAGCCGCCGGGTCGCGTCCTGCCCGACCATTTCGAACACCGCATTGCGCAGATTGTCGAACAGCGTCGTCGCGAACCGCGCCCCCGCATAACCGACGACCAGCAGGATCACGAGCGTCACCGCGCTCCGATCGTTCGCCGCCATCCGGTCGACCGCATATTTGAACGTATAGGCCGCGCCCAGCACCTGGACGAGCTTGGACAGGATGACCAGCGCCATCGCCGCCACGATCCGCACGCGCAGGCCGGGCTCTCCGGCGGGCCAGAGATAGGGAAGGAAGCGGCGAAGCGTCGGGATCAGCGGCCGGTCGGCCGTCCCGGCGGTGGGATCGATTGGGGGCATGTCCACACCATGTCGGACGATCGGGCCTGGAGTTCAATGCCGACGGTATGGCCGACGCGGCGACACCCGGCGAAAAAGGCAATCTGTCCCACCGCCGGACAGCCGCAAATCCGGAACCTCCGGCCGCGCTGGCGTGTTTTTCTTCCCGAGTGGAGACGGTTATGCAGCCAGTTTTCTTCGTGATGGCAATCCTGGGTTGTGGCGACGGCAGTGTGGACTGCACGGAGGCGCGGATCATCCCCGCCCGCTACGAAACCATGGCGCAGTGCCGGGCCGATCTGGCCAACCGCATCGCCGCCAACACCGACGTTCCCTATCCGGTGATCGGTGCCGATTGCCGCCGCATGGGCGCCCAGATGGTCAAGACCGAGCGCAAGCCGACCAAGGGCTGAAGCCCTCCCTCCGTTCAGGCTGAACGGGGGTATGGGCGCAGGCTTAACGCGGTCGTGTCCACAGTTCCGGATCGCGTGGGGTAATCCGCATCTTGTCCCGTCGCGCCGCCTGGATGCTGGCGCGCGTCATGAAACCCAGCTTTTCCAGCTTGCCGGTCCCGACCCGCACATCCCAGGCGCGACGCCCGCGCTTGGCCACCTTGCGCCCGATCGCGCCATAGATCGCCGCCGCCGACAACACCGCCCAGGCCGAGCGATAGGAGAGCGCGGGCGTCCCCATCCGCGCGCTCGCCTCGAACAAGGCGGCCCGGTCGGTCAACCGCCGCGCCAAAGCGCTCAGGCCCGGCCGGTGCGAGGGGGCCATGATCGCGTCGGGCGCGATGCTCTTATAAGCAAGCCACTGGCGCGGCAGATAATGCCGCCCCGCGCCGGCATCCTCGGCGATGTCGCGCGCGATATTGGCCAGCTGGAACGCCATGCCCAGATCGCAGGCGCGGTCGAGCACGGCTTCATCGTCCGGCGCGACGCCCATCGTCACCGCCATCATGCAACCGACGACGCCCGCGACATGATAGCAATAGCGGTAGAGATCGTCCTCGGTCTCGGGCCGCCAGTCCTCGGCATCCAGCGCGAACCCGGCGATCAGGTCGCGGGGCCAGCGATGCGGCATCCCCGTCTCGGCGGCGACCACACGGAGCGCGTCGAAGGCCGGGTCGCCGACCACCCGGCCCGCCAGCGCCGCCTCGGTCTTCTCGGTCAGCTCGGCCAGCCGCGCGGGCGCATCGGCGACGCGGGTCATGCCATGGCCATGATCCTGCCCGTCGGCGATATCGTCGCAGCGGCGGCACCAGGCATAGAGCAGCCAGGCCCGCGCGCGCGTCTCGGGGTCGAACAACAGGCTCGCCGCCGCAAAGCTCTTCGAGCCCTTGGCGATCGAGTCCCGCGCCGCCGCCACCAGCGCGTCGCGCTCGGTCGGGGCGGCGGTGTCGCTCACAGGTCGTCCGCGTTCATGCGCACGATCGGCTGGGTCGGCACATGCGCGTCCATCCGGTCGAGCAGGCCGTCAAGCGTGGTATCGACGATCAGCAGCTCGCGATGCTGCGGCCGCAGGAACCCAACCTCGCCCATCTTCTCCCAGAAGGCGACGAGATGGTCATAATAGCCGCCGGTATTGAGCAGCCCGACCGGATCCGCGTGATAGCCCAGCTGCGCCCAGCTCAGCGCCTCCCACAACTCGTCCATGGTGCCGGTGCCGCCCGCGATGGTGATGAAGCCATCGGAAAGGTCGGTGAACGCCTTCTTCCGCTCATGCATGCCGGGCACGACATGCAACTCGGTCAGGCCGCGATGCGCCACCTCGGCATCGACCAGCGCCTGCGGGATGATGCCGATCACCTCCCCGCCCGCCGCCAGCGCCGCATCCGCCACCGCCCCCATCAGGCCCAGCCGCCCGCCGCCATAGACGACGCCGATCCCCCGCTCCGCCAGCCCGCGCCCGACGTCCCGGGCGGTCTCGATATATTGGGGGTCGGAGGGGGTCGCCGACCCGCAGTAAATGGCCAATCGCTTCATGGGCCAAGCGCTAAGCCATGGGGCCGGGTGGGGCAAGCGGGGTTGCGGCCTGCCGAGCCAGTTGGGCGCGAATAGCAAAAGGGGCGGCGCGGACCCGCCGCACCGCCCCCTGCCCGATTCTGATCGCGCTTACTTGCCGCGCAGCGTGTTCAGCAGCGCGAGGCCCACGACGCCGCCCAGTGCCGCCGAGGCGAAGGGGCGATCCTTCACGAACTGGCGTGCCTGGTCGAGCAGCGGGCGGACCGTCTGGTCGACGCTGGTCTTGGCATCGCCGAACGCCTTCTGCGTCTTGCCGCCCAGCTGTTCGCCCTTGCCCTCGGCTTCCATCGACTTGTCGCCCAGCATGGCGCCCATGCCCTGCTTCACCTTGCCGCCGAAGTCGGTGGCCGCACCATTCATCGTGTCGGTGTTCATGGGACATCTCCTCTTTGGCTTTGGGATTACGGAGGGTCAAAACCCCTGAACGCGAGGATGTTTCCTGATATCTTTGCACTATCGCGATGCCGAAATCATGCCCAAGCCCGCGCGACGACACGCCGGAAGGGGTTCCCGCCCTTCCCCCGCCCCCGCGCCGTCGCTACATGCACGGCGATGGTCGCCGACCCCCTTGCCAAGCTCCACGAAGTTTTCGGGTACAACCAGTTCCGGGGTGTGCAGGAACAGGTGGTCGACCGCGTGCTCGCGCGGCAGCGGACGCTGGCGGTCATGCCGACCGGCGCGGGCAAGTCGCTCTGCTACCAGTTGCCCGCCGTGATGATGGACGGGTGCTGCGTCGTGGTCAGCCCGCTGATCGCGCTGATGCATGACCAGCTGCGCGCCGCCGAGGCGGTCGGCATTCGCGCCGCCACGCTGACCAGCGTCGACCAGAACCGCGCCGAGACGGTCGCCCGTTTCCGCGACGGGCAGCTCGACCTGCTCTATGTCGCACCCGAGCGTGCCTCATCGGGGCATTTCCGCGAGTTGCTGGCCTCGGCGCCGCTCAGCCTCTTCGCGATCGACGAGGCGCACTGCGTCAGCGAATGGGGGCATGACTTCCGCCCCGACTATCGCCTCCTCGAACCGCTGATGGACGCCTTTCCCGAGGTGCCCCGGCTCGCCCTGACCGCGACCGCCGATGCGCATACCCGCGCCGACATCGCCAAGCAGCTGGGCATCCCCACCGAGGGGATGATCGTCTCGGGCTTCGACCGGCCCAATATCCGCTATGCGATCAGCCCCAAGGCGAATGTGAACCTGCAGATCGCGCGGGTGGTCGCCGACACGCCCGGCCCCGGCATCGTCTATGCCCAGACGCGCGCGGCGACCGAGAAGCTGGCCGAGGCGCTGGCCCGGACCGGTCGCCCGGTGCGCGCCTATCATGCCGGGCTGGACCCCGCCGTGCGCGCGAAGAACCAGGCCGATTTCGTGGCCTCCGAAGACATGGTGATCTGCGCCACCGTCGCCTTCGGCATGGGGATCGACAAGCCGGACGTCCGCTTCGTCGCGCATGCGGGCCTGCCGAAGTCGATCGAGGCCTATTATCAGGAAACCGGTCGCGCGGGCCGCGACGGCGATCCGTCGGTCGCGCATCTCTTCTGGGGCGCCGACGATTTCGCCCGTGCGCGGCAACGCATGGCCGAGGTCGAGCCGGAGCGGCAGGCGGGCGAGCGCGCACGGCTGTCGGCGCTGGGTGCGCTGGTCGAGACGGGGGGATGCCGCCGCCGCATCCTGCTACGCCATTTCGGCGAGGAGCTGGCCGAGGACTGCGGCAACTGCGACAATTGCCTGGGGTCGCCCGATGCCGTCGATGCGACGACCGTAGCGCAGAAATTTCTCTCGGCGGTGTTCCGCACCGGCCAGATGTTCGGCGCAGGCTATATCGAGCAGGTGCTGACCGGCCAGTCGACCGAGCGCAGCCTGATGAACGGGCATGAGGCGCTGTCGGTGTGGAACATCGTCTCGGGCGACGAGGTCGCGCTGCTGAAGCCGGTCCACCGGGCGCTGCTGCTGCGCGATGCGTTGCGCACCAATCACCATGGCGGACTCGAGTTCGGCCCCGCCGCGCGCGCGCTGATCAAGGGCGAGGCGCGGCTGTCGCTGGTCGTGCCGCCCAAGCGCGAACGCAAGGGCCGTCGCGCCGCGCCGGTCGCCGCCAATCCGGCGGACAATCCGCTGTTCGAGGCGCTGCGCGCCAAGCGTCGCGAGCTGGCGCAGGAGGCGGGGGTGCCCCCTTACGTGATCTTCCACGACTCGGTGCTGCGCGACATGGCGGCGCAACGTCCGACCAGCCGGGCGGCGCTGTCGTTGCTGTCGGCGATCGGCGCGCGCAAGCTGGATGCTTATGGCGAAGCGTTTCTGGCGGTGATCCGCGAGGCGGACTAAACTACGGGGCATGAGCGCCCCGACCCTGACCCCAATCCTGACCACCGCGCGACTGACGCTGCGCGGTCACCAGCCAAGCGATCTCGACGCGCTGGCGGCGATGTGGGCCGATCCGGCGGTCTATGGGATGATCGGCGGCAAGCCGCGCCCGCGCGAGGATGTCTGGATCCGGCTGTTGCGCTCGGTCGGGTGCTGGACGGTGTTCGGCTATGGCGCCTGGGTGGTGTGCGACCGGACGACCGGGCAGGTACTGGGCGATATGGGCCTGCTCGAATCGCGGCGTGCGATCGTGCCCGAATTGACCGTTCCGGAGGCGGGGTGGACGCTGGTCCCGGCGGCGCATGGCCGGGGCTTTGCGGCCGAGGCGATGCGTGCGGTGCTCGGCTGGGCCGATGGACGCGGCCTGACGCGGACATGCTGCATCATCGATCCGGGGAATGTGGCGTCGATCCGACTGGCCGAGAAGCTGGGCTACGGCACGCCGGTCGAGGGGGTTTATCATGACCGTCCGATCCGGATTTTCCACCGGGGTTAATCCCAACCTCCGTTCGCACTGAGCGAAGTCGAAGTGCGCAGAAATGCACGCGCGGCAAGGGCAGGGCGTAGGCTTCGACTTCGCTCAGCCTGAACGGAGGGAGGGGGAAGTTCGCGCGGAGACGCGGAGGTGTCACGCCCGGCCGACAGGCCCCTTCTCATTACCGACGGTGCGGCAAGGATAGCGGTCGAACGGGCGGCGGACGCCGACGCCCGACCAGCCCCCTCTGCGTCTCCGCGCCTCCGCGCGAACAAAAGGCCGCGCGCCGGACGTTCGCGGTTCAAGCCCCGCCCCGGATAGGGTACAAGACCCCCGTGACGCTTGCCCTGATCCTGTCCGCCATCGCCATGACGCTGATCGTCGGTGTCCGCTATCTGCTCGCCTCGGGGGCGTTCGCGCTGGCGACCAAGGCGCGGCATCCGAACCTCTATGCCGGGCTCGATCCGCAGATCCGGCGGGAAATCTGGTGGAGCCTCGCCTCCGCCGCGATTTACGGCGTGCCCGCGGGGATCGTCGCCTGGGGCTGGCAGAATCGGGGATGGACGCAAATCTACGCCGATATCCACGCCTGGCCGCTCTGGTACTGGCCGGTTTCGGTGCTGCTGTACCTGATCGCGCACGACACCTGGTTCTACTGGACGCATCGCTGGATGCACCGGCCCGCCATCTTCAAGGCCGCCCACGCCGTCCATCATGCCAGCCGACCGCCGACTGCCTGGGCCGCCATGGCGTTCCACCCGATCGAGGCGGTGACGGGCGCTGTGGTAATTCCGCTACTTGTGTTTGTGATTCCGATTCACATCGGCGCGCTCGGCTTGGTGCTGACCATCATGACCGTTATGGGCGTGACCAACCACATGGGTTGGGAGATTTTTCCGCGATTCCTGTGGCAGGGGCACCTGGGGGGGTGGCTCATCACGGCAAGCCATCATCAACGGCATCATGAGCAATGTGGGTGCAATTATGGACTCTATTTCCGGTTCTGGGATCGATTGTGCGGCACGGACCGGGGGCTCGGGGATTTCGAGCGCGCCCATGCGCAGGCCGCGCGCCGCGCTTCTGGTGCTGGCCGCCCTGCCGCTGATCAGCGCCGCGCCGGTCAGCCGACTGGACATCGGGATCGACCAGCTCCGCTCGGCCAAGGGCATGATCCGGCTGTGCCTGACCGCCGACCCGGATAACTTCCCGCAATGCGTCGACGATGCCCGCGCGCTGACCCGTTCGGTTCCCGCCGGGCAGCGGGGCATCCACCTGGACGGCCTGCCGCACGGCAATTACGCCGCGGCCGTCATCCATGACGAGAACAACAACGCCAAGCTCGACACGCTGGCGGGCATCCCGCGCGAGGGCTTCGGCTTTTCGCGCAATCCGGTGATTCGGTTCGGCCCGCCGCGCTTTGCCGCGGCGCGGTTCACGCTCGATTCTGTTGCCGAAACACAACAGATCAAAATGCGGTACATCTTCTGACACAATCCGCCGGAGCGAAATCGTTACCGTAGCGTTGCATTTCGGATAACCGAATTCAGGGAGTTTTCCGTCTTGCGCCTATTTTCGCGCGTTTCCGCCCCGCTGATCGTCATGGGCGCACTGTCCCTGTCGGCCCCCGCTTTTGCGCAGGATGCCACGGTGTCCAGCAACCCCGCCGCCGCCGAGATGGCGGGCCAGTTGGGCAAGAACACCATCACCGTCGGCCTGGCCGGGGCCTATCTGCCGGATTATGAGGGGTCGAACGACTATCAGTTCACCCCCGCCCCCGCCGCGCTGGCCTATATCGACGGGCATACGATCACCTATATCGGCAACCGCGTCTCGGTCGACCTGATCGGCGACAAGGCCAATCGCGACTGGGATATCCAGGCGGGGCCGATCGGCGTAGTGAATTTGGACCGTACCGCGCCGTCGCGGATCGACGATCCCCGCGTCCGCGCGCTGGGCAAGATCGGCGCGGCGGTCGAGCTGGGCGGCTATGTCGGCATCGGCAAGATCGGCGTTATCACCAGCCCCTATGACCGGCTGTCCGTGTCGGTCAGCTATCGCCATGACGTGACCGGCGTGCATGACAGCGGCATCTGGCAGCCCTCGGTCAATTATTTCACGCCGCTGTCGACCAAGGCGGCGGTCGGCCTGTTCGCCACCGCCGAGCGCGTCGGGCGCGGCTATGCCCGGCGCTATTTCTCGATCAACCAGGATCAGAGCGCGGCGAGCGGCCTGCCGGTCTATAACGCGCGTTCGGGCTGGAAGGACTGGTCGGTCGGCGGTCTCGCCACCTATTCGATCACCGGCAACCTGTTGAAGGGCTGGAAGGTCGTCGGCGGCCTGACCTATGGCCGGATGGTCAACGACTTCGGCGACAGCCCCATCGTGTCGCAGGCCGGTTCGCGCAGCCAGTGGCTGAGCGCGCTGGGGCTGGCCTACACGTTCTGAGGACAAGCTAAAGGCCCGACCGGGGAGGAACTGCCGTAGGCATATCCGGCGGCGATCCTCCCTGGAATGAACGCCTTTCATACGGGTCAATCGGTGCGCCTTCCTCTCCCCTCCCGCAAGCGGGAGGGGAGAGGAAGGGCAGGAGTCTCACCGAGGCCATCGCCTGCGGCTTAACCCTCCCCCATCCCCTCCCGCCTGCGGGAGGGGCGTGCTTCGCTGTGAGCCGCTGGCGCCCCCTCGCCATTCACGGGGGAGGATCAACCCTCCTGCGGGCATTCCCCCGGCTGGGTCACCGGCGCGCCGCCCATATACCAGTGGCTGCGGTCGCCCATCGTCTCGCGGTCGTGATAGCAGACCCGCGCCTTGGTCGATTTCATGTCGATCTCGACCGTCCAGTTGTTGTCGGCGCAGTCATGCGGAGTGCAGCCATGCGCGGCGATTCCCTGCTCCCCCTGGCGGAAGATCGGCACCGTCACCGCGCCGCGCGACATGATCCGCTGGACCAGCTTCTGATCGCCGACCGCATCGTGCAGCGCGGTCGCCACCTCGGTCCGATCGAAGAAGCTGACCCCGTCGACCGCATCGCCCGGATAATGGCCGATATAGCTGGTCAGCGGATTGACCTGCGCCACGCCCGGCATCGGCGTGGGCCGTGCCGTGCCCGGCGGGGTGAAGTTGCCGGGGGCGACATCCGAGTCGGTATCCCCACCCTGCCCGCCACACGCCGACAGCGCGAGCAGAGCCAAGGGGGCAAGGATGGCGAAACGGCGCATGTCTCTCTCCTGACGAATCTCGTGTTGGCGGGAACGCTTCGGGACTGCGGCCGGTTGCCCCTTCATGTCACCCCCGCCTTCCCATGATGCCGCGCTGGTCCGCTTTGTCGAGGCCCAGGCGAACAGTTTTGCCACCGCGCTGGCCGAACTGCGATCCGGTCGGAAGCAAAGCCACTGGATGTGGTACATCTTCCCGCAGATCGCCGGACTGGGCCGCAGCCCGACCGCGATATTCTATGCCATCGCCGATGCCGGGGAAGCGCGGGCCTATCTGGCGCATCCGCTGCTCGGACCGCGTTTGCTGGACGCCGTGACCGCCGCGATCAATGCGCCGGGCTCGGCCGAGGCGATCTTCGGCGCGGTCGATGCGATGAAGCTGCGTTCGTCGCTGACCCTGTTTGCCACCGTGGCCGACGATCCCGCGCCGTTCCGCCAGGGACTCGCGCGCTTCTTCGACGGGCAGGACGATCCCGCGACGCTGGCGAGACTCGACCGTCCCGAACGGTGACGGTCGAGTCTCCGCCCTGCGTCACTTGATCGTGACGGGGCCGGGGCCGGTGACGCTGGCCGACTGGTCGGCGGTCAGCACGATCGTCCACTGGGTCGTGCCGTCGCATACCGCGTTCCAGGTCGGGTTGCCGTTGGTGGCGGCGGCTTCCTTCATCGCCGTGACCGACTGGCAGCTGGCGCCGCTCGGCCCGGCATCGCGGATCGCGCGGAACAGGACGCCGCGACGCTGGCCCTCTGGCAGCGCACGGATCTTCGCCCCCAGCGTGTCGGCGCTCATCTCTGTGCCGTTGGTGGTGACGGCGGCCGCGCTGTTATTGGCCGGTTCGCTCGACGAGCCGCACGCCGCCAGCGGCAGCGCGGCGGCCATCACGGCCAGGAGAATCGTGGAACGCTGCATGATCCAGGTCCTTTCCTATCGGGCGGCCGCGGGAGGGCGACCGTATCGCCTGCATAACGATCGTCGGCGACACCGGTTGCGCGCATCCGTCGCGAACGGCAAGACGCATTCATGAGCGACGTTCGATTGCACGAAAGCTGGCTGTCGGTGCTGCGGCCCGAATTCGACGAACCCTATATGAAGGCGCTGAAGACCTTCCTTGGCCAGGAGCGCGAGGGCGGCCAGCGCGTCTTCCCCCGCCCGTCCGAATGGTTCCGCGCGCTGGACCTGACGCCGCTGGATCAGGTGCGCGTCGTCATCCTGGGGCAGGACCCCTATCATGGCGAGGGGCAGGCGCATGGCCTGGCCTTCTCGGTCCAGCCCGGCGTCCGGCCGCCGCCCAGCCTGGTCAATATCTACAAGGAGATGGCGACCGATCTTGGCATCGCGCCGCCCTCCCATGGCCTGCTCGACCATTGGGCGCGACAGGGGGTGCTCTTGCTCAACTCGGTACTGACCGTACGCATGGGCCAGGCTGCCTCGCATCAGGGGCGTGGCTGGGAGCGCTTCACCGACGCCGTGATCCGCGCCGTCGCCGCCAAGCCCGAGCCGGTCGTCTTCATCCTGTGGGGTGCCTATGCCCAGAAGAAGGCGGGCTTCGTGCGCGAGATGGGCGAAGGGCGGCACTGCGTCCTGACCTCGGTCCATCCTTCGCCCTTATCGGCACGGGGCGGCTTTTTCGGGTCCAAGCCCTTTTCCAAGGCCAATAGCTTCCTCGTCGAGCATGGCCAGCCGCCGATCGACTGGGCGCTGCCGCCGCTATCATGATCTGTAATCGCTATGGCATCATTACGCCCGAGCGCGCATAGGGTCGCGCATCCCCATCTGACGAAGGAATACAGGCGATGGCCGATGACGACTATGTCTATGACGAAGCGACCGGCGAATGGATCAGCGCCGCCGACGCCGCCGCCAAGGGCGGAACGGCCAGCGACGACGATGCGGTGGTGGTGCGGGACTCGGTCGGCAATGTGCTGAACGACGGGGACCAGGTGACGTTGATCAAGGATCTGACCGTCAAGGGCGCAGGCCAGACACTGAAGCGCGGCACCCTCATCAAGTCGATCCGCCTGACCGGCGACGCGCAGGAGATCGACTGCAAGTTCGACGGGATCAAGGGATTGGTGCTGAGGGCGGAGTTCGTGCGGAAGCGGTAAACCTTGACATTGGACAGGTGATTGTACAATTCTACACGTATGCAGGCTGTCTCCTATTCCGAAGCACGCGAGAACCTGAAGGCGATGATCGACAAGGTCGTCGCCGACCGCGCACCTGTGGCGATCACCCGCCAGCGGGGCGAAGGCGCCGTGCTGATCTCCGCCAGCGAATGGGCGTCGATCGAAGAGACGCTGTACCTGCTACGCTCGCCCAAGAATGCCGAACGTCTACTCGACGCCGTGCGCGGCTTTGAGGCGGGCGATGAAGGCGTGCCCTTTCCGTGAAAGTGGCGTTCTGGCCGACGGCGTGGGACGATTATCGCCATTGGCAGGAACATGACGCCAAGCTCTGCGACAAGCTCAATGCGTTGATCGAGGAATGCCGCCGCCACCCGTTCAAGGGGACCGGCAAGCCCGAACCGCTGGGCGGCAACCTGTCAGGCTGGTGGTCGCGCCGGATTAGCCATGAGCATCGGCTGGTATACCGGGTGGCGGGCAGCGGCGACGAGCAGGTGCTGCAAGTGGCACAGTGCCGGTATCATTATTGAGCCGACGTCATACGACGTCGGCTCAACATTTTACTTGTCCTCGTTATCGTCCACCGGGATGCGGAATGCTTGCCCGTTAGGCTTGCAAATCCGCTTCCCGTTCCGAAGCGTGATGCACTGACGGAAGATATACGTCTTGCCGTCGTCACGCATTGCCTGATCGGCCATGGAACGTCTCCGTGAATGGATTGGGGTTGACCCAACCGTCGGAGCGTGCGATTCTCAGTGTGCAACCAAAGAGGTTTCGCGTCGCTCCGACGTTGAGACATCGGGGAGGCCGACCGAAAGGTCGGCCCTCTTCGCTTCTCCGGCATTGCCGGGCTTCCATGATGACCTTTCGAGCACTCCTTAAGATTCTGATAACCCGACTCATACATACATTACGCAGCACTCACGTCAACACTCTTTCGAGTCCAAATCTTGCAAGGTGTGACTTTTAGGCCCTATTAGGCATTGGCTGCGAGGGAATGAGCATGGATGAGCTTCTGCGCCAAGCATATGAACGCCGAGAGAGACTCCGCCAGGAACTCAAACTCGTAGAAAATCTCATTGCGGATTATCTACGACTTGAGGCTCACACTCTCAATCGCGCAGAGCCCGCTAATTATGAGCTGTCCCTAGAAGCTCCTGAGTCCACGCGTCACCGCTTGACAGGCACAGAGCTTAAAAACGTGATGGATGCGGCCGAAGCGGTTATCGCCGAGGCGGGCAAACCGCTATCGCGCAGTGAGCTGATGGATCGGCTTGAACGCCGAGGGTTTCACTTTCCAGGCACCGACAAAACCAAGGTTTTTGGCACAAACCTTTGGCGCTCAAAGCGCTTCTTGAATTTAAAGGGAATAGGATATTGGCCGAAAGGGGTCCCCCTTCCGGCCAAATATCAATCCGCCGAAAAGCGGCATTCAATGTTGTCTGATCCAGACTGATCAAACAGCCTCACTCCGCCGGAAGGTAAACCTCCCCGCCCTTCTCGCGGAATTTTTCGCTCATCTCCTGCATCCCCGCCTCGGCATCCTCGGCCGCGACGAAGGTTTCCACCGGCGCATTCTGCTTGGCCGCGAACTCGCGCACTTCCTGCGTGATCTTCATCGAGCAGAATTTCGGGCCGCACATCGAGCAGAAATGCGCGGTCTTGGCGCCCTCGGCCGGGAGGGTCTGGTCGTGGTAGGATTCCGCCGTGTCGGGGTCGAGCGACAGGTTGAACTGGTCGCGCCAGCGGAACTCGAAGCGGGCGCGTGACAGCGCGTCGTCGCGCATCTTGGCAGCCGGGTGCCCCTTGGCCAGGTCTGCGGCGTGGGCGGCCAGCTTGTAGGTGACGACGCCGACCTTCACGTCGTCGCGGTCGGGCAGGCCCAGATGCTCCTTGGGCGTGACGTAGCAAAGCATCGCCGTGCCGTACCAGCCGATCATCGCCGCACCGATGCCGCTGGTGATATGGTCATAGCCCGGTGCGATGTCGGTGGTGAGCGGCCCGAGCGTGTAGAAGGGCGCCTCGCCGCACGCCTCCAGCTGCTTTTCCATATTCTGCTTGATCTTGTGCATCGGCACATGGCCGGGGCCCTCGATCATGACCTGCACGTCCTGCGCCCAGGCGCGCTTGGTCAGCTCGCCCAGCGTATAGAGCTCGGCAAACTGCGCCTCGTCATTGGCGTCGGCGATGGCACCGGGACGCAGGCCGTCGCCCAGCGAATAGGCGATGTCGTACGCCTTCATGATCTCGGTGATCTCGTCGAAGCGTTCGTAGAGGAACGACTCCTTGTGATGCGCCAGGCACCACTTCGCCATGATCGAGCCGCCGCGCGACACGATGCCCGTCACGCGCTTGGCGGTCAGCGGGATATAGGGCAGGCGCACGCCCGCATGGATGGTGAAATAGTCGACGCCCTGCTCGGCCTGTTCGATCAGCGTGTCGCGGAAGATCTCCCAGGTCAGTTCCTCGGCAATGCCGCCGACCTTTTCCAGCGCCTGATAGATGGGGACCGTGCCGATCGGCACCGGCGAGTTGCGGATGATCCACTCGCGCGTGTCGTGGATGTTGCGGCCCGTCGACAGGTCCATGACCGTGTCCGCGCCCCAGCGGATCGACCAGACCAGCTTGTCGACCTCGGACGCCACGTTGGAGGCGACCGCCGAATTGCCGATATTGGCGTTGATCTTGACCAGGAAGTTGCGGCCGATCGCCATCGGTTCGGATTCGGGGTGGTTGATGTTGTTGGGGATGATCGCCCGGCCGCGCGCCACTTCGTCGCGGACGAATTCGGGCGTCACGTAATCGGGGATGTCCGCGCCGAAGCTCTCGCCGTCGCGGACATATTCCTTCAGCATCTCACGGCCCAGATTTTCGCGGGTCGCGACATATTCCATTTCGGGCGTGATGATGCCCCGGCGGGCATAATGCATCTGGCTGACGTTCATGCCTGCACGCGCGCGCAGCGGACGGTTCAGCCCGGTGCGCGGGAATTGCGGCACGCCGCCCGAACGGTCGGGGCCAAGCTGGCCGTTATCCTCGGGACGGATTTCGCGGCCGTCATAGGCCTCGACATCGCCGCGCGCCTCGATCCAGTTGCGACGGATCTGCGGCAAGCCCGCCATGATGTCGATGCGCGCATTCGGATCGGTATATGCTCCGCTCGTATCGTACACGCGCAAGGGCGGTTCGCCCGAGGAGGGGTCGAGATGGATTTCGCGCATCGCGACGTTCAGCGGGCCGACGTGAATCTTCTTCGAGCCACGAATGGGGCCGGTGGTCACGCCAATTTCGGCCTTTGCGGGGATATCTGCCATAGTCGTCCACTCCATGCGGAGGAAACGGACCATGAGAGATGGGGCCGCTCCCTCCCTACGCCGGTGTCAGCCGGATCAGGTTCAGCGGGTCAGGGGCTCTTGCCCCCCTCTCAAGCGCAGGCCAGCGCTCCCCCGGGGATGGGCCCGTCATAAGCGACTTCGCGGCGGATAAGAAGCGGTTTTGCGTGAAGGTGGATCAGCCCCGCGACGCAAACAAAATGCCCCGACCGGCCAGGGGACTAGCGACCGATCGGGGCAAACGGCCCTTGGAGGGGACCTTGGGAAGGGGGTTTTAGCCGCTGGCGGCGCTGGTGCGGACGTTGCCGTTCAGGCCGCTGGGGAAGAAGCCGCCGCCGGTCACCGCCGCCTTGTTGAGGTACACGACGTTCAGCACCTGGCCGGGCGTGCGGACAAAGGCGATGGCGTTGGAGTCGGCGGGAACCAGGTTCGCCACCTGCGTGCCGTTCACCGTCGTCACGAGGCCCTGGTCGAGATCGGCCGAGCCGTCCAGGCTGTCACGCGCGTCCGAGATCTTGCCCGCATTGGTGATCAGCGCCGAATTGCTCAGCCCCTTGCGGTACAGCGTCGTGCGGACCAGACCGGCATGATAGGCCTCGGCCGCGTGGATGCCCGCCGCCGCCTCGATGAAGGTCTTGTTGGTCAGCAGGGAGACGCCGCCCATATAGGCGGTGACGCCGACATCCTCGAACAGGAATGCGCCGAGCAGAAAGGCTTCGTCCGAGGCATAGGGGTCGAAAGTGCCGCTGGTGATCACGCCCGCCGCCAGTGCCGCCGCCGTGAACGCGCCGCTGGCATCGCCCGACAGGTTGATCGCAGGCTGCGCCACCGCCGCACTGCCCAGCGCCGAGCGCAGGAAGTTGACATGCGCGATCTCGTCATAGGCGATCTCGCGCGCATATTGCGCGACGATCCGGTCCTGAAACTCGACCTTACGCGGCTGGCCCGCGCCGTTGGTGGCGCTGGTGTTGATCGCGACCGCGCCCTGCGATCCGGTGCCGGTCAGCGCCGACGACGGCAGGCCGGTGCCGAAGGCGGCATAGCTGTAGAATTGCGCTTCCAGATATTCGAGCTGGAGCGCGAAGTTCAGCACATCGGCATCCGTCACCGACCCGGTCGGGGTGGTGGTGGGTGTCGGCGTAGGCACGACGATGACATTGTCGCCATCGTCACCGCAGGCGCCCAGCATCGCCAGGCCGCCGACGGCGCCAGCCCCGGCGGCCATACGCATGAAACGGCGACGATCGGACCGACGCTTGGCGGAGGCTTCTTCAATAACCTCGAGAATGCAGCGTTCTTCGCTCATGATTCAAATCCTCTCCACAGGAGGAAAAAGGGGATCAGTTCGCCACGCTCGCGCGCAGATTGCCGTTGACGCCGGCCGGGAAGAACCCGCCCAGCGTGGCGGCCGCCTTGTTCAGGTACACGATGTTGAGCACCTGACCCGGCGAGCGGCTGAACGCGATGCCGTTCGTATCGAGCGGCACGATGTTGGACACCAGCTGTCCGTTGACCGTGGTCTGGGCGATCCCCTGGTCGAGGTCGGTCGAACCGTCCAGGCTGTCGCGCGCGTCCGAGATCTTGCCTGCGGTGGTGACGAGTGACGATTCCGGGTTGGGGTCGGCATAGCCGCGGGCATAGAGCGTCGTACGCACGATGGCCGCGTGATAGGCCTCGACCGCCAGAATACCGGCCGCCGCCTGCAGGAAGGTCTTGTTGCTGATCAGCGGCGAGGCACCCTTATAGGCGGTCACGCCGACATCCTCGAAGATATACGCGCCCAGCAGGAAGGCGGTGGGCGAGCTATAGGGGTTGAAGGTGCCGCTGGTAATCACGCCTGCGGCCAGCGCCGCCGCCGTGAACGGGCCATTGGCATCGCCCGAGATGTTGATCGCGGGTTGTGCGACCGCCGCACTGCCCAAGGCGGTGCGCAGGAAGGCGACATGCGCCGCCTCGTCCGCCGCGATCTCGCGGGCATATTGCCCGACAATGGCGTCGTCGGCGCTGCCGGTCGCGAAATTGACCTGCTGGCCGCCGGTCACGGCACCCTGGGTGCCGGTGCCGGTCAGCTGGTTGGAGGCTAGGCCGGTGCCGTTGGCGGCAAAGGCATAGAACTGCGCCTCGAGATATTCGAGGTTCAACGCAAAGTTCAGAATGTCGGTGTCGGTGATCGTCGACTGGGCCCCGGCCTTGCCCGCCAGGGAAAAGGCGGTCACGCCGGCGGCTGCCGCGCCCATCGCCGTCTTGAAGAATTCGCGCCGCATATTGCGGCGCTCGACCCGTGCATCGAACGCGTCGAGCAGTTGTGCGCTTTCCGTCATCATGCTCCTCCCGATCAGGAACCAGCGGCCAGCTCTTCTGTTATGATGTAACGATCAGAAGTACATGCCGTGGGGTTTTGCCAAGGCCTGGCTTGTGAGCGAGGTCTTGGCCGAACCGGGAGTCAAAACGTCGGCTCCGACGAAAAAGACGCATCGAACTAACAAAAATTAGCTTTTAGTCGCGATATCACGACAGGACGTTCATGGCGCAAGCCGAGCCGATTGTGCTTCGGCCAGATAGACCGAAAACAGCTGGTCGGGGTCCGTCCAGTCCTTCACCGGGGTCCAGCCCCCCGCACGCAGCAGGATCTTGGCATCGCGCGGGCCATATTTGTGGCTGTTCTCGGTGTGGATCGTCTCGCCCGCCGCCATGGCGAAGGGACGGCCTTCGATGGTGAAGTCGACATCCTGCTGCGCCGCCAGATGCATCTCGATCCGCGAGCGGTCGTCGTTCCAGATGGCACGATGGCGAAAGGCATCGACCGGGATGGTGCCGTCCAGCTCGCGGTTGATCCGGTCGAGCAGGTTGCGGTTGAACGCCGCCGTCACGCCTGCCGCATCGTCATAGGCGGGGACCAGCACGTCGCTGGGCTTGGTCCGGTCCATGCCGATCAGCAGCATCGCCCCCTCGCCCAGCGAGCCGCGCATCGCGCGCAGCAGGTCGGTCGCCATGGCGGGCGTCATGTTGCCGATGGTCGATCCGGGGAAGAACCCCAGTTTCGGCGCATCCGCCACCATTGCGGGCAGCGTCAGCGGGCGCATGAAATCGCCCTCCAGCGGATGGATGGGCAAGTCGGGAAACGCCTGTTGCAGCCCGCGCGCGGATTCGCGCAGGAAGTCGCCCGAAATGTCGATCGGCACATAGGCCGATGGTTCGACACAGCGCAGCAGGACCGGCGTCTTGGTCGAGGAGCCCGATCCGAATTCCACCACCGCGCGCCCCTTGCCGACATGCGCGACCAGATCGGGGCACATGGTCTTCAGGATCGCCGTCTCGGTCCGCGTCGGATAATATTCGGGCAGGTCGGTGATCGCCTCGAACAGCTCGGACCCCTTGCGGTCGTAGAACCAGCGCGCGGGGATGGCGCGCGGGCGACGCTCCAGCCCGGCAAGGACGTCGGCGCGGAAGGCGGGGTCGGCCAGCGACATCTGGCCGTCCTCGATCTCGGGCTTCAGCATGCTTAAAGATCCTTTGCCAGGCGGACGCCGGTGAACTGCCAGCGTTGATGGGGGTAGAAGAAATTGCGGTAACAGGCGCGGGCATGGCCCCGCGGCGTCGCGCAGCTGCCGCCGCGCAGGACGAACTGCCCGTTCATGAACTTGCCATTATATTCGCCGACCGCGCCCTCGACGGGGCGGAAGCCGGGATAGGGGCGATAGGCGCTGCCGGTCCATTCCCAGACATCGCCGAAAAAGGCCGGGCCGCCCGAGGAAGAGCGCGGCTCGATCGCGCCCGCGCGGTCCAACTGGTTGCCGCCCGATGCGTCGAACGACGCGGCCGCCGCTTCCCATTCGAACTCGGTCGGCAGTCGCGCGCCCGCCCAGGTGGCGAAGGCATCGGCCTCATAGAAGCTGACATGGGTGACCGGCGCGGCGGGGTCGATCGAACGCCGCCCGTCGAGCCCGAACCGGGTCCAGCCGCCGTCGCGCTGTTCCCAATAGAGCGGCGCGGCGATGCCCTCGCTCTTTACCCAGGCCCAGCCGTCCGACAGCCAGAGCCGTGCGTCATGATAGCCGCCATCGTCGATGAACTGCATCCATTCGGCATTGGTGACGGTGCGGTCGGCCATGGCATGGCCCTGAAGCAGCGCCTGATGACGCGGCCCTTCGCAATCGAAGGCGAAGCCCTGCCCGTCATGGCCGATCTCGACGATCCCCGCCCTGCCCTCGATCCAGCCGATCGGACTGGGCATGGCAACAGGAGCTTTCGGCTCGGGCGGATAGATTGCCGGTTCCAGCGGGTTTTCCGAGAACAGGTGCAGGATGTCGGTGACGAACAATTCCTGATGCTGCTCCTCGTGGTGACAGCCCAGTGCCACCAGTTCGAGTGCCTCGGCGGGCAGGTCGGGCAGTGCCGCCAGCAATGCGTCATCGACATGGGCGCGATAGGCGCGCACCTCGTCCAGCGTCGGCCGGGTGATCATCCCCCGGCGATGGCGCGCATGGCGCTTTCCCTCCGCCTCATAATAGCTGTTGAAGAGAAAGGGGAAACGCGGGTCGTGCAGGCCGTAACCCGGCACATGGTCGCGCAGCACGAAGGTTTCGAAGAACCAGGTGGTATGCGCCATATGCCATTTGGCGGGCGAGGCGTCCGGCATCGACTGGACGGTCGCATCGGCATCGGACAGCGGCTCGGCCAGCGCCAGGGTCAGAGCGCGGACCGAGCGATAGCGGGATGCCAGGGAATCGGCAGGTGTCGGGGTTGCCGCAGAGGACGGCACAAGGGTCGGCATTGGGCGCTCCCCGGGATAGCGGGAAACGCGGTCGGCCCCTTACCGTACCATGCGTGCCCCTCCTGGAACCCAAAGAACGTCCGATGCGCCGCTTTGGTTCATCGTGCGCGCGGCGACGAAAAGCCAATCCGACAATCGGTTGAGATAGGCGAGCGCGGGCGGGTTGATCGCCTCCTGCCCGGCCAGCGCCACGGCGGCGCGCTCGGCCCGCCGGGCGATGGCGCGCGCCAGATGCAGATGCGCGGACGCCGGGCTGCCGCCGGGCAGGATGAAGCTGGTCAGCGGCGACAGCGACGCATTCATCGCGTCGATCTCCGCCTCCAGCCGCGCGACCTGTTCGGGAATGATGCGAAGCGCCCCCTCCACCTCTCCGGGCGTGGCAAGATCCGCGCCGAGGTCGAACAGGTCGTTCTGGATCATGGTCAGTCGCTTGCCCAGCGGCCCTTCGACAGACAGCAAGGCCACGCCGATCGCGCTGTTCGCCTCGTCCACCTCGCCGATCGCGACCATGCGCATATCCGCCTTGGAGCGGCGCGATCCGTCGACCAGCCCGGTCGTGCCTCCGTCGCCGGTGCGGGTGTAGATTTTCGTCAGCTTGACCAAGGGATCAGGTCCGCCCAGCCATGAACAGCAGCAGCACGACCACGGTGATCGCCAGCGCCTGGAAGAAGATACGCTGCTGCATCATCCGGTTGGACTTGAGCTGCGACGCGGTCGGCCCCTCGCCCTTCGCCTCGGCCGTCGCCTCCTGGAGAAAGGTGATGATGCCGCGCACCAGCGCGACCAAGGTGGCGAGCATCGCCGCGATCAGCAGGATCACGAGAAAAGTGGTCATGCCCTTGAGCTTACGCCTCCCCCAGCCGAAATCCAGCGGGAAGCATATTGCGCCGCAGCGCATCCGCCAGCGCGCGGCCGCCCTCGCCCGCCTCGCGCATCGCCGCCAGGGCGGGCGCACCGTGCCGCTTGGCCAGACGCTGGCCGTCCGTGCCGACGATCAGCGGGTGGTGGTGATAGAGCGGCGTCGGCAGGTCCAGCAGCGCCTGGAGCAATCGGTGGACATGGGTGGCGTCGAACAGATCGACGCCCCGCACCACGTCGGTCACGCCCTGCGCCGCATCATCGACCGTCACCGCCAGATGATAGCTGGCGGGGGCATCCTTGCGCGCCAGGATGACGTCGCCATGGGCGAGCGGATCGGCGACGACCTCGCCCGCATATTCGTCCTGCCAGGTCAGCGGCCCGGCACGCTCGACCGCGCGTGCCATGTCCAGCCGCCAGCTATGCGGCTCCCCCATCCGCGCGGCGCGCGTCTCGGGCGACACATGGCGGCACGTCCCCGGATAGAGCGGCGTCGCGCCATGCGGCGCGGACAGGCTGGCGGCGATTTCGGCGCGGGTGCAGAAACAGGGATAGAGCAGATCGGCCAGCCGTGCCTGCGCCGCCGCATAAAGGTCCAGCCGCTCGGACTGGAAGGACAGTTCGTCCCATTCCAGCCCCAGCCATTCCAGATCGCGCAATATGGCATCGACATGCTCGGGCCGACTGCGCGTACCATCGACATCCTCGATCCGCAGCAGGAAGCGCCCGCCCCCCGCACGCGCCAGATCGAACGCACGCACCGCCGACAGCGCATGGCCGAGATGCAGCCGCCCGGTCGGGCTGGGCGCGAAACGCGTGGTGCGTGGCGCTCCACTCATCGCCCGCCCTCTTGACCGCGATTCCAATAGCATGTTCTCATACGCCCGAGTGTCATAGCCATGTCACGCGCTTGCGCGAATAGCGTCGGCGTACATCGATGGGAGGAGCTGTGTTTCATCCCGATTTGATCCGACACCCGGACAGTTGTCCGGCGCTCGTACTGAATGCGGACTATACGCCGCTGTCCTATTATCCGCTGTCGGTCTGGCCCTGGCAGACCGCGGTGAAGGCCGTGTTCCTCGACCGGGTGGATATCGTCGCCCATTATGAGCGCGAGGTGCGCAGCCCGACCGCCAAGGTCAAGCTGCCCTCGGTCATTGCGCTCAAGCAATTCGTGAAGCCGTCGCAATTCCCGGCCTTCACCCGTTTCAACCTGTTCCTGCGCGACCGCTTCTCCTGCCAATATTGCGGATCGCACCGCGACCTGACCTTCGACCATGTCATCCCGCGCGCGCAAGGGGGGCGGACGACCTGGGAGAATGTCGTCACCGCCTGCGCGCCCTGTAACCTGAAGAAGGGCGGACGCACCCCGCGCCAGGCCGCGATGCCGCTGCATATCGAGCCGATCCGCCCGACAAACTGGCATTTACAGGAACATGGCCGCAGCTTCCCGCCCAATTATCTGCATGAAACATGGCACGACTGGCTCTATTGGGACGTTGAGCTGGAAGCGTAACGAAGCGGGAGTGTCGAATGCGTGGATGGGCAAGGGGCCTGATCAGCCTGGGTTTGATGGCACTGGCCGCCACCACGACCGCCTGTGGCAAAAAGGCGGAGAACCGCGCCGAAGCCGACCGCGCCGCCGCCAAGGCGGGCTTCGTTCCGCCCTCCGTCACGTCCCGCGTCGACTTTGGCAGCATGATGGCGCGCCGCTTCCGCGAACTGGACCGCGACGGCAACGACATCATCACCGCCGATGAAATGCCCACGACCAATTCGCGCCTGTGGGAGCTGGACCGCAACAAGGACGGCGAGATCACCGAAAGCGAGTTCTTCGAAGGGATGCTGGCGCGCTTCGACCGGATGGACCTGAACCGCGACGGCACCGTCACCTCCGAAGAACGCGAGGCGTCGCGCACCGAACGGCCTGCCACACCCAGCAATCCGGTCGCGACGGGCGCGAACGCGACCCCGCCGGGGAATGCGAACTGACGCCACGGCGCCCGGTACGGAGGACCTAGGCAGGGCCGACACCATGCGTCAGATTATGCGGATTGGGGGGCATGATCATGCGCAAGCTATGGATGACGGTGACGCTGATGGCCTGCGCAACCACGCTGTCGGCCCAGGAACCCCAAAAGAAGCCGCCCTTTGCCGATCGCCTGGCGCAGGCCCGATCGCATTTCGGCGTCGACGCGACCGGACTGCACGGCCCAGGCGCCACGACCATCGCCGATGCCGTCACCAAGGCGCGCTATGTGATGATCGGGGAGGATCATCTGTCACGCGAAATCCCGATGTTTGCGCGCGGCCTATGCCGTCTGATGGCGCCGGACGGGCTGCGCGCCTTTGCCGTCGAGACGGGGCCCGAGGCCGCCCGGATCGTCAACGCCCATCTCCGCCGCCCCGACCGGGTCGCGCGCCTTACCGCGTTCATGCAGACGCATCCCGACGGCATGGCCTTCCAGAATGGCCGCGACGAAAGCGACATGGCGGCCGATTGCGCCAAGATGGCCGGGCCCGACTTCGCGATCTGGGGCCTGGACCAAGAATTTTTTGGTGTGTCCGGCTTTCTGCTCGAACAGATGCAGGCCGCCCACCCCGGCCCCGTCGCCCGCACCGCGATCGCGCAGTTGGTCGAGCTCGACCGCGCGGCCAGCCAAAAGGCCATGGCATCGGGATCGGTCGGCGATCTGCTGATCTTCACGATCGGCGAGGCCCAGCTGGCCGACGCGGACGCCGCCGTCCGGCGCGACGGCGGGCAGCGGGTTCGCGAGCTGTTCGACAGCCTGGTCGAGACGCGCGCCATCTATCTGGGTCAGAATGACGATGGCTATGCCTCGAACGGACGCCGTGCCCGTCTGATGAAGCGGACGCTGATGAAGCATCTGGCCGAGGTTCCCAAATCGGCGCGAGTTCTGTTCAAGTTCGGCGATCTCCACGCCGCCAAGGGCGTCAACGGGCTCGACCAGCGAGACCTGGGCAATTTCATCGCCGAACGCGCCGAGGGCGAAGGCGCCGAGTCGCTGCACATCGCAGTCTATGGCGCCAAGGGTGTGCATGCCCTTTACAACGGCGTGGGGCGGCAGGTGCGCACCGAGCCCTTCGTCATGACCGACGATGCGGACTATGTCTGGCTGAAGGACGCGCTGGGCGGGCTCGATAGCGGCTCTTCCGAATGGATGCTGGTCGATCTGCGCCAGCTTCGTGCCCATCCACCCAAGGATATGCCGCCGACGTGGCGCCAAAAGAGCCTGCAATTCGACCTGCTGGTCGTCGCCCCGACCCTGACCCCGTCGACATTGATGGGATCGCAGGCGACTCCCTAGCCGTGACCAACCTTACGTCGAGGCGCAATATCCCGTAATTGCCGCGCCTAGATATTATACCAAAATTACCGTCCGCAATCGGTTGACGCCTGCCCTATTGCGTTGCAGCAATAGCGCCCATGACGACCCTGCCTCCGATCGCCAACAATGCCGATATACGCTTCCTGGGCGCCCAGCTCGGCGATGTGATCCGCCGTTATGGCGGCGACGCGCTATTCGAGGCGACCGAGGCAATCCGGCGTGCCTCGGTCGATCGCTATCGCGGGCTGGGCGAGGACGGGTCGGTCGACCTGCAACTGGAACGCCTCGCGCTCGACGAGACGCTGGATTTCGTGCGCGGCTTCATGCTGTTCTCGATGCTCGCCAATCTGGCCGAGGACCGGCAGGGCATTGCGCGCGAGCCGGGCACCGACATTGCCGAGGTGCTGGCGACGCTGTCCGAACAGGGTATTGACCGCGAGGCCGCGATGGAGCTGCTGGCGCAGGCGCTGGTCGTCCCCGTGCTGACCGCGCACCCGACCGAGGTGCGGCGCAAGAGCATGATCGACCACCGCAACCGCATCGCCGAACTGCTGGCGATGCGTGATGCGGGCCGTGACGTCACGCCCGATGGCGACGATGTGGACGCGGCGATCGGCCGCCAGATCGCGCTGTTGTGGCAGACGCGCGTGCTGCGCCGCGAGCGGCTCTACGTCACCGACGAGGTCGAGACGGCGCTGTCGTACCTGCGCGACGTGTTCCTGCCGGTGCTGCCCGCTTTGTACCAGCGCTGGGACAAGGCGTTCGGCGCGCGCGTGCCCGCTTTCTTACGCCCCGGTTCGTGGATCGGCGGCGACCGCGACGGCAATCCCTTCGTCACCGCCGAGTCGCTGACCACCGCGCTCGCCCAGGCGGCGGATGCGGTGCTGACCCATTATTGTGAGGGGGTGCATGCGCTGGGCGCCGAGCTGTCGATCTCGACCGGCCATGTGCAGGTGGACGAGGCGGTGCTGGCGCTGGCCGATGCCAGCGGCGACGAGGCGTTGAGCCGCTCGGACGAGCCCTATCGCCGCGCACTGTCGGGCATTTACGCGCGGCTTTCGGCCACGCATCAGAAGCTGACCGGCAAGACCCCGCCGCGCCCCGGCCGCCTGACCGGCGACCCCTATCCCGACCCCAAGGCACTGCGCACCGATCTGGTCGCAATCGCGCGGGGGCTGGCCGCACAGGGCGACGGGGCGCTGGCCAGCGGTGGTGCGCTCGGGCGGCTGATCCGCGCGGTCGAGACGTTCGGCTTCCACCTCGCCACGCTCGACCTGCGGCAGAATTCGGCGGTGCATGAACGCGTCGTCGCCGAGCTGCTGAAGGTTGCCGGGGTCGAGGCGGATTATCTGGCCCTGGACGAGGAGGCGCGTGTCGCGCTGCTCCGTCGCGAACTGGCCAATGCCCGGCCGCTGTTCAGCCATTATGCCGACTATTCGGACGAGACCCGCTCCGAACTGGCGATCGTCCAGGCCGCCGCCGATGCCCATGCCACCTATGGGCCGAAGTGCATCACCAACTATATCGTCTCGATGGGCAAGTCGGTGTCCGACCTGCTCGAAATCAACCTGATGCTGAAGGAATTCGGCCTCTACCGCCCCGGCGAGCCCGCCACCGCCGCGATCATGGCGGTGCCCCTGTTCGAGACGATCGAGGATCTGGAGGCAGGCCCCGAGATCATGCGCGCCTATTTCGCGCTGCCGGAGATCGCCGCGATCGTCCGCGCGCGGGGCCATCAGGAGGTGATGATCGGCTATTCGGACTCGAACAAGGATGGCGGCTATCTGACCTCCACCTGGTCGCTGTCCAAGGCGTCGAGCGCGTTTCGCCCGGTCTTCGACGAACTGGGCGTCAGGATGCAGCTGTTCCACGGGCGCGGCGGCGCGGTCGGGCGTGGCGGCGGCAGCGCCTTTGCCGCGATCCGCGCCCAGCCGCATGGCACGGTGCAGGGCCGCATCCGCATCACCGAACAGGGCGAGGTGATCGCGGGCAAATACGGCACGCGCGATTCGGCGCTGACCAATTTGGAAGCCATGGCGTCGGCGACATTGCTCGCCAGCCTGGAGCCGGACCGGCTGTCGGCGGCGGACACCGCGCGCTTTACCGCCGCCATGGAAGAACTGTCGGCCACCGCCTTCTCCACCTATCGCGGGCTGGTCTATGGCACCGAGGGTTTCCGTACCTTCTTCCGCCAGATGACGCCGATCGCCGAGATCGCGGGCCTGAAGATCGGCAGCCGCCCGGCCAGCCGCAAGAAGTCCGACGCGATCGAGGATCTGCGCGCCATCCCCTGGGTGTTCAGCTGGGCACAGGCGCGCGTCATGCTGCCCGGCTGGTACGGCGTCGGCACCGCGATCGCGAATTTCGAGGACAAGGCGCTGCTCGCCGAGATGGCGAAACACTGGCCCTTCTTCGCGGCCACGCTGGCCAATATGGAGATGGTGCTGGCCAAGTCCGACATCGGCATCGCGCGGCGCTATGCCGGGCTGGTCGAGGACGAAGCCCTGCGCGATGCGATCTTCGGGCGGATCCATGACGGCTGGCACCGCGCGCGCGACGGCCTGCTGACCGTCACCGGCCAGACACGCCTGCTGTCCGACAATCCGGCGCTGGAGGCGTCGATCCGCCTGCGCCTGCCCTATATCGAGCCGCTCAACCTGCTCCAGATCGAACTCATGAAGCGCCACCGCGCGGGCGAGGACGATCCGCGCATCGGCGAGGGCATATTGCTGTCGATCAACGGCATCGCCACGGCGTTGCGCAACAGCGGGTAAAAGCGGTGGCGGATTTCGTGGTTCATTACGAAGGCGGCCTGCGCTGTCATGTCGCCCATCCCGATAATGGCGCGGTGCTGGTCATGGACGCGTCGCAGGAACTGGGCGGGCGCGGCGAGAATTTCTCGCCCAGCGACCTGCTGTCGGTGTCGCTGGGCGGCTGCGTGCTGAGCATCATGGCGATGGCGGGCCGCGTCGCCGGACTGGAACTGGCGGGCGCGACGGCGACCGTGACCAAGCAGATGGGCAATGCGCCGCGCCGGATCACCACGCTGGGCGTGACGGTCCGGGTGTCGGGGCGATATGATACGGCGCAGCGCAAGCGACTGGAAGCGGCGGCGGCGGCCTGTCAGGTTCATGCGGTGCTGGGAATCGACGCGCCGATCGCGATTATCTGGGACGAGGAGTGACTCCCGTTGTTCCTCCCCGGCAAGGAGAGGAACAGGCCTGAACCTACCGCCTCTTCTGCCGCGCCTCCTCCGCCGTGAATCCCTCGACCATCGCGCGGAAGGTCGCTTCCGCCACATCCGGGCTTACCCCCTGCGTCACGGCCTTTTCCCGGATGCGCGTTAGAATTTGCCGAATCCGCGCCTCGTCCCGCACGGTCGCGGCGGAGGTCTTGAAGCGCCCGGCCTGCGCCACATAGCGCGACCGCTCGGCCATCAGGCGCAGGATCTGGTCGTCGATCCGGTCGATGTTGGCACGCACTTCACCCAGAGTCCGGCAGCAGGGCGTGGCAGGCACCTCTGCCGGGGCGGGCGCGGATAGCAGGATGGCGAAAAGCGTGGAGCAAACGGGCAACAGGCGCATCCGGAGTCTCCGACATGGACGGATATCCGGCCCGGTAGGGCCGCATTTCTCCCGCCACCAGTGACATCGCCGTCACGTTGCGGTGATCCGATTCCTCCCCTTCCAGGGGAGGAATGAGTCGGATGATCCGCCTTACCCCGCCCGGTCGCGCTCGGCCTGTTCCATCACGGCCGCCATCGCCCGGTCACCAGGCACGTCCGATGCCGCCAGTCCGGCGATCACGCCGCGCCGATTGGGCTCGGGGTGATGCTGGGCGGTCTTCCACACGCCCTCCAGCCGGGCGACGCGCAGGGTCAGGCCGACGATGCCCCGCTGCAAGCCATGGATGAAATCCACAGGCGCATCGTCCATCGACCAGGGTTCTGCCCGGCCCGCTTCCCGCGTCTCCGTCAGGCGCGCCAGATGGGCCGCCAGCCATTCGGGATCGCGCGTGACGGACAGGACCCCATGCGCCTGTACCACCACATAATTCCAGGTCGGCACGACCTTTCCATGCTCGCGCTTGGTCGGATACCAGCCGGGATGGACATAGGCATGCGGCCCCTGGAAGATCGCCAGCGCCGCCGTACCGCCCTCGGCCAGCCGCCAGACCGGATTGGCGAGCGCCACATGCCCTTCCAGGATCAGCGCCCCGCCATCGCGCGTCGCGATCATCGGCAACGAAACCGCCTCGGGCACGCCATCACGCACCACCACCAGCGAAGCGAGGCCGATTTCCGCCACGGCCTTCAACAGCACCTCTTCCCGCGTCTCGCGAAAGGCACGCGGCGGATAGCTCATGCCAGCGCCAGCGCCGGCTCACCACGTTCGTGTGCGAGCAGCCATTGTTTGACCGCCAGTCCACCCGCAAAGCCGGTGAGCGTGCCGTTCGCGCCGATCACCCGGTGGCAGGGCGTCACGATCGACAGGGGGTTGCGCCCGTTCGCCGCTCCGACCGCGCGCGATGCCCCCGGCCGCCCGATCGCGGTGGCGAGCGCGGCGTAGCTGCGCGTCTCGCCATAGGGAATGGCGTTCAAGCCGGTCCACACCGCCTTTTGAAAATCGGTGCCGACGGGATCGAGCGGCAGGTCGAACACGCGGCGCTCCCCCGCGAAATATTCGGTCAGCTGGCACATCGCCTCCGTCAGGATCGCGTGCGCCGGATCGCCCTGTCGTTCGGGCAGCTTCACCCGCCCGGCCCGCTCCTCGGTCCACAGGACGGCGCGCAGGCCCTGCTCGCTCGCCACGAGGGTCAGCTCGCCCACCGGCGAGGCCATGGTGCATTGGCTCAACATGGGCGCGACCTTAGCGCAGGGACGTGTCCGAAGCGTCCCGCTTCTTGCGGTCAAAGCTGAAAGAAGGGTGCGGCGATCTCGGGCGTGACGCGCAGCAACCGGCCGGTGGCGCGGTCGATCAACGCCCAGGTCGTCACCGCCTCCACCTTCACCCGGCCTTCGGCATCCAGAAAGCGGACATGCCGGTCGAAGCGCGCGCCCTTGGGCGGGTCCGGCACCCAGGTTTCGGCGGCCACCGTCTCGCCCGCCACGACATTGCCGCGATAGTCGATCTCGTGCCGCGTCACGACCCAGACATGGGCGGCGGCATGTTCGGGGGGCACGACCGATTCCCAATGCGCGCCCGCAATCGCCTGAATCCACTGGACCCAGACGGCGTTGTTCACATGGCCCAGCTCGTCGATATGATCGGGCTGGGCGGTGAAGGTCATGGTGAAGCGGCTCATGCCTGTTCGTCCGTTTCCCTGTATCGCAACCACAGCGCGCGGACGCCCCAGCCGATCGCGGCGGCGACCATCACCAGCCCGGCCGCCATCAAGATGTGCGGCAGTGTCGGGCGATAGCGCGCGGCGAGTTCGTGAAACGCCTCACCGAACAGATAACCGATGCCGGTGAAGATCGCTGCCCAGCACAAGGCGGATGCGGCATTGACCGCGACGAACAGCCGGGTCGACACATGGCTGGTGCCCAGCGCCACCGGGCTGATCGTGCGCAGGCCATAGAGAAAGCGGAAGGCGAAGATGAAGCCGACCGGGTAACGCTCCATCAGCTTCGTGACGCGCGTATAGACCCGCCGCTTGCGCAACTTGCCCACCCAGCGCCCGTCGCGCGCCCGCCGGCCGATGGTGAAGAAGACCTGGTCCGCCAGGAACGACCCGATCGCCGCAGCAAGAAAGGCGGCGGGCCAGCCGATCAGCCCCTGATGCGACAGGATGCCGCCCGTCACGACCGCCGTCTCACCCTCCAGCCCGGCGCCGAGCGCGATGGCCGCAACGCCGTAGCGCGCGACGATCGCCTCTATGCTCAGGATTCGACTCCCATCTGCCACAGGATGAAGGCGTGCTCCTCCGCGCCCTCGCGCAGGCTTTCGAACCGGCCCGACTTGCCGCCATGCCCGGCGCCCATATTGGTCTTGAGCAGCAGCAGATGGTCGTCGGTCTTGGTCGCGCGAAGCCGGGCGGCCCATTTGGCGGGCTCCCAATAGGTGACGCGCGGATCGTTCAGCCCGCCCGAGATGAACATCGGCGGATAGGCCTGGGCCTTCACATTGTCATAGGGGCTGTAGCTGCGGATCAGCTCGAACGCCGCCTTGTCCTCGATCGGGTTGCCCCATTCGGGCCACTCGCCCGGCGTCAGCGGCAGTTCGGCATCCATCATCGTGTTGAGCACGTCGACGAACGGCACATCGGCGATCACCGCGCCCCACAGCTCGGGATCGGAATTGACCACCGCGCCCATCAGCTCGCCGCCCGCCGAACGGCCTGCGATGGCGATCTGGCCCGCCTTGGTCCAACCGCCCTCGATCAGCCCCTTCGCCACGTCGACGAAATCATGGAAGGTGTTGGTCCGCTTTTCCAGCTTGCCGTCTAGATACCATTGCTGGCCCAGATCGTCGCCGCCGCGGATATGCGCGATGGCATAGGCGAAGCCGCGGTCGAGCAGGCTCATGCGCCCCGTCGAGAAACCCGGCGGAATCGCATAGCCATAGGCGCCGTACGCATAGAGGAACAGCTTGCCCGATCCGTCGCGCGGAAAGTCCTTGGGATAGACGATCGACACCGGCACCATCGTCCCATCACGCGCGGCGATCTTCAGCCGCTCGGTCCGGTACTTGTCGCCGTCATAGCCCGACGGGATTTCCTGCACCTTCAACACGGTCAGGCCGCCGGTCGCGACGTCGTAATTATAGACGGTGCCCGGCGTGACCATGGATTCGTAACCCAGCCGCAGCACCGAGACGTCGTATTCGGGATTGTCGCCCAGGCCCGCCGTATAGCTCGCCTCGGGAAATTCGATCCGCTGGGGTATGGTCGGCGTGTCGTAGCGGTGGATGGCGATGCGGTCCAAGCCGTCCTCGCGCCCCTCGACCACGAAGAAGTCCTTATAGCACTCCACCCCGGTCATGTAGAAATGCGGGTCCGGCCCGATCAGCTCGTGCCACTCGCCGGGATGGTCGATCGAGGCGGTGCAGAGGCGGAATTGCGGATCCACATCGTTGGTGTGGATGAACAGCGTGCCGTCATGCTCGTCCACGTCATATTCGCGGCCCTCCTTGCGGGGGGCGACCAGGATCGGTTCGGCGAAGACATTGTCGGCAGGCAGCAGCCGCACCTCGCTGGTGACATGGTCGCCGGTCGCGATCACGATCCAGTTGCGCGCGGAGGTTTCAGCGACGGCGACGCGATAGCCTTCGTCATCCTCATGGAACAGCTCGACGTCGTTCTCGACCGGCGTGCCCAGCTTGTGGAAGCGCGCATTGTCGGTGCGCCACTGTGCATTCGCCACGCCATAGAGGAAGCCGCTATCGTCGGCGACCCAGACGATCTCCGACAGCATGCCGGGAATGACCTCGGGCAAATGCTCGCCGGTGGTCAGGTCCTTGATCCGCACCTCGAACCGTTCCGAGCCATTGTCGTCGATCGCATAGGCCAGGTAGCGGCCATTGTTGCTGATCGAGAAGGCCCCCAGCCGGAAATATTCCTTGCCCTCGGCCAGCGCCGGTTCATCGAGCAGCAGCTCGTCCGGACCGCCCGCGACCGGCTTGCGCCACCATTTGCGATATTGCCCACCGGTCTCGAACCCGGTCCAGTAGAGCCAGTCGCCATCCTTTTGCGGGACCGAGGATTCGTCCTCCTTGATCCGCCCCTTCATCTCTTCGTACAGCCGGTCGATCAGCGGCTGGCGCGGGGCCATGACCGCCTCGAAATAGGCGTTCTCCGCTTCGACATAGGCGAGGACGTCCTTGTCCTCGACCTCCGGATAGGCGGGGTCCTTCAGCCAGGCATAGGGGTCGGTGATGGTGATCCCGTGCGCGGTGAAGCTGTGCGGGCGGGTCTGGGCAATGGGCGGCGTCGGCGCAACGGGTTCGGTCATCACCCGGATGTAGCTAGGGTTGGGGTCTGCCGGAAGAGGCGGCGGCTCGGCTATTTCTCATGCCCCGCCATTCCCTCGCCACGTGCCTCCTCAACAGCCGTTCACGCTGAGCGAAGTCGAAGCGCACGTTCCGCGATGAGCCACGAAGGGAATCCCGTGGCCTTCGACTTCGCTCAGGCTGAACGGCGGTGGCGTTTAACCCTCCCACCCATCCGCCAGCGTCCAGCGATACCGCCAGCGCAGCACCGGCGTCTCCCCCTCCCATTCCACCGGCAGCCAGACATAGCGTCCGTCGATCGCATTTTCGGGCCGCCAGCGATCCGCCATGAAGATGAAGCGCGGCTCACCGCCCGGATGCGCGGCGGGCAGCGGCAGGACGAAGGTGGATTGCGAATGGAAGGTCGTCTTCTGGTCGACCTCGCTCCCGCGCACCGGATTGCCCAGCGAGCGCCACGGCCCCGTCACCTTGTCCGCGACGTAGACCCGCCCCGGATTGGGTCGCCAGCCGGTAAGCCCCGAGGCGAACATGTAATAGCGCCCCTTGGCCTTGAAGAGCGCGGGCGCCTCGTTCCCGCCATCGGGCAGCGCACGGACATAATAGCCGTCATGCCTGGTCCAGTCGGGCGTCAGCCGTGCGATCTGGAGCGTGGCATTCTCTTCCGAAGCATAGACATGCCAGGCGGTGTCGTCGTCGACGAAGACCGTCATGTCGCGCGCCATCTGCCCGCCGGGCATGTCCTGGGCCAGCTTGGTGTCCGGCGCCTTGTCCTCTGCGGTCGCATTGGCGGGCCAGATGCCCGGATTGACGCGGCCCGCGCGCAGGAAACGGAACGGCCCCTGCGGCCGGTCGGCGACCGCGACGCCCGCCTGCGCCGCGCCGTACCCCTTGCCGCGCAGTTCCAGATGGAACCACATCACGAATTTCCGAGTGCGCGGATTATAGACGACCTTGGGCCGCTCCAGGATGCAGTCGCGCGCGATCGGACTATCGAGGTCGTCCGAGACCGCCAGCGCCACCCCCTCGTCGCGCCAGTTCACCAGGTCGGCCGAGCTATAGGCATGGACGCCGACCTGCGCACGGTTGCCCGCGTCTCCGGCCGTCTTGTGCTCGCCATGCCACCACCAGCGTCCGCCATGACGCAGCAGGCCGCCGCCATGCGCATTGATCGCGACGCCGTTCGTGTCGTTCCATACTTCGCCGGGCCGGAACCCATCCGGTCCCGCCGCTTGCGCGGCCTTGCCCATCAGCGCCACCGCGCCCGCCCCTGCCAAAACGCTCCGCCGGTCGATCATCATTCCAACCTCCCATCTGCTCTCTCAAGGATCGTATATGGTCTGACAAATTCGACAAGCCCCTGTGAGGCTCGACGCTGTGTGGGCGGAGGGCTAGACCGACCGCGTTTCCATTGCTGTCAGGCTGTTCCATGTCCCATTCCGCCCGCCTTGCCGCCCTTCGTGCCGAACTGGCCGCCCAGGGGCTCGACGGTTTCGTCGTGCCGCTGACCGACGAGCATATGAGCGAATATGTCGGCGACTATGCACAGCGGCTGGGCTGGCTGACCGGCTTTGGCGGGTCGGCGGGGTCGGCGGTGGTGCTGACGGACAAGGCGGCGATCTTCACCGACGGGCGCTACACCCTTCAGGTGCGCGAGCAGGTGTCGGGCGAGGACTATGCCTATATCCCGGTGCCGCAGGACAGCGTCGCGGGCTGGCTGGGTCGTGAGACGGCGGCGGGGCAGCGGATCGGGTACGACCCGTGGCTGCACACGCGCCAGCAGGTCGCCGACATGGCCGCCGCGCTGGCCGATCGCGACGCCGAACTGGTCGCCGTCACCGTCAACCCGATCGACGCGGTCTGGACCGACCGCCCCGCCCCCTCCCCCGCCAGCTTGAGCGTGCAGGACGATGCGGTGGCGGGCGAAAGCTCGGCCGCCAAGCGCGCGCGGATCGGCGAATGGCTGGCCGAGCAGCGCGCCGATGCAGTGGTGCTGTCGGCACTCGATTCCATCGCCTGGGCGCTGAACGTGCGCGGCTCCGATGTCGCGCATACGCCGGTCGCACTCTCCTATGCGATCGTCCATGCAGACGGCGAGACCGACCTGTTCGTCGCACCCGAGAAGATCACGCCCGAGGTGCGCGCGCATCTGGGCAATGCCGTCCGGCTGCACGAGCGTTCGGCGTTCGAGGGCTATCTGACCGGCTTTGCGGGCAAGCGCGTGGTCGCCGATCCCGAGCGCGCGGTCGCCGCCATTGCGCAGGCATTGGAAGCAGGCGGGGCCAAGGTGCTGGCGCTCCGCGATCCGGTGGTGCTGACCAAGGCGATCAAGAACCCCGCCGAGGTCGCCGGGCACCGCGCCGCCTCGGTGCGCGACGGCGCGGCGATGGTGAAGTTCCTGCGCTGGGTCGAAAGCGAATGCCCCAAGGGTGGACAGACCGAATTGTCCGCCGCCGCGCGGTTGCTGGCCTGTCGCGAGGCGACCGGGCTGCTGAAGGACACCAGCTTCTCGACCATCTCGGCGACCGGCGCGCATGGCGCGAGCCCGCATTATCATGTCACCGAGGAATCGAACGCGGCCATCGAATTGGGGCAGCTGTTCCTGATCGACTCGGGCGGGCAATATCAGGACGGCACCACCGACATCACCCGCGTCATGCCGATCGGCCAGCCGACCGACGAGATGCGCGATCGCTTCACCCGCGTGCTGAAGGGGCATATCGGCCTGGCCACCGCTGTCTTCCCGGACGGGACACTGGGCGGGCATCTGGACTCGCTGGCGCGGCGGCCGCTCTGGGAGGTCGGGCTGGATTATGCGCATGGCACCGGGCACGGCGTCGGCGCCTATCTGTCGGTGCATGAGGGGCCGCAGCGTATCGCCGCGCCCAACTATCCCGGCGGTGCGGCAATGGAGCCGCTGCGCGCGGGCATGATGCTGTCCAACGAGCCGGGTTATTACAAGGCGGGCGAGTACGGCATCCGCATCGAAAACCTCGTGCTGGTCGAACCGCGCGCCATCGCGGGCGCGGACCGCGACATGCTGGGCTTCGAGACGCTGACCCTGTGCCCGATCGAGCGGACGCTGATCGTTCCCGAACTGCTGAGCGCGGCGGAGCGGGACTGGCTCAACGCCTATCATGCGCGGGTGGCGCAGGTTCTGGCGCCGGAGCTGGAGGGGGCGGATCGCGACTGGTTGCTGGAGAAATGTGCGGCGATCTGATTTTTCACGCGAAGCGGAAGAAGGTTGGTTCGCGCGGAGGCGCGGAGACGCGGAGGTGTCTCGCCCGCCGCGCCAGCGGCCCTCTTGTATCAGGCGTTGATGAATAGAGGCCGCTGCGCGCGGCAATTCCTTTCTGCGTCCTCTGCGCCTCTGCGCGAACGAACCTTCTTCTCCGCGCCTCCGCGTCTCCGCGCGCAATCAATCTTCGCGTCATCGCGGCTTCGCGTGAACAAGAAAACGCCGCGCGGGAGGGCCTCCCACGCGGCGTTTTGCGCGCTTCACACGGTACAAGAACTGGACCCCGGCCTTCGCCGGGGAACAGATCAGCGCCCCAGCAGGACCCGCGCCTGCCCCGCGATCTGGGCCAGCATCGCGGCGTTGGGTTGGGCGGCCAGGCGGGCGCGGTCGATCACCGCCTTGAACTGGCCGACACGCGCGGCGTTACGCTCCAGCCAGGCCTCGACCGCCGCTTCGGGGTCGGTGGTTCCCGCACGGCCGAGGAAATCGAGCCGCTGCTGCTGGAAGTCACGGGCAAGCCCTGCAATCAACAGGCGCTCCCACGGATCGCTCGGGCTGATCCGCGCCGCCTGGCCCTGCGCCCAGTCGAGGCCCAGCGCCTGACCCAGGCGGGTGAAGGCATGGGTCAACCGCGTCTCGTCCAGCGACAGCCGCTGGCCCAGATCGGCCAGCCCCACCGCGCCGTCGAGTTCGGACACGCGCACCACCCGCGCCGCGAGATCGGCGGGCTTGCCGTCATACAGCTCCAGATAGGGCCGAGCGGGCTGCCACGCGTCGATCTGCACCGAGGGAGCCGCCGGGGCGCGTCGCGCGCGCCACCTCGTCGAACAGCGCGATACGCGCCGCCTCGGGCATCGCCGCCGTCTCGATCGCGGTCCACAGGGCGGGCAGGTCGAACAGCCGCTCGACCACGACGAACATCGCCGCGATGTCGGCCATCGCCGCGCCTTCCTCCTCGGCCAGTTCGAACGGGTGGAGGATGCCCAGCCGGTTGACGATCCGGTTGGCCAGCTTGGTCGCGACAATCTCACCGCGCAGGCGATGCTGGTCGATGGCCTCACCGAAGGCCTCCTGCATCGCGGGCGGGAAGGCGGCGCGCAGATCGGGGAGCAGTTCGTCGTCCAGTGCCAGCGGGCTGGTCTCGATCGCGTCCTGCAAGGTCAGCTTGGCCGTCGCCAGCAGCACCGCCAGTTCGGGCCGGGTCAGCGATATGCCGTCCTGCCCACGCCGCAGCAGCACGTCGTTGCTGCCCAGCCCCTCGACCGCGCGGTCGAGCCGCCCGGCGCTCTCGAAGATTTCGATGACGCGGACATAGCTCGCCATCGCGCCCGCGCCGTCCGCCTCGGCGATCGACAGGCCCAAAGTCTGGAGGCGGTTATCCTCCAGCACCAGATGCGCCACGTCGTCGGTCATCGAGGCGAGCAGCGTGTTGCGATCGCCCTCCGCCAGACGGCCCTCGATCATCTCGCGGTTGAGCGCGATCTTGATGTTGACCTCGTTATCCGAACAGTCGACGCCCGCCGAATTATCGATGAAGTCGGTGTTGATCCGCCCGCCCCGCTCGGCAAAGGCGATGCGCGCGGCCTGGGTGACGCCCAGATTGGCGCCCTCGCCGATCGCGATGACGCTTAGGTCCTCGGCATCGACGCGCAGGCGGTCGTTCGCCGGATCGCCGACCTGGACATTATTCTCCGCCGCCGCCTTGATATAGGTCCCGATGCCGCCGAACCAGAGCAGGTCGGCCGGGGCCTTCAGGATCGCCGAGATCAAAGCCGCCGGCTCCAGCGAGGTGGCGGTAACGCCCAGAGCCTCACGGATTTCGTCCGACAGCGGGATGGTCTTGGCCGAACGTGGGAAGACGCCGCCGCCGGGCGAGATTAGGCTGGTGTCGTAATCCGCCCAGCTCGACCGGGGGAGCGCGAACATGCGTGCACGCTCGTCCCAGCTCGTCGCGGGATCGGGATTGGGATCGAGGAAAATGTGGCGATGGTCGAACGCGGCGACCAGCTTGATCGCCTTGGACAGCAGCATGCCGTTGCCGAACACGTCGCCCGACATGTCGCCGCAACCGACGACGCGGATCGGCTGGCTCTGTACGTCCACGCCCCGCTCGGCAAAGTGGCGCTGGACCGAGACCCAGGCACCCTTGGCGGTGATGCCCATCGCCTTGTGGTCGTAACCCTGGCTGCCCCCGGAGGCGAAGGCGTCGCCCAGCCAGAAGCCGCGCTCCAGCGCCAGCGCATTGGCGACGTCGGAGAAGGTCGCGGTGCCCTTGTCGGCGGCGACCACGAAATAGGGGTCCTCACCGTCCAGCACGCGGACGCCGTCCGGGTGCACCACCGCGCCCTCGACGATATTGTCGGTGATCGACAGCAGCGCGCGGATGAACACGCGGTAGCTTTCCTTGCCCTCGGCGGCCCAGCCGTCACGGTCGGTGACGGGCGACGGCAGCTGCTTCGGGTAGAAACCGCCCTTCGCACCAGTCGGCACGATGACCGCGTTCTTCACCCGCTGCGCCTTCATCAGGCCCAGGATTTCGGTGCGGAAGTCGTCGCGGCGATCCGACCAGCGAAGGCCACCACGCGCGACGGGTCCGGCGCGCAGATGGATACCCTCGACGCGGGGGGAATAGACCCAGATTTCGCGCCACGGCAGGGGCGCGGGCAGACCCGGAATCTTGTGGCTATCTAGCTTGAAGGCCAGGGCCTCCCTGCCCGCCTCGGCAAAGGCATTGGTGCGCAGCGTGGCGGCGATCATGTCGCGGAAGCTGCGCAGGATCCGGTCGTCGTCGATCGCCGACACCGCATCGAGGCCCGCCGCGATGGCGGCATCGGCGGCGGCGATATCGCCCCCCGCCTTCGGGTCATGCGCCGCCGTGAACCGCTCGATCAGCGCGGTCGCCAGCTTGGGGGCGCGGCGCAGCGCATCGACCACGGTGGTCAGGCCATAAGGCAGCCCCGCCTGGCGCAGATAGCGGAACCACGCACGGAACAGCACCACCGCCTGCGGGCTCAATCCCACATCGACGATCAGGCGGTTGAACGCGTCATTTTCCGCCTTACCCTCCAGCACGGCGGCGATCGCGCCCTCCAGCACCGCCGCGCCCTTGGGCTCGGTCGTCGCCTCGGTCTCGACGATGAAGTCGTGGACGAAGGGATCGGCCTCGTCGCGCAACCGCGTCGGCAGTTCGCCGATCACGCGGAAGCCGAAATTCTCCAGCACCGGCACCGCGTCCGACAAGGGCAGCGCGCCGTTCAGCTTGTAAATCTTCAGCTGGCGATCCTGCCCCGGCTGGACCGGGAAGAGGCGGACCGAACGGCTCGATTCATTCTCCAGCGACGACAGGCGCAGAATGTCCGCCGCCGCTTCCGCCGCATCGCTGACATTGCGGTAATTGGTCGGGAAGCCATTGGCCCAGCGCAGCGCAAGGCGCGCGGCACGGGGCGCGGGCACCTGCTCGGCCAGCGCCGCCTCGACATCGGGCATCCAGCCGCGCACCATCTTGCGCAGCCGCTCGGACAGCGCCGCCGTATCGGGCAGGCGACCGTCCTGGCGCAGGTCGATCGTATAGCGGATCAGCGCCACGACGCCGTCCTCCAGCGCGATCGACCAGTTGAGCAGCGAGCCGTTCGCCGCCTCGCCCAGCATCTCGCCGATCGCCACGCGCCGCGCGGTGGTCAGCTCGTCGCGGGGCAGCCAGACAAAGGCGAACAGATGCCGCTGCAAGACCGAGCGGATCAGCACCAGCTCGGGGCGCGGACGATCGGCCAGCGACATGGCGGTCAGCGCCAGCTGCTCCAGCGCCTCGGCCGGGAAGGCGGTGACAAGGTCATGCGGCAGCGCGGTCAGCGCATGGGTCAGCGCCTTGCCGGTATGGCCGCGCGGGTCGAAACCGAACTTGGCCTGAAGCGCGGCCAGGCGCGTACGCAGCACCGGCACTTCATGCGGCGGGCTGGCCAGCGCGGCGCTGGTCCACAGCCCGGCATGGATCGACAGGCCGACGACGCGGCCCCCTTCCATCACCGGCACCAGCACCAGGTCGAGCGGCACCGAGCGGTGGACGGTCGAGATCGCATTCGACTTGAGCAGCAGCGGCGCCGCGCCACCCTCGGCGAAATAGTCCAGCGCGCGCTGGCGCGACGTCTCGGCCAGCAGCGGCACCTTGTGCGGCGTCCGCGCCACGCCCAGCGCGGGCGCGTCGCGGCCATCCTCATACCATTTCTCATGGCCCAGCAGCGTCAACTTGCCGCCCAGGAACCACAGGAGAAGCGCCGCGCCCTCGCCATTCTTCTCGCCCAGCGTCGTCGCATCGGCGGCCAGTGCGTCCTGCAACCCCGACCAGTCGGCCACCGCGGCGCGGACATCGGCCAGCACCGCGCGCAGATCGTCGACCAGCCCGCGCCGGTCACGCGCATCGGCGCGTTCCATTTCCAGATAGATGAAGGATTCGGACTTTCCGCCCGTGCCGATCGCCAGAAGCTGTCCCTCGGCATCGCGGGTCACGGGCAGGACGGGGTGGATCACGCGGTCGATCGCGATGCCGTCCGCGCCGACCATCGCCGCGATCGAATCGACCAGGAAGGGCATGTCGTCATTGACGATGGCGAGACGCATCCGGCGGTGCGTGTCGTCGCCCGACATCGGCTCCAGCGCGATCGACGGTTCTCCCGGCGAGCGCTGTTGCGCCACGCCCGCGACGAAGGCCGCCGCAGCAGCCACCTCCGCGGGGCCGAACCCCTGCAACTCCGCCGGAAGGGCGCCCTGGGTCAGCCGCGCGGCAATCGCGTCGGCCATCGGATGCGACATATTCGGTGCCATGGTGCCAAGTCCTAGGCCGGGCTCTCGCGGTGCTCAACCCTTTGCCGCGAGAGAAAAGATGTTGCGCCGCAGCGCAATTTTCATTGCGAAGCGCGCAATACCCTTTCGGCCAAGCGCACGTCGCCGACCACCGTCCCGGTGATGGAAACGCTACCATCCCCGGCGACGCGTCCGACCATCACCACGGGCGTGCCGGGCTGTGCATCGGTCGGCCATGATATGTTAGCGATAGCTTCGGGCTCCTCCCTACCGGGGGACGACGGCCCGTTCCACAGCGCGGCGGCCGAACCCGGCGGCGGCGGCTTGATCCCCTCCCCGGCGGAATCCATTAGCTCCGAATCCAGCGCCGCCTGCAACAGCGGATCGGCCAGTTCCTTCCAGCTCAGGACGCCGTGGATGAAGTCGATCATCAACCCGTCGGACGAATAGGGCAGCAATATGCCGCGATACAGCGTCATGCGCCCGCGCGCGTTGACGAATTCTGCCTCGAACCCGGCCGGAACCTGATCGGCCAGCACATGGTCGAAATGCCGGGTCAGCCGCGCCAGCAACGACGCTTCGGGCAATTCCCCGATTCGAGTCGGTCGCGCCGCCGTGCCGCATTCCTCGCGCAGGGCCTGGCCGATATAGGCGATGGCCGGATCGATCCGGTCGCCGCGAAAATCCAGCAGTACAGAATTGGCCGCAAAATCGCCGATCGCCTCGGTATCGAGCGCCCGGATCGAGGGAAACCGCGCCTCCCCCGACAGCGAAACCCAGTGGTGATAGGCCCGCGCATGAAGCCGCCGCTCCACCCCGCCCAGCCGCGACAGCGCATCCTCCGCCCCGCCCGCGATCTCGCCCGCCGGACGAGCCGGAACGGGATCCCGGGGGTTTTGCGGTTCGCGGTCCATGACGGTCTTCCTGGTCATGCTCCTGTCATGCCCCGACATAGTTAACCATCGATGAAGATCGCCCCACCCGCCATAAGCCGCTTGCCAGCCCCCCAACGACCTGTTAAGCGCCCCCACCTGACCGGAAACCAGCCGGTTCACGAGACGGGCCGCTTTAGCTCAGCTGGTAGAGCATCGCATTCGTAATGCGGGGGTCACAGGTTCGAGTCCTGTAAGCGGCACCACCCTAATCCATTGTTATGGCGACATTTTTTCGCCTCCCTCGAATGCGTAGGGCTGATCTGTTCCTGCGCGGTTCCTGCGCAATGCGCCGGGTGCGAGGGCTTCCAGATCGGAAATGATGGCCTCCAAGGCTGTTACGACGGTCGGATATTCGCCGATCGCGTACACCTCGGTCTGACTGCCCGAGCGGTGTCCCATGAAGCCTTCAAGGTCCCAGCGCGTGGCACCGCGATTGCGGACCAGCGTCGCCAGACTGTGACGAAGGACATAGGGTCGCATCTCTTTGACCTGGGGCATGTCGAGATTGATCAGCATCGTGTTCCATGCGCGGTCCACGTCCTGAATTCCTCGGCCGAAATAGTTCACCAGCCACCCGCGCCCTTCGCGCGCGTCGGGTGACAGGCTCTGGTAAATCGCCAGCTCCTCGCGCAGCCAAGCATCCAGCAGCGGCAGGACGGGCAGCAAGGCGCGGTGTTTCTTGTTCTGGGCGCGGCCACGTGGATTGAGATCGATCTGCGCTGCCCCCGGCCACCATTGCTCCCTTTCGGGCGAGACATTGATGTCGACGACTGCCCCCGGCCGCGCGATCGTGCAGATCGACGCGACAAGGAAAGCGTGAAGCGATTCGCGCTGCACGTTCGGCTCGGCCGCGTAGGTCAGCATTTTCGCCAGATCCTCGACGCCAATCCGGGTGCGTCGCGTCCGCTGAACCTGGGCAGCGGGCAGCGGCTTGAAGATCGGGCGCTTGTCGATCCGGGGCGGATCAGCATCGGCCGCGTGATTCAGGGCCGCGATCAGCTGAGCGATCGCGGCCTCTGTCGCGGCCGGGGACCGAGGGCGGCTTTTTGTGATTTCCCCCTTCCCGTTCTTCCAGACGACCGGCTGCTTCCGAGACCAGGCGCGAAAGGCGGTCACGAACGGCTTGCTGCACGCCACCGCACAGGTGGTGGCGTGTCCGAAACGCCCCTTGGCCCCTAAGGCCTGTTCGGCATCGAGGAAGGCGACGACGTGATTCAGGCGAGACGCGATCGTGTCGCCTGACACCTGATTCACGCCCCATTCCAGATTATAGTCGGCCATGGCGTCGGTCAGCAGATAGCCGCTCGCCGAAGCCAAGGGCTGGCCACACGTCTCGCAAAATGCCGCCGCTTCGCCGCGATCGGCGAGATACCGCTGATCGAGGTTGCGACGCGCTAATTCCTCATTGGCCGTACCCGTCGACGCGCTGCATCGACGTCGCGCGGCGGGGTCGTACCAGAAGACATAGAAGTTTTCGCTTCGGAGGCTTCCGTCTTTCCGCTTGTAGTGGTTGAGCCAGTATTTGCCGCGCTGGTAGATTGGAGCTTCGCGTCCCGACATTTTGCCCGATCTTTCAGATATTCATTTTTTGCGCGGTTGGTGATTTCGAACAGGCCCAGCTGGGCGAGCATATCGAGATCGGGGGCTTCCAGACGGATACCTCGCCCCGCCTCCACGGCGCGGGCGAGCTTTTGATCTAATCGGACGACGGAATGGGCGGACGCCATTATTGCCTCACTGCCGCAGGATCGACCCCCAGGCGCTGGCGCAGGTACTGGTTGATTTCGCCGTACAGCCCGGCCGTCCAATAGGCGTTGTCCCAATCGATGGGTTGCACGATCCGAGGGTCGTATTGGTACTCGATGATAAAGGGACGCGGGGCCGCGTGACGGGTAAAGTGAAAGCCCGCCAGTAGATCCCCGAGCGTCGTGCCCTGCCCAGGTAGCGCATAGCGATCGAGCGCGAAGATCATTTCTGCGGCACCTTGGTCCCACAGCTTCAGCATGACGGGATAGGCCTCGGTAGGCCCCACCGCCAAGGCCACCACGGTCAGCGCCCCATTTTGATCGAGGACCAGGGCATTTGGGATCGGGAAGCCGTCCGGATCGATGGTCGAGGCGACATAGTCGTGAAACATTTCCGTCAGGGCCTGTTTCGGTTCGGTGTTTAACGTCATGCGCTGGCCTCCTCCATGTGGCGACGATGGGCGCGCATCAGGTCGCCAATCTCGTCGACGTTGTAGTCGTCGGGCGCGGGCTGGGACCGGAAACCCATCTGGTGGTGCTTCGGCGCGGCTTGGGCGCGGCCGGGGATGTCGAAGCGATCAAGGTCGATCCCCGCCGCCTCGGCGATGGTGGTGCCGTGTGCGATCGCCGTTTCCCGCTCGGCCGGGAACGTGGTCGACCGGGCTAGAGCAAAGCACCGATCGGCGCGGCGGAATGCGTCGCAGGTCATCGCGTCGGCCCCGGCAGAAGGGGCGCGCCGGTCTTCTGGCCCGCATAATGGGCAGCGATCGCGGGGGCGACATGCTCGTGGACGGTGCGATCGCCGGGCATCACGACATTCGCGAGGAATGCCTGCTCAGTCGTCTCGATGCCCGTGTCGATGCTTTCCAGCTTCGCTTTGATGACCAGCAGCAGCGCCCGGCCGCGCTGGCGGCGCGCCTGGTCGGCGGCGTCCTCGAAAGCACGACGGCCGCGCGTCGCCTCGATCTGCTCCGGCTGGGCGAAGGGGATGACGAAGCGGATCGTCCGATCGCCGAGCGCGAATTGCAGCGTGAAACGGTCACGCGACTGCATCTGACCGATATGGTCCGCGCCGTGCCGCGCCAGCAGCGCGACGACTTCCCCCATGGATTTCTCGAAGGGTACTTCTGTCTTGGCCGCGTAACCCATCTAGCTGGCCTTCCCGAGGACGGCGCGCGTCCGCTCGGCAGTCGCGAGGATTTCGCCGCGAGCCACCCACAACATATGGCCGATCGCCGCCTGGATGGCATTGCAGACCTCCCACTGGGAATGATCCTCATGCTTGTGCACCAGGGCAGTGACTGTCGCCCCCTTGGCGGCGTTCACCGCGACCCGCGTCAGCATGTCCGTGACTTCTTGCGGCGTCATTGTCGCATTCGCCACCGGCAGATGGCGCAGGAAGACCTGCTCCAGGTCGTCGTTCAGGGCAGCCGCGATGCGCTCGGCCGGGGTGTGATGACGCGTTGCCATCACATCATGCCCAGGGCTTTGAGGTACACCTGGAGGATGGCTTCCTCCTCCTGATATTCCTCACGCTTCTTTTTGCGGATCACCATGATCTTCTTGATTTGCTTCGGGTCGTACCCGCGCGCCTTGGCCTCGGCGAAGACATCCTTGATGTCGTCCGAAATGCCCTTCTTCTCTTCCTCCAGCCGCTCGGCCCGCTCGATCAGCAGGCGCAGCTCGTCGGCGGTGACGTTGTGGCCGTCGCCATGAGCATCAGCCACGGGTCGGCTCCCGGGTTTGCCCGGCAGCCGTGCGTGCCGCGACAATGCGTTCTTCGGATGCCAGGTGGCTAAGCATCTTGCCCGCGCTTCGCGCTGCCTCGATCTGAAGATCGGGCGCGGGCAGCTTGGATTTCCAGACCGCTACTAGCTTCTCGGTGTCGCTCCCGCGCGGCAGGGACAGGGGCAGGTCGATGAGCATCGACGCCATCTCGATGCCAACGGCCATTTGGTCACAGATCTTAGCCAGGTGGTCGAGAACGTCCGCCTTCGTGACCAGCACGGGCATCGTCTCGAGGTTGCGGGGAACCTCCCTCACAGGCCCAGCTCCGGAATGACGCCGGGCCCAGCGATCATCCAGTCGACCAGCTCGGCGAGGATCAGGCCGACGATCAGGCCCGCGATCACCAGCAGGGCGATGTCATTCGGCCGCAGGTAATTGTCGGCCGGAGTTTCCTTGGGGCGGCACTCGGTACAGCGGCACGTCATCGGATGCAGCGAGGTGGGCGCGATCGGCTTCATGCGCGTGGGTCCCGTAACTGGAGGGCGGCGAAGGCGCGCAGCGTCTCGATCGAGAGGACCTGCGCGATGATGATGAGGATGACGGCGGCCAGCGCGATGCGCAGATGGCCCATCAACAGAAAGGCTAGGGCGATCCCGGCGGCGAGCCCCGTCCCGATGGTCAGGGTACGCAGCGTGATGGTCACGCGGTAGTGCAGCTCGTCGCTCATACGGCGGCCCCGGCGGCGAGCGGGGGCAGGTTCCAGACGCAGACGGCCGCATAGGCAGCGGTGCATTCAGCCCGGTCGGTCTTGCCGCATATGACGCAGAAGCGGGTGGTCGCGTCCTCTATGCCGAGGCGATGCCGCTCCAGCTCGTAGATCAGCGCAATATCGAATGGATAGACGCGGCTCAGGACGGCCAGCGTGCTGAGGTCCATCGGCACGATATCGGCCTCAATCCGCTCCAGCCATTCGGCCCGCTCGAAATCGGTCAGGTGGGGCACGGTGTCGATCGCCCCTGCCATGTCATTCAACGACAGGCGGCGACCGCGCCGCAGGGCCTTCAGGTATGCGCCGGGCGTCATCATGCCGTTTGCCCCCCGGTTGCGAACTCGATGTCGATGGTCGGCTGCATGTGCTGCTTCAGAGCGAGCGCCATATCGGCGGCGGCGACGCTGATCTGCATGAACGCCATGTTCATTCGCTGGAGCAGGGCCATCTGCTCCGGCGAGTCCTGGACGAAGTTATGCGGCAGCTGGCGAGCGAGATGATCGCGGGCGCAGCGCGTCATCGCGAGGGCCACCAACAATTCGTCCGTGTCGAGCATGGGCATCAAGGCTCCGGGCAGAAAATCACCGCTCCGCCGATCGCATCGGATCGGCGGGGGCGGCTTCGGGTCGGGTCGTAGGGAGTACGATCGATGGGAGTACGGTCGGCGGGGGCCATCAGGGCGGCTGCTGGACGTAGAGGTGCGGCAGGGGTGCCTCGAGCGCGGCGATCGCCTCGGAGACTTCCCGGACGGCTTCGCGGCGATGGTGCTCGGTTGCCTGCGGTTGCAGGGCAATGAGGAGCGCGGCGTGGGCCTCGGCAGTTTCCTTGATCGCCACCACCGTCAGACCGGGCAGTTGGCCGTCGTCGATGTCGATGACGATCGGCGCCGACACCTCGAAAAGTCGGCGATAGGTTTCGAGCATGGGCGCGCCAGCGCCACCGGCGGCGCGCCAGGCGCAGTCGAGCGCCAGTGCCGTCTCGATCGGCGGCGTGCGCGGCGTTTCAGGATGACGCCAGTCGTCGATGGTCCGCTGCGCCCGGCTGGCGATCCGCCGCACGACGTCGCTGCCGACGCGCTTCTCGATCGTCGCCAGTGCCGCGGCGAAGGACACGGGTTCGCGTGGGAGCGTCATCGCACCGATTCCAGGGATGGTCGGCGGCGCGCGGCCCCGGATGAATTCACCCACCGCCGACCCACGACGCCCCGTCGGACGCCGAGACGAATTGCGGAACCGCTGGACGACCGCAAAAGCATTGCAGCGCGATCGGCGATATCGCCGTGCGATGCGGAACAGGTCGCCAGCAGCATCAACCCCCGAGGAAGGCGCTGCTGGCGCTCGCCACCCGACTGGCGGACGAGGCAGGAAGTGATGTGCGCGCCGGTCATCGCGTCAGCTGCCACAGCTTGGCGAGACATTCGTCCGACGCGTCTTGCCCAAGATTGCGGAGGGCTTGCTCGGCCAACCCGGCGCACTCGCTGTCCGCAAGAACCACGAGGATTTGCCGCACGAATGCTGCATCAGCGGCGATTTCAGCGGGGTCATGATCGCGGCTCATGCGCGCGTTCCCTGAGTCGGCTCGATCAGCGGCGGTGCGGCTGGCGTCGGGGTCGCGTCATCGCGCGGATACAGATCCGGCCGCAGGTCATGACGCGATACTTCGCTGGCGGCCTCAAGGCCCAGCACATGCTCTGGAGGGCACTTCCTCGCCTTGTGAAGCCAGTTGTGAACCGTGGGCTGCGAAACCCCACGGCACCGCGCGGTGGCTGATTGTCCGCCGATCCGGCGGACAGCCAGCTCAAGCGCTGCGAGCATCGTGAGATTCGAGTCCATGCGCTCAACTATAAGTATGCTTATAGGTCAGTCAACACGAGACTGATGTGGCAGCCTATAATTTCGTTTATAGGGTGCCTAGCCGATGATCGGCGAACGCATCCTCCTGCGCCTCAGTGCCCTAGGGAAGAGCCAGTCTTGGCTGGCGCGGCAGGTTGGCATTACCCAACCTGCTATCAACGGTTTGATCCGGGGGTCATCCCGTTCATCCGCACACTTGCACAAGATCGCGCGCACGCTGCTGACATCACCGGAATATCTGACCGGCGAAATCAACGATCCTGACGAGAATGCTCCGCCTCCACCGCCGGAAGCGGACTTCCAAGCGGTAACGTTGGAAGTCCTATTTCCTAGCCAGCCAGCGCTGGAGCAGATGTTCGCGGGGCTTCTTCTGGCATCGGAGGGGATGTCGACGGACGAACTCGCTCACGAGCTTTCAGTGCAGCTTCCCAAAGCGCTCGCGCTTGCGCGATCCGCTCGGCCGTCGCATCGGGTCTACCAGCCCGCGCAGCGTGAAGAAGATCCTGAAGGCTCGCGTGACGCTCGGTCAGCACCTTCGCAATAGTTGCGCATCTCAGGGGGCATTCAGGGCAAGCCAACGGGCAGGCAGGACTCGGCAACAGATACTCATTCACGAATTGGGGGGCCTCCAGATGGTGGCCGGATGGGAGGCGGCGGCGAACTAACCTATGTGGGTTAACCGCCCGAGACAGGTTCAGGGGGACAGGGTGGAACAGGGACAGGCCAATATCGGCAATCTGCTCGGCATGGCGCGGACCGCCGTCGAGGCAAGAAACGATGACGAAGCGATCAGCTATTTCAATCGCGTGCTTGAGATCGATCCGACCGTGTCCGAAGCCTGGCTCGGCAAGGGATATGCGGTCGCAAGACAATCCAGCCTAGCCAATGTGCGGATGCGGGAAATGGCGGTGTCGTTCGGACACGCAATTGCCACTACACCGAAGGAAGCGCAGCCGGACACGGCACGCTTGGCGATCGCAGAGCTGACGAACATTGGCCTGAAAATTTCGATCCAGCTGCTGGAGCACGTAGCGCAATTTGCCGGTGCGCCAGGTATGGCGGAACGGCGTTCATCGGTGTCATTGGCAATTCTGGATGCGATGGACGTCGGGATGCGCTGGATGCCGGAGTTCGAGCCGGGATTGCGGTTGATCGTCAGCGCCGGGAACGATGCGCTTGCTGGTGCTCTGAGCCCATCCCAAACGGCCGAGGTGCAGGCCAAAATCGCCGAAGCGCGCAGGACCTTGCGGGTTCTCAATCCCGAGGCGGCGGCCGCTGAGGAAGCGGCTGAGGCGGACGCCGCGAAGGTGGTGCAGATGCGGGCGGAGGCCGTGGAGCAACAGCGCAAAGTGGACGGCTGGGCGATGTCCGTCGGCCTAGGGATTGCGGCCTTAGCCCTCCTGCTCTGGCTGGTCACACGATAACATGAGGATACCGATCCTTTTTGCCGTCGCCATGTTGGTCGCGCCGCAAACTATCGAAGCGCGGGGGCGATGTAGCGCGGTCGATGGCGACACGCTGCGCTGCGGCCGCGAGCGTATCCGTTTGATCGGTATCGACGCGCCCGAGATGCCTGGCCATTGCCGCGCTGGACGGCGGTGCGTCATCGGCGATCCATTCGCCGCGCGCTACAGCCTGACCCGCGCACTGGTCGCCCCTATCGCCATCGAGCGCGTCGGCCGCGACCGATACGGGCGAACACTGGCTTTCGTATCAGCCAGTGGAAAGGATTTATCCTGCATCCAACTGCGGCGTGGACAGGCAAAGTATCGTGCCGATTGGGATAAAGGCGGCCGCATCGGTCGCTGTTGAGGGGGACTCATGAACAAGTGGCGCTTCTGCCGCCTTGACGACGGCTGGTGCTGGGTTGACTGGGCCGACCACTGGCAAACGATGATCACGGGCCTTCTAGCCCTATTAGCTGCGGCAATTGCGGCGTATATCTCGGCTAACGCGTTGAGCATTGGTCGGGATCAAGTCAAAGCGGCAAGGCAACAGCTCGAAGCACAACAGCGAGATGAAGCGGATCGTCGTCAACGTAATTTGCGAGCCGCAAGGGCGGCGCTACCGGGGGTACTATCGGCAATCTGCGATCACGCGGGAAATGTTGCAAAGCTTCTAGCCGCATCATGGCCCGTCAGCGCCGTATTATATCCCAGTGAGAGAGGGCCCGGCCAAACTCCCATTATGAACATCGACGTTCCAACGTTTCCGGCGGCGCTCGTGATGCCGCTACGAGAAATTTTGGTCAACCTCGACGATCCTTATGTACATGACCGGATCGCAAGTATCTTTCGTGAGGCTCAGGTGCTTGACGCACGTACAAGGCCATTCCAATCCGGTGAACCTGTCTCTTTGGAGTGGCTAGGCAACATAATATTGCAGGCTGCAACACTGTATGCACGCGCCGAGTCGTTGGTCGAGTTCGCGCGCGGCGAGAGTGACGAGGTCGAACAAGACCTGTGGCCTAGGGTGTTCATAGCGATGAAAGTTTTGGGTTTACGCTTCGCCTTTGTCACTGAGGTAGCGGAAGAAAGGCGTCAAATTGGTCGCGCGCCCGGTGAGGGTGACCGTTTCGCTGCCTACCAATAGCCAAATTTAATACACACTGTACACACTTTCTTCTTGCTGCCCTCTGCTCTGGTATGTATATACACACTTATGAAGGGGGAAGGAGATGACGAGTAAGGAAGTCATAAAGCGGATCGGGTCGGACGGATGGTTCGAGGTCCGGCAGAGTGGGAGCCACAAGCACTTCAGGCACCCCACCAAGCCCGGAACGGCCACCGTCCCCCACCCGAAACGTGAAATGCCAATCGGGACTTTGAAGAGCATCGAGAGGCAAACGGGGGTGAAGCTGACCTAAGGGTCAGCGGAGCCCCCGGCTCCCAACCATCTCTCCCTCCACGGCTTAGAAAGGATGTGTCATGGCCATCGCATATTATCCCGCAATCATCGAACGCGCCCCGGACGGGTATGGCGTTTTCTTCCCGGACGTGCCGGGATGCACCTCGCACGGCAGCACGCTGCAACAGGCGGCGCGTAATGCCGAGGTCGCGCTGAACGGGCATATCAAGTTGTCCGTCGAATATGGCGACGAAATCCCGGCTCCGTCCGACCTGGACGCGGTCGCCCGCGATCCCGACGTCGACGAGGCGGCGCGCATCCTGGTGCGGGCCGATCTGCCCGGCAAGCAGCGCCGGATCAACGTCACGATGGACGAGAGCCTGCTCGCCGAAATCGAAAAGGTTTCGGCCAACCGTTCGGGCTTCCTCGCTGAAGGGGCGCGGATGCTCTTGGCGGCGCGCGGCTGATCCCATGACGGTGCGCGGGTTCGCCAGCCCGGCGGCGTAACCGCGCGATCGCGGCCGCCCGCTATCGCCACTGGCGTTCCCAAGCGTCGCGATCCTCGGCCCATTCGAGGCGCGCCTGACGCAGCGCGCGTCGCCGGTCATTCTCGGCGCGCAGCTCGATCGCGCGCAGCATCTGGTGGTGGGCGGGCGTCCACTCGGTCTTCTTCTTGCGGCGCTGCGACCGCATGAGGTGGAAATATCCCGCCACCAATTCTTCTGCATCGCCCATGCAAGAACGGAAGCAGAACACGGCCGTGTAGGAAATAGGCAATCCGACGCGATCCGGCGGAAAGCCCAGGTCGGCCGTGTCTTTCCTACAGCCCTGATTCTCCCTATATTAATCGGGCGGGGGATAATAAAAATCGATGGACGGGGCGTTGCGCCTGGAACCGGCTATGGCGAGCCGGAAATTGCTCATGCTGGCCTTCATTCGCGACTATATCGGTCGGTGGGGTGGCTCACCGTCGATTTCCGAAATCGCCCAGGGCACCAAATCCGGCCGGGACACCGTCAAGAAAGCGCTGCGATATCTGGAGGCGGAGGGCCTGATCATCCGTCGCCCTGGCGCGCGTGGTATCGTCCTCCCGGACCGGCTGGCGGACGCGCTGCGAGAATTGCGTGCCGCTGGCTTTATCGTCGACGAGGACGTCGTGCGCAGCCCATTTCCTCCCCTGCCGCCCGTTCCGGAGCTGGATTACGACCCCGGATGACAGTGGGGTGAATTTCGAATGACGCAGGTTTCAAGTGTAGCCGACCAGATGGCGCGCCTCATTCGCGCGACACCATGCCCGCAATATCGCAGTTCGGATGAAACCATGGTGCTGGTCGCCGCCAGCCGCGCGCGCGAGGCCGATCGCGTACATCGCCTGGTGCTCGGCAAGCCGCGCATCATGCCTGCCGTGGATACGACGGGGCTGAACAAGCAGGAGCGCAAAGCCGCGCGCAACGCCGCCACCCGGCTGCACGACCAGCGGCTGAAAGAAGACCGACGCTATACCGGCAAGGAAGCAACGCCGGAAACGCTACGCGACGTCGCCCATCGCCCCTTCGGATCGCTCATGCGGCTGTACGGCACCGGCGATATCGATAAGGATCAACTGGCAGCGGCCGAGGCGATCGAGACGGTTCATCGCCGTGTCGTGGGTGAGGTCAGCATCGCGGTTGCCAGTATCGAGGCCCGCGTGGACCGATCGCCGCGCGGCGACGGCGCATTCTACGAAGCGCTGGGCGCAGTTCGTGCCGAGGTGGCCTATACCAATTGGCGGGCCGTGCTGCCCCATGCGGCGGCGGTGCTGGATATGATCGTCAATGGCGTGGCCTTCACGGTTGCGGCCGCTCGCTATGGCATGTCGCACCGTCGCGCCAAACGGCTGCTGATCGAGGCGCTGGACGCTTGGCCCCGCTACCAGGCGGAAGCCTGCAAAGAGATCGATCCGGCCACGCTGGCCGCTGCCCATGCGGGCATCCTCTGACGGAGGGAACGATCGCCCGGCGCAAATATTATTGAGACAACCCAAAATATCCCCTCCCCAAGCGGCCACATTTCGGGCCATTTCGACCCCGCGCGAATTGCGACCCGACCGCATGGCCCGCCTCTCACCCCCCTGGAGAGGCGGGCCTTTTCGCGTCTTGGAGATGCCGAGATGGCCCCACCCAACCGTAGCACGCCCCCCGGTTGCGCGGGCCGCGCCGCTGCCGCCTCCCCCCGAGGCGAGCAGCGGCGTCACCCGGCCGACGACCTGGAAAGCGTGCGCGATCGGCTGGAGGCCCTGATTCGCCGCGTTCGTAAGGGTGCGCGCTCCCACGCCGATTTTCATGACCAGGAAACCGAAGCGCATCGGATTGCGCGCGACCTGGTCAAACCTTTCCGTGGGCCGGAGGCCCGCCCCGTTAATCCGCCGCTGTGGGTCAGCCCAGACGGCCGTTCCGCAGGATGGTGACGATGACCCGTGGTATTGACCTGACGCAACTCAACAAGGTCGCGACGGCTGGCGAGCCGCATGACTCGGTCCCCGTCACCCGGCGTTTCCTGGCGCAGGTCTATGCCGAGCTTCATGCCAGCCGCGCCGGGCGCGCCGAGCTGGACCATGATCCCTATTCGCGTCCCGGCAACGCTTATACGCCGCCCCTGAGCGCGGCGGCATGACCGATCGCCAGCACCCCGCCGCCATCGATGTCGGTGGCCTGCCCTATCTGCGCGATGCGAAGGGCTCGCTTGTCCCGCTCGCCTCGGTGAAGGCGCAGGACCTGCTCATGGATGAGACGGTGCGGGAGATGCTGGCCGAGGCCCAGGCGCTGTCCGAGCAGATAGCGGCGTTCAAGCGGCGCGCCTTCGACCGGGTCAACGCCTTTCAAGAATTGCTGGCCCAGCAATATGGCGCGACCGTGGGCGGCACGAAGGGCAACGTCACCCTGCTGACCTTCGACGGGTGCATGAAGGTGCAGGTCCAGGTGTCGGACCTGCTGGAGTTCGGCCCCGAGCTTCAGGCCGCCAAGGCCCTGGTCGACGAATGCCTGACCGAATGGAGCGAGGGCAGCGCCCATGAGATGCGCGCGCTGGTCAACCGCGTCTTCCAGGTCGACCAGCAGGGCAAGATCAATCGCGGCGCGCTGTTCATGCTGCTGCGCGTCGAGACCACCAACGAGCGCTGGAAGCGCGCCATGGACGCGATCCGGGACTCGATGCGGGTCGTGTCGACCCGGACCTACATGCGCTTCTATGACCGGGCCCAGCCGGACGCATCGTGGCGCGCCGTCTCGATCGACATGGCTTCGGCCTGATCCTCGATGCCGATGCAGCCCCCTCGGTTCGGTCGTCAGACCGCGCCGCGCAAGGCTTGGGAGCCATCGCCCTACCGTAAGGACAAGCGCAAGCGCGGCCGAGCTGGCCAGCGCGATCGCGCCCAGGTGCTGGCCGAGGAACCGTTCTGCCGCGCCTGCCTGAAGGCAGGGAAAGAGATCGGATCAGACGAGGTCGATCACATTCGCCCGCTCAGCGAAGGCGGGACGGACACGCGGGACAACAAACAGGCGCTCTGTGCCCCGTGCCACGCGAGGAAGTCCGCCGCTGAACGGGCCTTGGCCCGCCGATCGCGCCCCGACGTCGACTGACCGGGGGGGGGAGGGTCAAAAGGTTTGGTCGCCTCCCCCCGGACACCGATGGCTAACCAAATTCTCGCGCGGGCGATTTCAAAACCAAAATGATCCCCACGGAGGTGGCCTATGGCGAGTGGTGGATCGCGGCCGAATTCCGGCCGGAAACCGAAGCCGGTGGCCCTGACGCTATCGGCCGCCCAGCAGCAGCAAATCCCTGTGCCCGGCGCGACGCCGCAGATGATCCCACCGATTCACCTGTCGAGCCTGGCGCAGCTGCTGTTCGCGGACATTGCGGCGATGTTGGAAGCGCAGGGGCGCGCCGAACCCCAATGGGCCCAGATCGTCGCCCTGCTGGCCCAGCGCCTCGAGCAGGTGCAGCGGTTCCAAGCCGTTCTGGAAAGCACTGGCGACACCTGCACCAGCACGACGATCCGTAAGGTCGACGGCAAGCAGGTCACGACGGAGATGATTCGGGCGCGGCCGGAGGTCGCGATGCTGTCCGAGGCCATGCGTCACGCCCAGTCCCTGCTGGGGGATCTGATGCTCAGCCCCTCGGCCGCCATGAAGCTTGGCGGCGGGAAGAAGGACGGGCCGGGCGAGTTCGACGACTTCTAGGGTGTCGACAGCTCAAGGGCTGCCATCGAGGGACTATCCCGCGATCGCGCGCCAGTATGCGGCCGACGTCGTTTCCGGGCGCATTCCGGCTGGCAAACAGATCCGGCTGCAATGCCAGCGCTTTCTTAGCGATCTGGTCCGCAGCGCGTCGGACGATTTCCCGTATTGCTTCGACGAGGCGAAGGCGGCGCGGCCGTGTCGGTTCATCGAACGGCTGCCCCATACCAAGGGGATCTGGGCGCGCCAAAAGAAGCGCCTGATCCTCGAGCCCTGGCAGATCTGGAATTTCTGCGTCGTCTTCGGATGGTTGCATAAGTCCGGGACGCAGGCGGGTACGCGGCGGTTCCGCCGGTGGTTGCTGGTTGTTCCCCGAAAGAACGGCAAGTCGGCGGTCGCGTCGGGCCTGGCGCTCTACATGCTCTGTGCCGATGATGAATATGGCGCTGAGGTCTATTCGGGGGCGACCAACGAGAAACAGGCGTGGGAGGTTTTCCGACCTGCCCGCCTGATGGTGTCGAAGCTCCCCGCGCTGAAGGAGAAGTTCGGGATACAGCTGCTGGCAAAGCAGCTGCTTCGTCCCGACGACGGGTCGCGGATGGAGACCATCATCGGGGACCCCGGTGACGGCCAATCGCCCAGCTGCTCGATCCACGACGAGTATCACGAACACGCCGACGACGCCCAGGTCGACACGATGATCACCGGCATGGGTGCGCGCGATCAGCCGCTTCAGCTATTGATCACCACCGCCGGGGAAAACCTAGGCGGCCCATGCTATGCCATGATCCTGGAGCAGCGCGAGCGGCTTGCAGGCATCGGGCATAACGGCGGACCGCCGATCGAGGACGATACCTTCTTCGTCGAATATTCAATCGACGAGGATGACGACTGGCGCACCGAGGCGGCGCTCCGGAAGGCCAATCCCAACATCGGGATTTCGGTCGGCCTGGAATATCTGCTGTCGCGGCAGCGTGATGCCATCTCGACACCGCGCAAACGGGCGATCTTCAAGACCAAGCACCTCAATCTGTGGGTCGCGGCGAAGGCAGCCTATTTCGATATCGAGGCGTGGCGACGCTGCGCCGATCCGGAAATTCCGGTCCTGTTCGCCGAGGCGGCGGCACTGGAGTGGCTGCGCGGCCGTCGCTGCATCTTGAGCCTCGATCTGGCGTCGAAGGTCGATATCGCCGCGATCGAGTATCTATTTCCGCCGATCGACGGCCGACCGACGAAGAAAGACCCGTTCATCCGGCTCGGGCGGTACTTCCTGCCGACCAAGGCGGTGGAGGACGTCAGCACGTACCAAGCCTGGGACGCCCAGCAGCTGCTGGACGTGAACGAGGGCGACATCACCGACTTCGACGAAATCGCGATCGCGATCGCCGAGGCGCGCGACATGTTCGACGTCGAGACCGTCGCTTACGACCCGGCGCAGGCAACCATGCTGATCAATCACCTGGTCAAGCAGGGCGCGCCGGTCCTGGAAGTCCGGCCGAACGTGCTGAACTTCTCCGATCCGATGAAACAGCTCGACGCCTTCATGAAGGGCGGGCTGATTCGTCACGCAGGCTGCCCGGTCATGGAATGGCAGGTCGCCAACGTCGTCGCCCAGATGGACGCCAAGGACAACGTCTATCCCCGCAAGCCTCGCGCAGAGGCGAAGATCGACAACCCGGTGGCGCTGATCGCCGCCCTGGCCGTCGCACTGTCCAAGGAGGAAGAACCCATGGCAGCTTCCCCCTGGGATGATCCCGACTACAACATGGTGGGCGAAGAATGAGGCTGTGGCCTTTCGGCCGCGACCGCGAAGAGCGGTCGTTCGAGCGCCCGGACACCATCGCATCGTCGGCGAGCTGGGAAGAATGGTCGCAGTTCCTGGGCATCGCCAACGGAACCGTCGAGCTGCCGACCGTCACGGTCGAGAGCGCGCTGGAAGTGCCCGCCGTGTTCGATGCCGTGAATTTCCTCGAGCGCATGATGGCGACCTTGCCGCTCCATGCGTTCCGCGATGCCGCTGGCAAGGCCGAGCGGGTCGATGGCGAGCTGCAAATGCTGCTCAACGAGGCACCGAACCCCGAATGGACCAGCGCCAACTGGCGACGGTACATGTGGCACGGTGTCTTCACCGGCGGGCGGGGAGTGTCATGGATCGAGCGCAATGGCGTCAAGCCGGTGGCGATCTGGCCCATGGACCCGACCGCGACCACCGTCGTGCGTCGCAATGGCCGGAAATATTATCGGTGCGGTAGCAACGAATATCCCGCGACCGACGTCATCGACGTGACCTTCGGCATCCGGAGCAATCAGCTCAGCGCCTATGGGCCGATCCACATGGGGCGCAAGGCGATCGGCCTGGCGATCGCCATGAACAACTTCGCGGCCGGTTTCTTCGCCGGTGGCGGCATCCCGCCCATGGCGCTGGAAGGGCCGCTGCCACAGGGTAATGACGCCTTCCGTCGTGCGACCGAGCAGATTCAGCGCGCGATCGAGCTGGCCCGTAAATCCGGACGGGCCTTTTTCGGGATGCCGCCTGGGCATGCGCTGAAGCCGGTCGGCATCGATCCCGCCAAGGGTCAGATGACCGAGGCGCGGCTTTTCCAGATTCAGGAGATCGCGCGCCTTTACGGTTTGCCGCCCGTCTTCCTCCAGGACCTGTCGAAGGGCACCTTCGCCAATACCGAGCAGCAGGATCTGCAACTCGTAAAGCACCTGGTCGTCCACTGGGCGGTCATCTTCGAGCAGGAGCTGAACCTCAAGCTGTTCGGCCAGCGCCGACGCGCTCGCGAGGTGAAGCACAACCTCGACGGCTTGCAGCGCGGCGATTTCAAATCCCGCATCGAAGGTCTCGCCCGCGCGATCCAGACCGGCCAGCTGATGCCCGACGAAGCCCGCGCGCTGGAGAACCGGCCGCCCGATCCAAGCGGCGCAGGTGCCCGCCTGTACATTCAGGGCGCGACCGTCCCCCTCGGCTCCGCGCCCATTGGCCACAACGGCGGACCAGCACTCGACGACGACGCCACGTCGGAAGACGACGCATCCAAGGACCAGAATGATGCCCGCACCGAAGATTGACGGCCGCGAGACGCGCGCGATCATCACCCCGCTCGAGCTACGCGCTGCGGCTGAAGGATCGGTCCGAACCGGGGTTGGTTATGCCGCCCTGTTTGACACCTGGACCGATATCGGCGGCATGTGGCGCGAGCGTATTGCGCCTGGTGCCTTTACCAAGTCGCTACAGGAACGCGACGTCCTGGCGCTGCACAGTCACGATAGCGGTCGCGTCGTCGGCCGCCTCGGCGCGAAGACGCTGATCCTGCGCGAAGATGCCAAGGGCCTGGCCTTCGAGAACCCGCTGCCCGACACCAATGACGGCCGGGATCTGATCGTCCAACTCGACCGCGGCGATATCGCGGGCATGTCGATCGGCTTCGTATCGGTGCGTTCGGAATGGGACGAAACCAAGGACCTGACCGAGCGCACGATCCTGGAGGCGATGCTCTTCGAGATCACCTACACCGCCTATCCCGCCTACCGCGATACCGAAGTGGCGCTGCGCAGCCTCGCGCAGATCCGCGACGAGCGCCGCGACCATAATCGCGCGGGCGCGGGTGCCCGCCTCGCCGCCCGCCGCGCCCGCCAGGCGCAGATCGAGCGCGGCATCTAGTCACCGGGCCCAGCCCGAGGCGCGCGTCGGCGCTTCAATCCGACGCCCATCCCCCTGAAGCCCGGAGACCACCATGGTTATGCTGACCCAGCTGCATGAGCAGCGCGGGACCCTCGTCACGTCGGCGCGCGCCGCCTTGGCCGAGATTACCGCCAATACCGACGCCGCCCGCACCGCCGAACTGGAGGCGCGCCACGACACCATCATGGGCGAGCTGGACACGCTCGACCGCAATATCGCGCGCGAGGAGCGTGTGGCAGCGGCCGAGCGCAGCCAGGAAGAGCGCCGCGCCCGTCTGCGCCCCACCGGCGAGGACCTGGAGGTTCGCGGTCAGGACGGCACGCAGCGCGACGACCCGGCCGACGGGGATCGCCTCCACAACGAGTATCGCACCGCCTTCTATGCCCTGATGGCCGAGGGTGGCGACGTTAGTGCGCTTTCGACCGAACACCGCACCATGCTTCGTCGCGGCTATGTCGAGAATCGTACCCAGACCGTCGGAACCCCGGCAGCGGGCGGCTTCACCGTTCCGCGCACCCTCGCCAATCGCATTGTCGAGGTCATGCGCGATTGGGGCCCGATGTATGATCCGGGCATCACCGACGAAATGACGACCAGCTCGGGCAATCCGTATGACATCCCGACCAACGACGACACCGGCAATACCTCCGCGCCGCTGAACGAAGGAGCGGATATCGTCGACGATGGCTCGGGTGATCTGGCCTTCGGCCAGGCCACGCTCAGCGCCTATGTCTTCGCCACCCCCTGGTTGAAAATCAGTTTCGAACTGCTTCAGGACAGCCAGTTCAATGTCGAGCAGTTCATCGCGAAGAAGCTCGGTCAGCGCCTTGGCCGGGGTGCAAACGGCAAGCTGACCGTGGGCACCGGCCAAGGCGGCCCGAAGGGCATTGTCGTGGCCTCGGCGCTCGGCAAGCAGGCAGCGTCCGCTGCCGCGCTGGCGGCCGAAGAGCTGATCGACCTTCAGCACTCGGTCAACCAGGCATATCGCCGCTCTCCGTTCTGTCGGTGGATGTTCGCCGACACCACCTTGGCTGCGGCGCGCAAGCTGAAGGACGGCCAGGGCAACTTCCTGTGGCAGATGGGCGACGTTCGCGCGAATGCGCCCGACGTGCTGCTGGGCAAGCCCTATGCGGTGAACGACGACGTTCCGCAGATCGGCACGGGCAATCGCTCGGTCATCTTCGGCGATCTGAGCGCCTACACCGTGCGCAAGGTCGGTTCGCCGCTGATTGGCACCGTCCGCGAACGCTTCTGGCCGAAGGTCGGTATGGCCGGACTGATCCGGTACGACGGCAATCTGGTCGACGCCAACGCCGTGAAGCACCTGAAGCACGCGTAATCGACCAGGGAGGCGGGTCCTAAGCGGCCCGCCTCTTCTGCCAGCCGCAGGTGAGCCTGCCGCTCGCAAAGGAGCCCCCACCATGGCAAAATCCCCTACCGCGAAGCCTGCACGGGTTGCGAAGGTCGAAACCGCGACCGCCGCTGCGTCGGCGGTTGATACCCCGCCCGCCACCGACACCGCGTCGACGGCCGACGCCCCGCCTGCGACCGACACCGCGTCGACGGCCGACACCCCGCCCGCGATCGACACCGCGTCGACGGCCGACACCCCGCCCGCGACCGACACCGCGTCGACGGCCGACGCCCCGCCCGCGACCGACACCGCGCCGACGGCCGACACTCCGCCCGCGACCGACACCGCGTCGACGGCCGACGCCCCGCCCCCGACCGACCAGCTGGTCGCGATCCGAATGTTGGTAGGCCAGGAAGGCCCCAGCGTGACGCGGGTTCGTGGTCAGGAGCTGACGATCGGCACCGACATCGGTGCCGAGGAGGCGCAGCGCCTGATCGATGCCGACTTCGCGGTCTCGGCCTGACATGATCGGCGCGACCGTCACCATCGTCGCACCGGCGAAAGAGCCGATCGACCTGGAGGCGGTGAAGCGCTTCCTTCGTATCGATGGCAGCGCGCAGGACGATGACGTCTCGCTGCTCATCCAGGCGGCGCGGTCGGATCTGGAGCGGATTACCGGCCAGCGGCTTCTCGACCAGGTCGTGCGCGTTCAGGCTGACAGCTTCGACGATCTGGACCATTTGCCGGTCGGTCCGGTCAAAAGCATCAAGGCCGTCACCTATGGCGCGCCTGGCGCGCCCACCGCGATCGATCCCGCCAACTTGTATCTGACCGGCCTTGGCCTGGAACGCGGAATCGCGGCGGTGCCAGGCTATCGCCTGCCGCGTACCGTGGCGGGCCCGATCCTGGTCGACCTGAATGTTGGATATGGGTCCGACCCGTCTGCCGTCCCGGCCAATCTGCGCCTCGTGCTGTTCGTGCTGATCCGCAGCCGGTTCGACGATCGGCCGGTCGACGTCGAGCCGCTGCTGGTCAACGATCGGATCTACTGATGAGCGCGCTCGATAGTCGCCGGTTGAAGCATTTGGTGAAGCTTCAGCGTCCGGACACCATTGATAACGGCACTGGCGGGCGAAAGAAGAACCCGGCGACAGACGGTTGGACCGACGTCGCCATGCCCTGGGCCGAGATCATCGCCCTGCGCGGGCAGGAAGCGGTGCGCGAGAGCATCGAGCGGGCGGTGCAGTTGTGGCGCGTCACGATCCGACACCGCAACGACGTGACGCCGCAGCTGCGCCTGGTCTGGGGTGCGATCGTGATGAACATCACGGCCGCAGCGCCCAACGAGGCGGGCGACGGCCTGGTTCTGACCTGCGAGAGTGGAGGGAACGGCCGATGAGCACCGTAAAGGGCGCGCGGGCCCTGCGTCGCCGCCTCAAGCAGCTGCCCGATGCCGTCTCGGCCGAGATTGTTTCGGTCCTCGAGGATGGCGGTCAGAAAATCCGCGCCGCGATGCAGGCGCGTGCCCGGAACCGGACTGGACGCCTGATCGCCGGTGTGAAGTACAAGGTGCTGCCGAAGTCGCTGCGCCTTCAGGTCGGCCTGCTGGGCACGCCGCGCGGCCGGGCCAAGCTCTTTTACGGCTTCATCCTGGACAAGGGGCGCAGGGCGCAGACCGTCACCGTCCGCCGCTACAAGCGCGGGGCTCGGGCGAAAGAGACGGCGCACCTGAAGCATGGCGGCAACAACAACAAATCGGCCCACCTGGTGTCGGTCTATCAGATGCGCGTGCGGGGCCGGGCAGGCGACCATTTCGTGTCCGGCCGCTACCGCGAGCTGCGCGACATGATCAACCAGCGCGCGAACAAGGTGTTCGACCGCGCGCTGAAGCGGATCGGTGGTGGCAATGACTAGCGCCACAGCGGCCGTCGAGGCGACCAGCTATGACGTGCTGCATCTCGGCATCACCGGCGCTCCGGTCTTCCAGGATGTGCCCGACGATCAGCCGCTGCCGGTGGTCATCATCGGCGAGATGCTGAGCGCCCCGTACGGCCGCGCCAACGATCCCGATCGCCGCATCACCCTGACCATCATCGTGCTGACCGAGGGCGATGAACGCCGCCCCTGTTCCGACATCCAGGACCAGATCGAGGCCTTGCTCGCAGGGAAGTCCTTCAAGCGGCTGGGCTGGAACTTCCACTATTCCATCGCCAGCAGCGCGGCCGAGCTGGCCGGGGACGGCTCCGGCTACATCGGCACCACGATCCTGACGATCCTGGCCTTCAGCGACAGCTGAGAACCCCACCCTTTCATAAACCCTCGCCCCGCCTCGCCAGCGGGGCTTTTCGTATGGGAGAAGCACGATGGCGAAGAAGCTTGGCAACGATTACCTGCTCTGGGTCGAGAGCGCGACCGCAGGCACCTATAACCTGGTGAAGGGGCAGCAGACCCTGTCGGTCAGCCGCGATGCGGGCTCGATCGACACGACCAGCAAGGACGATTCCGGCTACGGCACGTCGGCCCCCGGCCTGAAATCGCTGAAGCTGTCGCTCGACGCGATCCCCAACTTGCCGGACGCCGATGGCTACACTCGCCTGGAGACGCTGTGCAATGCCGCGCCCGCCACGCCGTTCAATGTCCAGATCCGCAAGGGTGGCCAGACCGGCGCATCGCCCGCCGATGTCGTCTTTGCCGGGTCGGTCTATGGCAACATCGCGTCGACCGAATTCGGCCAGAATGACGCGGTGAAGGCCAAAATCGAATTCTCGGCCGCAGCCGCGCCGACCACCGACAAGCTCGCCTGATCATGGGCGACGCGAACGCGGTTCGCGGCGAGGTTGACCTGGTACTCGACGGGCAGAGCTTTGTGCTTCGCCCGTCGTATACCGCCATCGTCGCGATGGAAAAGAAGACCGGCCTCGCGCTGTTGCAGCTGACCCAGCTGGCCGAGCAAGGCGTGCTGACGCAAGAGGCGCAGGCGATCGTCGTCACCGAGCTAGTTCGCGGCTGGGGCCGCGAGCAGGTCCTGGATGAATATTCCTCGGCTTCGGAACGGTCGCGGGTCACTGCGCACAAAGGGGTCAACGTCGACACGATCGCGGAGCTGCTGTTCCCGGTCGGTGTGATGGCCGTGCAGCCGCGCATCGCGATCGTCCTCGGCCTGGCGGCCACCGGCGGATGCCTCCCCTCGGGGGAAGCGAAGGCGACGGGGATGATGACCCCCGAGATCCCCGTCGCCGACTAGCGGGCATCGCGTCGGCCGCCCTGGGGTGGCCCGCCGCGCAGTTCTGGAAATCGACACCGCATGAGTTCTGGGCCGCTTTCGAGGTCTGGAAATCCATGAACGTGTCCAGCGAGGAGTGAGGCGATGGCGGATGCGACCGACGTCAAGACGCTCCTCCTCCAGGTGGATGCCTCGGTGGAGCTGCTGCGGCGAAACCTCAGCGCCGGGCAGGCGCAGGTGGACCGCTTCACCTCCGAGACGCAGCGCCGCCTGGACGCCACCGATCGCCGGTTCGGCGAGTTCGGCCGTCCCCTGGCGGGCATGCAGACGTCGATCAATGCCGCCCGCCGCCAGATCGCGACGATCGGCACGGCCGTCGAGCAGACCGAGGGGCGCATCCGCGCCTCGACCAGCGGCATCAAGGCCGCGCTCCTCGGGTCGGCGTCGGGCCTGGCCGCAGCCTTCTCGGCCGATCGCGTGAAGGATTATGCGGACAGCTACACCCGCTACACCAATCAGCTGAAGGTCGCCGGGTTGGAGGGCATCCAGCTCGCCAAGACGCAGAACGACCTTTACGCCGTCGCCCAGCGCAATGGCGTCGAGCTTGAATCGGTCGGCACCCTTTACGGCAAGGCGGCGACGGCCGCGAAGGAGCTGGGGGCATCGAACGCGGACCTGCTCCGCTTCACCAGCGGCGTGTCAGCCGCGCTGCGCGTCCAGGGCGGATCGACCCAGGAGGCGAGCGGCGCGCTCCAGCAGCTGGGGCAGCTGCTCGGCAGCTCGCGCGTGCAGGCCGAAGAATTCAATTCGATCGTCGATGGCGCGCGCCCGATCCTCCAGGCCGTCGCGAAGAACCTCGACGGGGCGGGCGGCTCGGTGTCCAAGCTCAAGCAGCTGGTCAACGACGGCAAGGTGTCGAACACCGACTTTTTCCGCGCCTTCCTGAAGGGCTCGGCGGATCTGGAGGCGCAGGCCGCAAAAGCGAACCTGACGATCGGCGCGTCGCTGACGATCCTGAACAATGCCCTGGGCAAGTATATCGGCGAGACGGATGCCGGGCTGAGCGCGACAGCGCGCCTGTCGAACGCGATCGTCGCCATGTCGGAGAATTTGGACACGCTGGTCCCCGCCCTGGCCATAGTCGGCGCGGGATTTGCGACCCGCTTTGCAGCGGGGCCTGTGGCGGCGGTGGCGGCCGAGGTGCTGCTGCTGACCAAGGCGCTGGATGGCGAGCGCATCGTACTCTTAAGCGGCAAGGCTGCGGCGGCGCAGAAGGCGGAATTTGCCGCAGCGTCGGCGCGGACCGAGGTCGCCGCGATCGAGGCGACGATCGCGGCCCGCCGTCAGGATCAGGTCGCGATCGGCGAGACGATGGCGCTGATCGAGGCACAGCGCGCGGAATCGCTGAAGGCGGCCGAGCAGCAGGCCTTCAACTCGAAATTGAATTTCGGGCTCGGCCGGGCGGTGACGTCGGCCGATGCGGGGCGCGTGAATGCCGACCTGAAGGCGCAGCTTGTCACCAAGCGCGCGCTGGCCACCGTCGACGCCGAATTGATCGAGCTGGAGAACGCGCTGGCCGCTGCCCAGGGCCGCGCCGCAGCCGCCTCGACCGCATCCACGGCGGCAGCGGCGGAATTGACGATCGCCAGCCGCGCATCGGCGGCCGCGTCGAAGCTTTTCGCCGGTGGGCTGACGCTGATCGGCGGCTCCGTTGCGGGCGGCGCGGCGGTGCTGACGATCGGCGCGCTAGTCGCGGCCATCCTCTACGCGAACCATCAGATGGCGGAGGCGGAGGAGCGCAGCAAGGCGACCGCCTTGGCATTCCAGGGCAACGCCGAGGCCAATCGGATCTTGAACGAGCGCATGGCGCAGATGGCACAAACCGCCGGTGCCGCTGCGAGCGCCATCAGCCAGGCTGGCGGTGCGGCGGCATCATCGACCGGCCAGATGCGCAATTTCGCTGGGGCGGTCGGCGAAGCCGCGCAGAAGCTATATGATCTGGCCAAGGCGCGCCGCCATGAGCAGGTGCTCGGCCTGACGTCCCTTTCCGTCGCGGCGGAAGCCGAGGCGAATGCCGCCCAGTCGCGCATCAATGCACGCGCCCAGACCGTCGCGAACCGGAGCGTGCGCGGGCAGCTCGGCCAGTATACGGCAGCGGAGAGCCGTGATGACGAGAAGGATCGCTTCACGCTTCGCGATGCTCGCCAGCGTCAGAATGACGCGTACCGCAGCGCGCAAGCTGCCGCCAACATCCCACTCGTCGCGCGCATTAAGGAAAGCGACCGCGTCGGCGGCCGTGACGTCGACGGCGATCTGGCCCGCGTCACGCGTGACCTGACGGTTGCCAGGGAGCGCGGCATCCGGTCGCAGATCGACACGCTGGAAGCCCAGAAATTCGAGCTGACCCAGTACAAGAAATATCGGAAGGACGGCCTGTCGGCCCAAGCTGCGTCCGAGGCGGCCAGCGCTGACGCCGCGTCCTTCCGCAGCGCCTCGGCCGGGGCGCAGGGCGATCGCAATGCCCGCATCAGCCGGACCGCGCGCAACAAGGCCGATCGCGAGGCCGACGCGGCAGCAAAGCGTGAAATCGCTCAGGTGCGCGACACGGCGTCCGACACCCGTGCTTTTGCGTCGGCCGAGCGCCAGGCGAACAACGATATCGCGGCCGCCCGCGCCGACCTGACCAATTCCGCCGTCGAGCGTGCCGCGATCGAGAAGTCCCGGATCGAGGCCGAGCGGCAAAGCCGGAACGAGGAGCTGGCCCAGCAGGCGAAGCAGGGCAGCCTGGGCGACGGCGAAACCGGCCAGCAGCGCCTGAAGACCCTTCAGGCCAAGAACGACGAGCGCGCGGCCCTGGAAGCGCAAGTCGTCGACGCGCGCGAGCGTCAGCGGATCGCCGACGAGGCGCTGGCGCTGGCCAGCGCCGATCGGTCCAATCATACGGACCTGCTGAAGGCGCAGGGCAATCTGGTCACGTCCGCATCGGATCGTCGCGATCTGGAGCGCCGCATCCTCGACATCCAGTATGAGGAAGAGCGGGCAAAGCTGGAAGGCGTCCTCGCCTCGCGCGACTCCACCGAGGCGGAAAAGAAAATCGCCCAGCGCCGCAAGGAAATGCTGGGCGACCTTCAGGCGGCCGACGAAAAGAACGTCGATCGCCAGAATGCCGGGCCGCTCGACCAGTATCGCCAGCGCCTTCAGGCCGCGACCGGCGACATGAAAGAGGCGCTGCAAAGCGTCGAGGTCAATGGCCTGGAGTCGCTGGAGAGCGGCCTGGCAAGCATCATCAGCGGGACCGAGGACGTCGGCTCGGCCTTCAAGAAAATGGCCGAGAGCATCATTTCCGACCTGGTCCGGATCGGTATTCAGAAGGCGATCCTTGCCGCGATCGGCGGCTCCACGGGCTTTGGCTTCGCGGATGGCGGCTCGCTGTCGTCGATACCAGGGCGCGCCAATGGCGGCTCCCTGGGCGGCATGATCAGCGGGCCAGGCACCGGCCGGTCGGATAGCATCCTCGCCCTGCTGAGCGGTCCTGGCGGCGGTGCGGTGCGGCTGTCGAACCGTGAGTTCATCATGAACGAGCGCGCGGTGGACTATTACGGGGCCGATACCATGGCCGCGATCAATGGTCGTCGCCTGCCGCGCTTCGCCACCGGCGGTTCGCTGTCCGGGGCATCGACCCCGTCCAGCATCATTCCCACCCGCGCGCCTGCCCTGTCCGCGCTGAGCAGCCCGGCGCTGGGCGGGGCGTCGGGCAATGTCACCGTCTCGATTGCGCTGAGCGAGGACCTGGACGCCCGGATCGACAACCGGGCGGCGGGTGTCGCCGTCCAGGTCGTGAAATCCGCCGCGCCCCAGCTCGTCGAGGCGTCAGCGTCCGCCACGGTCGCGATCCTCAAGCGCCCCAGCCTCTAGGACTGCCATGGCCCTGATCATGCCGCCAGCGGACCTACCGCTGAAGAACGTAAAGTGGCGTCTGCCGTTCGCCGCCCAGGTCAATCGATCCGGATGGACCGGCACCACCAAAACGGTCGGGCTGCCCGGTGCGCAGTTCTGGACCGTCAGCGGGAATTTCCGCGTCCTGATCGGCGAGGACCGGGCGAAGCGCTGGCGCGGGTTCTTCGTCAGTCTCAACGGGCCGGTGCACCGCTTCCCGATCGTCGCGATCGAGAGCGCTCGCCAAACCAGCGCGGCAAACCCTACCGTGCGGTCGGGCGCTGGCAGCGGCAATAGCTGCCCGCTCCAGGGCCTGCCCGCCAATGCTACCGTCTTGGTGACGGGCGACCTGATGACGGTATTTCTGCCCAGCGGGCATCGCCGCCTCGTCTGCCTGACGCAGGATCTGGTGACGAATGGCCAGGGCCTGGCGACGGCGGTCTTCGGCCCCGAGCTGGGCGAAGCGCCGGCAGCAGGCGCGGCGGTCGAGATTCAGCGTCCCTACGCCGTCGTGGCGCTGACCAGCGAGCCGCCCGGCTGGGATGTCGAACCTGGGCAGATGTACCAATTCGCCGTGACGGCCGAGGAGCGCCGATGAGCCGCCCCGATGCTGCCGCCTCGGCCGCGCTCGACGCGTCGGTCATTCGCCCGGTCTTCTTCTGCTACCTCGATATTGTCGGCGACCCAATGCGCGCCTGCACGGCCGGGCGCAGCTTCGGCTTCTCCGGTACTGGCGACGTCGACCTGGACGGCTTCACCTTCGACGGGATCGATCCGACCGTCGTCGATATCGGGCCCGTCCGGAACAAGGATGGCGGTGCCGATGCGGTGACGGCCAAGCTGTCGGGCATCGTCGCGCTTGATGCCGACCTGCTGAACATCATCGGCAACAAGGCCAATTGGCAGGGGCGGACCGCGCGCCTGTGGCGGATGATCCGCGACGAGAACGGCAACCAACAGGGCGGGGTCCAGCACTATTACACCGGCTGGATGACGTCGCTGGCGATCGGCGGATCGCCCGAGAGCCAGACTATCAACCTGACGATCGAGAGCTATCTCGCCGCCTTCAGCAAGGCGTCGGGGCGCACCTATCTCGATCAGGACACTTTCGACCCTGGCGACCAGTCCGCGCGCGCGGCGATCGCGGTTGCGAACGGCATGTCGGGCAGTCCGCTTGTCAGCAACACCCCCACGCAAAGCCCAGCCGGTGGCGGGGGCGGAATGTACAGCCGGATGGAGGCGCTATGATCCGGCTGCCCGATTGGGAGGCACGTCTGCACGCCTATATGGCGGCGCTGGACGGGGCCGTATTCGCCTGGGGCGAGCTGGACTGCGCGCTGTTCGCGGCCGGGGCCGTGGAAGCCATGACCGGCATCGATCCCGCTGCCGCCTATCGCGGGCGCTATACGACGGCGATCGGATCGGCGCGCGCGCTCCGCCGCTATGGCGCGGGATCGCTGGCCGAGACGATATCGGCGGACTTTCCCGAGCGGCCGATCGGCCACGCCCGGCGCGGCGACCTGGTCATGGTCGACGGCATGGTCGGCGTGTGCATCGGCACCGATGCCATCTTCATCGGCGAGCAAGACGGGGCGGCGGGCCTGGTCCGCTATCCGCGCGCAGAATGGGCGCGCTGCTGGGGTGTCGGCTGATGGCGAAGGCGCTGAAAATCGCCGGAGCCGTCGTTGCGGTCGCGGGCCTTGCGATCGTCACCGGCGGCCTGGCGGCCGGTGCGTCGCTGAGCTTCATCATGTCGGCCAGTTTCGGCGTGGGCAGCCTGACGGTCGGCGGTCTGATCGCGGCCAGCGCCGTGCTGAACACCGCCGGGTCGCTGCTATCGCCGAAACCGAAAGCACCGGCGACCAGTGAGGCGAACGCCAATCGCCTGACCGTTTCCATGGATGTGCGGGCTTTTCGCAAGACCGTGGTCGGATCGACCGCGATGGCGACGGATCTGCGCGATCAGGAATGGTCGGCCGATCAGAGCATCCTGCACCGCTTCATCGTTTGCGCCAGCCATCGTTGCCAGGCGATCCGCGAGATCTGGTTCGACGACAAGCTGGCCTGGTCGGCGACCGGCGGGGTCCAGGCTCCCTATGTCGGCTATCTCGACGTCACGCCGGTCCTGGAAGGTTCCGCCGCCAACGCGATCAACATCGGCGCGCGCATGGGCAACACCCGGCGGTATACCGGCCTCGCCTATGTGTATCTCCGCTTCAAGCTGACGGGGAACGGCAAGAAGGCCGAGTCGCCCTTCGCATCGTCGATCCCGTCGCGGGTCACGATCGTCGGCGATGGCGCGCTCTTCTATGATCCCCGCCTCGACTCGACGGTCCCCGGTGGGTCGGGCCCGATGCGCGCCGATGATCAGCGCACCTGGGCCTGGAGCGCCAGCGCCTGCCGCAATCCGGCGCTGGGCCTGCTGTTCTTCCTGCTGGGCTGGCGCATTCAGAACCCGGCGACGGGCGAATGGAAGCTGGCGGTCGGCAAGGGCATCCCCGCCTCGCGCATCGATCTGCCGAGCTTCATCACCGCCGCGAACCTCTGTGATGAGCCGGTGACGCGCGCCGACGGTACGACCGAGGCGCGCTATCGCAGCGACGGCATCTACAGCGAGGGCGACGATCCCGGCCTGGTCCTCGACAATTACAAGGCGGCGATGAATGCCGTGCTGGACGATGCGGATGGCAAAATCCGCGTCACCGTCCTGCACAATGATCTGGCGACGCCGATCGGCGACCTGTCGACCAGCGACGTCATGGGTGAATTCACCTGGTTGCAGACCCCGCCGCTGACGGACTCGGTCAACATCATCCGGGGCGGGTACACCGACCCCTCGGCCAATTCCCTGTATCAGTTGGTCGACCTGCCCGAGGTGAAGATCGCGAGCCCGGATGGGATCGATCGACCGCAGACCGTGAACCTCGCCCTGGTCCAATCGCCGGGCCAAGGCCAGCGGCTGTTCAAGCTGCGCCTCGGCCGCGCGCAATATGGTGGCACCTTCACCGCCGTGTTCCAGGCGACGGCCTGGAAATACCAGAAGGGCGACGTCATCCGCTTCTCGTTCCTGCCGCTCGGGTGGGACAAGAAGCTGTTCCGCATCGCCGACATGGCGACGCAGGTCGACGGCACCGTGCCGATGATGCTGCGGGAAGAACATCCCGACATCTATCTGGCCTATTCCAACGAAGCGGCGGCAATCAAAGCCGCTGCGCCGACGACTTACGATCCGACGCTGTGGCCGGTGCAACAGGCCATCGCCGATGCTGGCAAGACGGCCGAGTGGTCGAATGTCTCGGGCACCGAAGGCGTCGTCACGGCCATCAAGAGCGCGGGCGACAAGGCCGACGCGATCACGAAGAACCTGGTCGGCGATAAGCTGAGCAACCTCCTGCGGACCCCGCTGGACGAGCAGGCCGCGTTCAATATTGATTTCGGCGCGGCGGCGATCAGCGCTGCCAGCGCCCTGGCCAAGCAGAACCTGGTCGCGATCCAGACCTTTGGCACCCGGATCGAGGACGATGGCAGCAAGGTCGCGGAGAGCTTCGAGCAGCTGACCAGCCGCCTGGACGAGGCCGAAAAGAAGGTGGCCGGGATCGACGTCAAGGGCGAGGTCGCAGCGGGGATGACCCAGCTGCGCCGGACCATCGCCAACGCGAATTACGCGTCGTTCGAGGCCGTCGACAATCGGATTGCCACCTACGGCGAAGGCGTGACGGCCTGGCAGATCAAGGAGGAAAAGGCGCGGGTCGAGGCCAACAAGGCCGTCTACAAAAGCGTCGACGAAGTCGGTCTCCGTGTCGTTCAGGAAGGCTTGGATCGCGCTGGGGCCATCAAAGACCTGCGCAATATGCTTATCGACGAGAATGGAAATCTCGTCGTCGAGCGCATTCAAGGCCTGGGCACGCGGGTCACCGTCATGCTCAACGGGAAGCCGGTCACGCTGGAGTCGGCGATCCAGACCGTCGACACATCGTACAAGACCGACGTCGGCACGGTCGCCAAAAGCGTAAAGACGCTCGCTGCCCGCATGGATGATGTTGGCGGTGCGACAATCGAGCAATCCTTCAAGACGGTCGCCGACAAGGTCACCGGCCTTTCCGCCGAATACACGCTGAAGGTCCAGACGGACCGGAATGGACGGAAGCGCGTCGCGGGCATGGGGATCGCGAGCGAAAACGGCGTGTCGGCGATCGTGCTGACCACCGACACCCTGAGCATTGAAACGCCGGATGGTGGCGACAAGCCGCTACTGCGGGCGGATATCGGCGGCGTCTACATGCCGAATGTGCGTGTCGACCATCTGTCGGCGGGTGCGATCGACTTCGAGTTTCTGTCGAGGCAATCGCTGAGAGACCCGGCTGGCGGCTACCAGGCGCTGCCGGGTGGCTTCTACATGATGTGGGGGCAGTACCGCCAATACATCAACAGCGAGACGTCTCTCTCTATCGTCTTCCCGATAGCATTCCCGACGATGTGCATGAGCTTTGTCGCGACGCCGTACATCAACAGCGCCAGCGATGTCCGCGACCTGTGGCTCCAGAACATGGGCGCGCCCAGCCGCTTCGGCGCTTCCGTCTACACCCAGGCACCGAACGTCACCCGCCAGACCCTCGACGGCTTCGATTGGTTCGCGGTCGGCTACTGATTGAAGGACACAGCAATGCCCAGCCCATTTGAACAGGCAGGCACGGTCGCCGTCACGCGCGGGTCGCGCACCGTGACAGGCACGGGCACGGCATGGCTGGCGGGCTATGACGGCCTGGTGCTCAACATCGCGGGCGCGGTGTTTCCGGTCGCCTCGGTCGACGGTCCGAGCAGCCTGACGCTGGTCGAGCCTTATCCAGGCGTGACGGCCGCCCAGCTGTCCTATTTCCTGCTGCCGATCATGAATGAGAATTACGCCCTTTCCCGGAAGGTGCTGTCTCTCATCGCGGCGACCGAGACGCTGGCCGGATCGGCCGTCGTGAATCCCCCGCAGGGTGATCGCGGCCCCCAGGGCGTCGGCGTGGCGAACGCCTATGTCGACCAGGCCACCGGCCACCTGATGCAGCGCCTGACCGATGGCAGGCTGATCGATGCGGGTCAGGTCGTCGGAGCGGTCGGCGCGCCCTTCACTATCCCCATCGAATGCTATGCGGATGACGAAATCGTGCGCGTCGACGAGGAGGCGGGCTGGATGATGGCCCCCGCCGCCATGATGCTGTCGGCTGTCAGCCTGTCGGTGCGCAAGCCGGATCAATCCCCTGCCGGGACGCTCGGCATCCAGGCCGACCTGAAGGTCAGCGGGGCGTCGATCCTGTCGGCTCCGCTGCGCGTCCTGCCAGGGCAGCGATCCAGCCGGGCGGCGGGCACCGCGCAGCCGACGATCACCCGCGCGCTGGTCGGCCTGGACAGCCTCATGACGCTGGCGGTCCAGGCCGAGGGCAAGGATGCGGAGGGCCTGCGCCTGGTCCTTCAGGGCACCTGGGCATGAGCAAGCTGCGGGTCGATTTCGCGGGCGGTCGCTTCTCGGTCGGCAAGCGCAGCTTCGCGCGCGCGGCCGACGTGGCCGGGATGACGGTCATCGGCGCGGGCGGGATCACGCTGGCGTCGGACGGGAGGCTGCGCCTGTCGCCTGCCGGACAGCCGCGCATCGTGGCGAGCGCCGGGCTGAAGCTGGAGCCTGCCGCGACCAATTTGCTGACGATGCGCAACGCGGCGCCGACGTCGATCGACGGCTATGCCCGGCTGTCCAATCGGCCGAGCGGCGCGGATATCCTGGTCGCCGATGACAGCGCGGCGCTGGCCGCATCCGGGATATTCGACGAGCTGCTCGCAGCGGGCGTTATGTCGGGCAAGGTCATCCGGTGCATCAATCCAAGCGACACCGATTTCGCCGTTCCCTTCGCCAATGCGGCGGGTGGCCAGCGGCTGGGGATTTCGGCCTATGTCCGCTGTGTCAAAGGCTCCGGCTATCTGACCGTCACGGGCGGCGGCGGGTCGACGCCCGATTTCTCCGGCCCCGAATGGCGACGGGTCGGCCGCGTGCATACGGCGACGGCGAGCGGGGGCCAGGCGCGCCTGATCGTGCGGGCCGGGTCCGAAGTCCTCATCATCCTGCCACAGGTCGAGCTGGACCGCATCACAAGCCCGATCGTCACGCTGGGCCAGGCTGCCACGCGCGGAGCCGAGACGCTGGTCGATGTCGCACCGCGCTATTCCCGGCCGCACACAATCCTGATCGAGCTGGAGCTGGACCGGGCGGACGGCATCGATCGCCGCGTCCTGACCCTCGTGTCACCGACCGGCGGCGAGATCGCGGTCAGCCGCACGATCGACAATGCGCTGTCCGTCACCTCGACCGCCAGCCCGTGGCGGCCGCGCATCGCGCGCGTGCTGGGGCCGGGGCGGCTGCGGGTGGCGCTGCGCGTATCGCCCAGGGGCTGGACGCTGGCGGCGGCAGGGATGCTGCGCCACGATTGCTGGCGCGAGCCGCCTGCCGGTCTGTCCAGGCTGATTATCGGCGCGGATGCGGCGGGAGGCACGCCGCTGAACGGCACGATCCGGTCGGTCGAGGTGCGCGGCGAGCTGTCGGACGGCGCGCTGGCACAGTGGACGGCGACCGGCACGATGGTGGTCGACGCGGCACGCTATGTCTCGCCGACCGGCGACGACACGGCGGACGGGACCACCCCGGCCAAGGCGTGGAAATCGCTGGCGGTCGCAGCGATGCTGGGCGTGCTGGCGGCGGGGAGCGAGCTTCGGCTGGCGCGAGGCGGCACCTGGGCCGAGACGCTCTATGCCAGCTATGGCTGCACGTACACGGGCTTCGGCGCGGGCGATCGCCCCCGCGTCGGCGGAGGATCGGTCGGCGTCGACGAGAATGGCCAGAGCCTCTGGCGGCTCGACGGGCTTTGCGTCACCGGGGCGACCCAGCGCGGGGTCAATACCTATGGCGGCTCGGGCATCATTATCGACACCTGCGAGGTGACGGGGAACGGGTCGCGCACCGACCCGAATGCGATCGCCATCGCCCTGCGCGGCAATACGCGTCGCGCGGTGGCCGTCCTGCAATTGGCCCCGGCCGATGTGCAGGTGACGGGGATCGGAGCGACCGAAGCCGCGCTGACCGGCGTCTTTCGCCTGGAGTGCACGACCGGCGGCAGCGGTGGCGAGACGCGCTGGCAGATACGTCGGCCGGACGGATCGGTCGTGGGCACGGCCAGCGGTGGGGTCGCCTATTCCTCGTCGACGGTCGGCATCTCTTTCACCATCGCCGGGACCGCTGCGATCGGCGACGTGGTCGAGCTGCGCACGCTGCCGTTTCGCGAGATCGCCTTCCCAGGGAATGCGCTGGCCGAGGATGTCGCGGTGCGGCGTTGCTACGTCCACGACAATTACGGCCTTCGCACTGGCAATGGTGCGGGCGACGGCATCTATTGCGAGGGCATTGGCGGGGTCACGCTGATCGAGGCGTGCGACGTGCCACCGCCCGAGGGTGCGCAGGCCGACTGTATCCAGATCGGCCGCTCGACGGCGCTGTACGTCCGCAATCCAGCCTACGCCATCGTGCGCAACAATTGCGTCGTGGCCTTTACGGGCGGCGGCAAGGGCGCGATCGTCGTGCGGTCCGAGACGTGCCTGATCGAGGGCAATCGAGTGCGCGGGCACAATTTCTGCATCGGCGTGATGGCAAGCGGTATCGTGCGCTGGAATTACTGCGAAAATGCCAATCTCTATCCCTACAGCTGGGCGATCGGGCCGGGCGAGGACAATGATGTCGTCAGTCTGCACATCTATGGCAATGTGATCGTCGGCTGTCGTCGTGGTATCTCGTCGTCGGGCAATGGCACAACCACGATGACACTGGATGGCCGCGTCGTCCGGCTGCAATATCGCAAGGATTTCGTCGCCAACGACAATGACATCCGCGACGCGGACGTCGGGCTTTTCATCGATCGGCCGACCGGCGGGGTGCTCCAATCCAACCGGGCCACGAACGTCGCCAAATTGCTCGACATTCGCATCACCGCGCTGCCGCCCGGCGAGACCGAGCTGCGCACGGACCAGGCGTTTGCGCGCGCCGCTGCCTGATTTCTTCCTGATCTACAGTACCATTTAGGAGACACCCGATGTCCGAGCCGATCAACTTCTTCGGCTTGGCCGGGGCGAAATACGGGCCGACGATCGCCGGTATGGTGATCGGGACGGCCGCCAAATACGGCCTGGCCGTGACCGAGGGGCGGCGACTGTCCTGGCGCAGCGTCTTTGCGGATCTGCTGCTGCTTGGGATGCTGGGCCTGCTGGCGATCGCGATCAGCGACGCGGCCGCCCGGATCATAGGCGTCTCGGTCGGGACCGATTACCGCGTCCTGATCGGGTCGCTGGCGGCCGTCAGCTCCGATCGCCTCGTGCGCCTGGCGCGCGACCATTTCCTGAAGCGCGTCGACGCCGAGCTGGACCAGCTCCCCGCGCGCTGACCCCGACCACCTGAAAGGACCGACGACCATGACGACGCCACTCGCACCGTGGCGCGCAGCCGCGCGCGCGCCCATTACCCGCTCGATCAGCAGCATCGCGGTCCACTGCACCGCAACCCCGGCCGGGCGTGCGGTCAGCGCCGAACAGATCCGCGGCTGGCACCTGGCCAAGGGCTGGAAGGATATCGGCTATCACTTCGTCGTCGGCCTGGACGGCACGATCGAGATCGGCCGACCGAAGGCGCAACCCGGCGCCCATGTCGAGGGCTTCAACGCCCATTCCATCGGCGTGGTCTATGTCGGCGGTACCGACGCGGCCGGAAAGCCCGTCGACACCCGCACCCCGGCGCAGAAGGCCGCAATGCTCGATCTGCTGGCCGAGCTGAAGGGCGCGCACCCGGCGGCCGTCATCAAGGGCCACCGCGACTATTCGCCCGATCGCAACCGCGACGGCCAGATCACGCCGAATGAATGGCTGAAAGCCTGCCCCTGCTTCGACGCGCTGACCGAATATGCGCGCGTCGGCCGCCCCGCCTGATCCCCTGGAGGACATCATGACCGACATCAAATATTGGTGGCAGAGCCGGACGATCTGGCTCCAGATCGTCGCCGCGCTTTTCGCCATCCTCGCCACCTTCAACATCCTGCCCACCGGCATCGACCAAGACCAGCTGGTCGGGGCGATCATGGGCTTCGTCGCGATCGCGACGCTGATCCTGCGCTTCCGGTCAACCCATGTCATTGCGACCGACACCCTGCCGCCCGGCATGGGTGCCCGCGCTAGGATCGCGGCGATCGGCCTGGCGCTGGGCCTGGCGGCGTGCGCCACCCCGACCGGCGCGCCCTCCTCGATGCAGCGGCTGGCGCGGATTACCGACCAATTCGACCAGGCGCGCGCATTCGCCGCGCCCTTCGTCGCCTTCCTGCCGCCCGAGCGGGCCGCCCTGGTGCGCGCGGCGGCCGAGCTGGTCAGCCAGGCGCTGGCGACGGCGCGCAGCGCGTCCAGTACGGCCGAGCGCAATGACGCGCTGCGCACGGCCGAAAAGGCGACGGCCGAGTACCGCTTCGTCACCGGCGGTTGACGATCGGCGGTCCGGGCGGCAAGGCCGACTTGCTGCTCTGGACTAGCCGAAAGGAGCAGCCCGTGCGCGGCAAGAACAGGCACCGGCTTTGCCGGGTGGCCTGCTGAATGAAAGACCCGCCCGGTACGCGGCCGGGTGGCGCGATAGGCAGAGACCGCCCCACCACTCCCCCATTACCGACCATTATCGGTCACTACCCGTTCCCTGGCGACAGAGCGCCACCCCCTGCCGGCAGTCCGCCGGTGGGCCAGACTTCGCGCGCGTAGCCGACGTGCCTTCGCGAAGGACAATCCCATTTCCAGCATCTCGACCCCCGCCCCGTACCTCGGCGGGAAGCGTAACCTCGCCAAGCGTCTGACCGCCCTGATCGGTGCGACGCCGCATCGGATCTACGTCGAGCCCTTCGTGGGCATGGGCGGGATCTTCCTCCGCCGATCGCGCCCCGCGCCGGTCGAGGTCATCAATGACATTTCGGGCGACGTCATCAACTTCTTCCGGGTGGCGCAGCGCCACCCCGACGCACTGGCCCAGGATCTGCGCGGCCGACTGTCGAGCCGTGAGGAATTCGAGCGCCTGCGCCGCGTGGATCCAACGACCCTGACCGACATCGAACGGGCCGGTCGCTTCCTGTACCTTCAGCGCCTGACCTTCGGCGGCAAGATCCGCACCCGCACTTTCGGCGTCGACAAGACCGGCTCCAGCCGTTTCGATCCGCGCAAGGTGATCCCCAACCTCGAGCGCCTTGGCTCGCGCCTCGCGGGCGTGACGATCGAACGCCTGGGCTATGCGGCCGTCATCGAGCGGTACGACGACCCGCGCGCCCTGTTCTATCTCGATCCGCCCTATTGGGACTGCGAGGACGATTACGGCACCGGCGTCTTCGAGCGCGCCGACTTCGAGCGCCTGGCCGACCAGCTCGCCACCATTCGCGGCCGCTTCATCCTCTCGATCAACGCCACCGACGGCGCGCGCGCCGTCTTCTCCCGCTTCGACATCGAGGACGTCGAGACGACCTACACGGTCGGCTCCGGCAGCGGGAAGCGGGTCCGCGAACTCATCATCTCCAACATTTCCAACCGGAAGGACTGACATGCCCCAGGATCGCTACGGCTCGAATGCCGATACCGTAACCGCGCCCGCCAACAGGTCGCTGAATGTCGTGCCGCACGACACGAACGAGCTGGGCTTCCTCCCGAAGGGTATCATGGTCGGCACGGCCGGGACGATCGTCGGCCGCCTGCGCGACGACGTCGCTGACCGCACCTATAAGGTCTGGGTCGGATATCACCCGATGCGCTTCAAGCTGATCAAGGCAACGGGCACCACCGCTGCCGATATCGTGGCGCTCGACTGATGTTCGGCTTCGGCTTTTCCGCGCTGGCGATCGCGATCGCTGGGCTGCCCGTGTCGGTCGATCCGGCACCTCTGATGCCGACCCAGGTGGTCGACGCGGCCCGCTACATGTTCTGGTCGACTAGGGCGCGCTTTCCATCCGGCGCGCTGACGACCGCTGCGGCCGACACGAACTTCAAGCTCAGCAAGATCGTGATGAACGCGCCGGTTCACACCGTCACCAACCCGCGCTTTCATTTCAGCGGGTTTGCCTCGACCGAGGGCAGTAACAGCCCGCAGGAGACGGTCCTGCCCGGGAATGCGCAGACGATCGTCGGTGCCTGGCTTAGCGTGAACGGTGGCGCGCCGATCGCGCTGTCGTTCGGTGGTCAGCCCGGGGCGACGATCGCCAGCGGCAACATCGGCGTGTGGACCGACGAGCCCAATGTCGAAATCCCGGCCGAGGCGGCGGTGGCGGTGTGGACGCTTTATTCGACGGCGGCGGGCGAAAAGCAGATTCCGGTGTATCGTATCCAGCGGCACCGGGGCGAGCGGATATGGGGCGCCACCGATGCAGCGAGCCTTATGCCCATGCTGACCGCGCCGGATACGCCGTCGACCGCGTCGCTGGACACTGGCTTCGGCCAGTCGATGCCCGCCTATTACGGCCCGGATATGACGGTCGCACGGGGCTGGGACGGGCGTCCGGTCCTGCTGGGCCTGGTCGACAGTATCGGCGAGGCGCGACAGGAATATGCGCTCGAGGCCGATACGCGCGGCAACATGGGATGGCTGCGGCGCTGGCTGGACGTCGATGATCCCACGTATCGCCGGGTGCCGCATTGGGTGATGGGGATGCCCGGCTGCGGGTCGGCGCGTGAGCTGGGGACTAACGCGACCTTGCGCTGGCAGGTCCTGGATCAGGCGATCGCCTTCAACACCAATTCGGCGCGCCCGTTCACGAGCGTGCTCAATCAGCTGGGGCAGAACGACTCCAATAGCAACTATTCGACGATGCAGGCCAACTGGACCGGCCTGGTCGACCGCTTCAAGTCGCGTTACCCGAATGCGCCGATGGTCGGGGTGGGCGTCCTAAGCCGCGACACTTCCAACGACATGTTCACCAGTCGCACCGGCCAGACGCCTGCCGCCTATAACGAATGGACGTCGACCACCAACGGTTGGGGCAACGGGTTCAAATGGCTGCTGGAAGCCTTCAAGGAGGCGGGCGCGGGCGGTCGGCTGACCGGCTATATCGACACGCGACCAGCGTGGTTTGATCCGGCCTATCCCGCCACCTGGCCGGTCATCCCCAATACTTTCACCCTTGCAGCCCAGGCAGGGACGGACGGCACGACCGCCTACACCACGATCCAGACCACTACCGCGCCTCTGGTCGGGGATATCCTCGTATCGGGAAGCACCTGGCTGCAGGTCCAGGCGGTCGCAGGCGCGGGGCCGTACACCGTCACGGTCTCTTCCACGACGGCCGTGCTGCCCGCCGGTACGGTCCTGCGCCCGCAAGCTTGCCCGGAAGGCGTGCACCCGCTGCCCTCAATGGTCCGGATCATCGTCGCCGCCATTTCCCAGGGGCGGAAGGCGCTGTTCGTCTAGCGGGGGGTATCGCTGGGGAATGGCGGTCGCCCAACGACCCCATGAACCCGCGCTTTTCCGCCGATTCGGCGAAACCGGGGCGGATACTCCCTCCGCCCCGATTGCGGGCAGAGCTTGCCCGACAGCTTCGCCCACACGGGTGAAGGCTTCGTTACCGCGCCACGCCGCGCCTTGGACTTCCTCCCAACTGAACGCCCCCGCCTAGTCCACCTGGGCAGGGGCGTTCGTGCTTTCGGATACCAATATGCTCTCCAACGCCGCCCTTCAGCGCGTGCGGGTGAAGCCCCGCGCCTATAAGATGTGGGACGCGCAGGGCCTGCACCTGTATGTCGCGCCCACCGGCCTGCGGGCCTGGCGCGTCCGGATCAGGGCCGACCGGCGCGAGGCCGTCATCTCGCTGGGCGACTGGCCCAATGTGTCGCTCGACGACGCCCGCGAGGCAGCGGGCATCGCGCGCGGGATGTACATCCACGGCGTCGAGCCCAAGGCCATATCTGCGAAGATGGCCGAGCGCCTGGCGCAGTCGGCGATCACCGTCGAGCAGCTGGCCCGCGACTGGCACGCCGATCGCCGCGACCGCTGGACCGCCGTCCACGCGGCCGACGTTCTGGCCAGCCTCGAGCGCCATGTCTTCCCGGTGATCGGCGAGGATCTGGCGACGGCCATCACCACGCCGCAGCTGCTGCGCCTGCTCGGCCGGATTGCGCGCACCGGCGCGGCCGAAACGGCGCGGCGCATCGCGCAGCGCCTCTCGGCAATCTATCGCTTCGCGCGTACCCGAAGTATCGTCGACGGCGACCCCGCCGCTGGCCTGGTCCGCGAGCTGGCGACCGGCGCGCCCGTCAAGCGCCAGCCCGCGCTGGAGGATCTGGGCGAAGCCCGCGCGCTCCTCGATGCCGCCGATCGCGCGCGTGTCGCCCCGGCGATCCGGCTGGCGTCGCGATTATTGGCGCTGACCGCTGTCCGCCTCGCGGCCGTGCGGGGCGCGCGGTGGGACGAGATCGAGGGCGTCGACTGGTCGACCGACGCGCCAGCACCGGCGGCGCTATGGCGCATTCCGGCCGTGCGGATGAAGATGGCGGTCGCCAAGAAGGCCGACGCGGCCAATGCCCACCTCGTGCCGCTGTCTGCGGCGGCCGTCGCGGTGCTTCGCCAGGCGCGGGCCATCGGCGGCGCGGATCTGATCTTTCATCGCGGGGGCCGACCCATCGGCGAGGGCGCGATCGGCGCGCTGTACGCGCGGTGCGGTGTCGGCGGGCGGCATGTGCCTCACGGATGGCGCGCCACCTTTTCGACGGCGCTGAACGACCGCTTTCCGGACGAACGCTTCGCCATCGATCGCGCCCTGGCCCACGTCCAGGCGTCGGCCGTCGAGGCGGCGTACAATCGGGCGCAGCATCTCGACCGGCGACGGTGGCTGTTCGATCGGTGGGCGGAAATCCTGCTCGATACGCCAGCGCCGGGCGATCGGCCGGAATGAGAATGGCACGGTTCGTGCCGTCCCCCCCTCGATAGCCCACGGGCGGCACAGCCGCCCGGTCCCGACGGACGCCTCTTGGCCGTCGGGTGCTTTGGGTAGGCCGGTCAGACCTGGGGGGGACCTAACAAACTGCGCATGGACCCGCCTAAAGCGGGGCCATTCCTTTTCATCTAACCCCTTGAGCCGGATACTGACCCTTAGGTGTACTCGCGCTCTCGACCTGCGCGCCGAGGCGCGCCAAGGCATCTCGCAGGTCCGGAGACGACGGCACTGGCGGCGGCGCTGGGGGCAAAGGCGGCGTGGAGTGCTGCCGGGTGGCGTGGGCGGCGCGGCGCTGGGCACGACGGCTCATGAGGTCGCGGAAGCGCTGGCGGACGTTCTTGGGCAGGCTGCCTATGTCGAAGAAATAGGCGTTCGTGACCTGGACGCGCTGGGGCGCAAACTCGCCCTTGCGGTCGGTCTTCTGTGATCGGCGCACCCAGCGCAGGAAATTGTGCTGCTTCAGGCGCGCAAGGGCGCGGATCACCGTCGTCCTGGACAAGCGGCCGATTCGCGCGAGCGTGTCGATAGCGGGCTCCAGGCGGCCGGTCTTGAAGCAGATCGGCACGCCGCGCACGCCGAGCAGCATCTCGAGGACACGGATGCCGGTCCAGCCTAGCGGCCGCACGCCCCGATCGCCTCGGTGATGATCGTCATATTCGCGGGCGGTCTGGAGGAATGAATCCCGCCAGTCCATCGCGCCCCCGACCGTGCCGTCGCCGATCGGACGCCAGACATTGGCCCGCTTATCGTCGACGTCATAGCTGTCGCGCCGGACCGTGCGGTCTTCTCCTCGCACTTTTCCGGACAGCTTTGCTGCCAGGGCCTTGGTGATTTGGCGCGTCTCCCGCGCGGCCGCGAACGTCATCTTTCGGCTTCCCCAACCGAAGTAATCTGGATGCACGAAAGCGCCGCCTGAATCGCATTTTCAGACGCGCGCTGTGCAAATCGGCAGACCTGTCACCAGGTCTTGAAGGGTGGGATTGGCCAGCAGCCTTCCTGCGCAATTCCCGCGCAGGTCAGAGACGTTCTCTGTAAATGCTGGCTAAATTGTCGCTGGCACCGCGCTAACGACGCTCAAGATTCCCCAAAATGAAGGACATCTATTGCGTTCGTAATGCGGGGGTCACAGGTTCGAGTCCTGTAAGCGGCACCATCACGACTCCGGAACAAACCTGGAAAACCGCAGAAATCTGCTGTAAACTGCCTCACCGCGGTCCCGCGAAATCTCATTATGTTCCGCCGTGGCCCATTCAAAAGGGGCCACGAACGTTGTGGGAGGCGTGGCCTCATGCTGACGGTTGCGCAGATCCGGGCGCTGAAACCGGCAGCGCGTCCCTCCAAGGTGGCCGATACGGACGGCATGTATCTGCTGGTGCAGCCATCCGGCGCCCTGCTTTGGCGCCTTCGCTATCGATGCTGCGGCATGAAGCGCAAATTGTCGCTGGGCAGTTTCCCCGATGTCTCCCTGGTCCAGGCGCGCCGGAAGCGCGACGAGGCCAAGGCCGAGCTCGATGACGGGATCGATCCCGTCGAGGAAACCATCCAAGTGCAGACACCGCCCAGGACCCTTGCCACTTCCCACACCGATGCGGGCGAGGCGCCGCTTCCGTCCAAGGCTGCCCAAATACGGTAAAATCCGATCGCTTATCAGCTTCAGGCAAAGCGAAAGCGCCGCCCCCGCAATGGGAGCGACGCCTTCCTTGGGTACGGGTTTGAGGTCAGAACTTCTGACGAATACCGGCCATGATCGAGACCGACGTGTTCTTCAGCTTATAGTCCATCGTCTGGGGGACCAGATTTTCGTCGATCGCCGTGTCCTTCATCCGCAGGCCGGTGGTCTGCGAGTAGCGGCCAAGCACTTCGATCGCAGTCTGCGGCGTCACATCATAGCTCGCGCCGGCATCGAGGTGCCAACGGAAGCCCCAGTCCTTGCCCATGATCCCAACCATCGGCTTCCGGGTGCCCGGGGTCTTGTCGATCATCAGGCGGCTGATCGAATAGTCGACGCGCGAGGCACCGATGCCGCCGCCGACGAACGGCTTCAACGGACCTTCGCGGACCAGGTCGACATAGGCGGCGACTCCGAGATCGAACGACTTGGTGCGCCCGGCGCCCGAATATGTCTTGGTGCTCAGCGCCTTGGCGTTGACCTTGGCGGTGTCGTAGCCCGCCGTTCCCTCGACACGGAGGCCGCCGAAGTCGTACCCCATGCCGAGTTCGCCGGTGAAGCCGCCGTCATGGTCGATGTTCTTGGGCAGGGTCGGCGTCGTCTTGGCGACGGTCTGGCCCTTCGCCAGGACCTGGGTCGGCTTCACGTCGGAATCGATCTGCACGCCGGTGCGGGCGACGGCATAGGCGCCTGGCTCCGCCTTCTGCGCGGCGGCGGGGGATACTGCGACGATCGCTGCGGCAAAGCCTGCGAACAGAGCAGCCGAGTTCCGGCGCGCACCGCGATAGGCGGGCGCGAGCGTGCTAACCAGGGTCATTGGAATTGGTCCTTCGAAATGGAACGTGTGATCGAGTGGGTCGCACCAGTTCGCGTCCCCCTACATTCACAAGACGTCACCCTTTTCGAATTGCCTTAGGTGCAGCTGAAACTTTTTTTAGAAACTATATAAGCCGAGATTTTAGCTGAGGATTTCAGATGGATAGGATGTACCGCAAATATATGAGCCGCGCCCTTTCGGACGCGGCTCATGTCATGGGTGCTTAGCGGGCGCGGCCGGCCGGCTGTTCGCGGAAGAGCTTCCACTCCTCGACCACCCGTCCGTTCGGCAGATGGCAATACCCTGAGTCCTGACGAACTTCGATCGTTCCCTTCTGATCCACGCAATAGGAGGAAGCAGGGTTCGTCATGACTGCGCGGTGATTGCGGGAATTCGTGTCCTTCCCCTTACCATTGGCGCCGCGGAATAGGTCCCAGGCGTCGACCGTCTTGCCGTTCCGCAACCGGCAAAGCCCGACGTCACCGCGTGCGGTCCGGCGGTTCAGGTTGGTCCCGCCGACCTTGGTGCAATGCACTGCGGCGGGATTGCCTAGATGCGCATCGGTGCGGCGCTTGGGCGAAGGCTTCTGGCTGTTCCGGAAGAGGTCCCATTCTTCATGGACCTGGCCGTTGGGCAGGCGGCAATAGCCGACATCGCCCGACGGCGTCTTGCGCACGAACGACGTGCCGCCGATCGAGCCGCAATATACCGATGCCGGGTTGGCGATGCCGACCTTGTCCGGGGCCGCCTGCGCCGGAACGGACAACATGGCCGCCGCTGCCGAGACCAGGCCGGTGCTCATCAATACTACAGACTTCATCTCATCGTCCCTACTGGCGAAGCCGGATTGGTCGTCCGGTTCGGTTTGCAAGTTCAGCAGCCGGAACATTCCTTCATCGGCATTGCCGATGCCTGAACATGTTCGCCGCCTTGCATGACACGGCCACCACGTGGCGGTGCCAGCATGACGATGACGAAGCAGACAGGCCGACACCGTAGGAATTTTTTCAGAAGGCCGTATCCAGTCCGACGCGGAAGGTGCGTGGGCGAATGGGCGTGATCTGCTCCTTGCCGGTCACAAAGGGTGTACCCATCGCGAAACGGTTGCCCCGCGCGTCGAGGATATTGGACACGCCGACGGTTACGCCGAAGCGGTCCCGGCCTATACGCGCGGTGACGGCACTGTCGGCATAATTGCCCTGCTCATCCCCCAGCACAGGTCCCAGCCCCAGGCGCGACAGCCCGATATAACGAACCCAGCCGTCGACCTTCAGCCGCGACCGGTCGCCCAGCGCGGCCTCATAGCTCATGCCGATCCGTGCCGTGATATCGGCGATATTGGGAATGGGACGCAGGCGCGCCGAGACGCCTCCCTGGTCGCCGGGCGCCCCTTGCAGCGGCAGGTCGTTCGGATCGCCCTCATTGACACTGCTGTCGTTGAGCGAGACGGCCCCCTCCATGCGCCACCCCTTCGCGATGCGGATCGCCCCGGATGCCTCCACGGTCCAGACATCGCCATTGCCGATATTGGCGGTCGACGGCAGGTTTCCGCTATCGAGGAAGTCCGCCTGGATATTTCGCCAATCGGTATGGGCGGTGGTGAGTGTCAGGGCGAAGGGGTCTCGCGCCGCACGGCCGAAGCGATAGCCCGCCTCGATCGTCGAGACCCGGTCGCTGTCGAACTGACGGACATAGTCATCGTCGACCGCCAGACCGCCCGGACGGAACCCCTGTTGATAGCGCAGAAAAGCGGATGCCCCGCCACGCAGGTCGACGAGAAGCGAGGCGGAGGGCAGCACGGACCATTCATGCCGCGTCGCCACGGTAGCGGACACGATCGGCACATCCTGCACCCGGGCATCTTCCGCCGCGCCGGACAACACGGATCGGCTGACCCGCGCGCCGCTGGTCAACAGGATCGCCGGAGTCAGCCGGACGCTGGCCTCGCCATAGGCGGTGAGTTCGTGCAGGTGATTGGACACGCCGGGAAGCGGATAGCGCTGGCCGGGCAAGACGAAGGACCGCAACAACCGGGTGCGATTCCCGGTATAGCTCAGACCCAGCAACCACCCCGACCCGTTGGCATGCGTGACCCAGGCGCGTGTCTCGTTGGCGATCATGCGGGTGCGGTTGGTCTGGACGAAAAGCGTCGCGGGATCGTTGGGCGTCGTCGCATCATAGCGCTCGGTCAGGTCGAGCGCGGTAAGGCCGGTGGAGGACCGCAATCGGATATCGCCGATTCGTCCGTCCAGCACGAACTGCCCCTGGCCGAAATCATTGCCGAACCCCTCGACCACGCGTGTCCTGCGCGTGAGGAAGGGGCCATCGCGATCCGCATATTGGCTGTCCGCACCCCGGATACGCTGCGCGATGCCGATCAGCTCCGCGCTCCAGCCATCGGCGATGTTGAGATGCAGGGTGCCGCGCCCGCCCGCGATACGGGTCGTATTGACGTTGCGGCGGCCGAGCAGCGGCTTGTCGATATAGCCACCATCCTCGACCGCCGTGGCGACCAGCCGGATTCCCAGTCGATCGGTGACGACCGGGAGATTGAGGACAGCCTGCGTATCGAAGCCGGGCGCGCCATGGGCCGTGGCGGATGCCCCGATCGCCACCGACCCACCGGTCCGGTCCAGCTCGACAGGATTGGGAACCAGGCGGATCAGCCCGCCCATCGATCCCGCCCCGTACAGCGTGCCTTGCGGCCCGGCCAGCACTTCGACCGCCGCCAGATCGGCGAGGCGAAGGTCGGGATCAGGTGCGTTGTAGCCAAGCCGCAGGTCGCCGAAATACTGGCCGACGGTCGCCTGGCTCGGACCCGAAAAGCTAGAATCGGCGATGCCCCGGATGAACAGCTTGTTCCGGCCCGCCCCCAGGCTGGTCGAGGCGATCGTCGTCAGCCGAGACGTGAGCCGTCCGGTTCCACCGGCACCGCCCAGTTCGAGATCCTGCCCCGACACCCGTATGACCTGCCCGGCGGTCTGGCCGAACGGCAGATCGCGCTTGCTGCCGATGACGATGATGTCGGGCGGAGGGGCCTCGGGCGTCTTCGCCGCTTCGGGTTGGGGGTTAGGCCGGGGCGGGGTCGGACGAGGCCTCGGCGTGCGCCTGGGAACGATCCGGTACAACAGGTTGTCGATCGCCTCGACTTCCCCGCCGCAGCGTGCCGCAATCAGGCGAAGGGCTACGACCGCACTCATCCGTCCGCGCAAACGCGGCACCGGCTTCGACCAGAGGCCAGGGTCCGTCACCACGACGCTGATCCCGCCGAGACGGCCGAGCGTGGTCACCTGATCGCGGACGCTGCCCGCGCGCAGATCGATCGACAGGCTCTGCGCCTCCGCCGGAGCCGCCACCGTCATGGCGAGCGTCAATCCTGTCGCGACCGCAGCCGCACCGAACGTCACCGATTGTCGCCCAGCACCCATTCCTTGCCATCGGCCCGGACCGATACCCCCAGCAAGCGACCCAGCCGCGCCGGATCGTCTCGTAGACTGCGGATGTCGATCGTCCCGCTGAACGGTCTGGCGGCCAGTGCGGGATCCACCCGGACGGTGCGGCCGAGTTGGCGGGTGAGATCGCGCGCGACGTCCGACAATGGCGCGTTGTCGAACGTCAACCGCCCCTCACGCCACCCGCCGACATCCGTCGCGACCTGTCGACGCAGTTCCCCGCCGCGTGCCACCACCGCCTGTCCTGGCTCGAGCCGCAGCTTCGCGCTGTCCGGGGCGACCATCACCGCCCCTTCCGCGACGGCGATGCGGGTCCCTCCCGCATCATGCGTTACGTCGAACACCGTGCCGAGGTCGACCATCTGCGTGTCGCCTGCAGTGACCCGGAACGGGTGCGCGGCGTCGTGACGCACCCGGAAAAGCATCTCGCCATGCTCGACGCTCGCCACCCGCGCATCCGCCCGGTCCAATGTCACGCGCGAACCGCCGGCCAGGACGATCTCGCTGCCATCGGCCAGTTGCACCGCGCGCTGTTCGCCCGGGGCGGTTTCGACCGCATAGGGCTGGCTGCGCTCGTTCCAGACGGAGACGCCCACGACCGCGACGAGCATCGCGGCGACGGCGCTGCCGCCCCAGCGCCAAAAGCCGTGCCGCACCGGCCGTTCGTCATTGGCCGCGACCGGTTCAGCCTGGACGGGCATCGCGGCGACACGATCGCGGGCCTCCGCCATGGCGGTCAGCGCATCGTCATACCGGTCGTGATTGCCCGGATCGGCCTCCAGCCATCCGGTCAGGCCGTCCCAGTCTTCAAAGTGAGGATCGGCGGCACGGATCGCCCATTCCAGCGCCTGTTCGTCGACCTGTCTGCCGGTCATTGCAGTTCATCCTTCAATTCGATCAGTGCACGGGTGGCGATCCGCAGATCGGCCTCCACCGTGCTGAGGCTGACGCCCAGTTCCGCGGCGATCTGCCGTTGCGACACGCCATCGATCCGGGCGCGCCGGAAGATGGCTTCCCGGCGTGCTCCCAGCCTTGCCAGGACCGCGGCGACCTTCGCCACTTCCTGTCGTGCGCCGATCACCCGCTCGCCCGCCGGTTCGGGTGAAGCCTCGCCATCCCCGCTAAGCTCGTACCAGTCCTGCTCCCGCTTCTCCCCCTGGCGTTTCGCGCGGTAGCGGTCGATCATCAGCGTATCGGCCGCCCGGAACAGGTAGGACATCGGATTGGCGATCGGACCTGATGACGAAGACGTTGATATCCTTAGCCAAAGATCATTAACCAAGTCTTCGGCTGCATCTCCCGCGCCACGCGCGACAAGAAACCGGACAAGTTTGTCACGATTGGCAAGATAAACCGCTTCAAGCCCGTTTGACGACATCGGCACCGACATTGATGGATTGGACCATGCCGTGGCCCTTACCGGATGAATCGTGAGAAATGAATTTCGACAGGCCATGTTTCGTTTGCCCGGCCGGGGAGAGATCGTCTGTCGTTGTTGAGGGTCGACAGCCACCGTCGCTCTGGCGACGTTCGCGATATCAGCGGCCACGAAAAAATGCCCATTCCTCGACGACGGCACCGTTTGGCAGATGGCAATAGCCCGTCTGGCCACCAGGAGCATTTACGGTTTCGATCCAACCGCCATTGTGTTCGCAATAGGCACTGGCAGGATTGGGCATGACCGCACGCCGGGGCCGACGACGAAACAGCAGTCGCTGGTCGACAAGGCGTCCGTCCCCCAGGCGGCAGTAACTCCCGCCATTGACCACGATGCCCACCCCGCCGGCGCGGACGCAGATACCGGGCGCGGCGTTGCCCTCTGTCATCTGCCCGAACGCCTCGCTGCTGTTCAGGATCAGCGCCGGCACGCCAAGGCACACCACCGATCCCATGGCGGCAAAAACCCAAAGACGCATCGGCATTGTAACTCCCGTTCATCCGGCAAGACCTGGCACACAAGGCTTTCTCGCCGCCCTCACTCATCAGACGAAGCGGAAGGCGAATTGCCTTGGCACGCGTCCATCATCGGCTACCCGGATGGGGATAGGAGGGGATCATTTCCCTGCTGGAGGCGTGCAAGGAAGCCTTTCGACCGGCAGCGGCTACGTACCGAGGGCAATCGAGCCGACATCCTGCGCGGCGCCCTTACTGTTCCCCGGGTCAGGCATCACGCCGCGATCGTCGAGCCCAGGACGGTCGGCAGGCGATCTGCCCGAAGCCGAGATGGCATGGGCATGGAACAGAACGTCACCCGCACGCACACCGACCCGGACCTGAGTCTGTGCGTCGGTTCGATGCTGGGTCGAAGCCGACGCGCGGAAACGGAAGGGCGGCGGTTCTGACACCGGTCGTCTCTTGCCTTACATTATGGGGGCCGATTGGGAGCGGGCCTCCCCCGCCGCCTTCATCATCGACAAAGGCTGTTTTGACGATGGTCAAGGGCACGTCGGCTGCATCTGGGCACAGGATGCGCCATGTGGCCCTATCATCCAGACCTGCTCGCCCGGCCCGTGCCGCGCTACACCAGCTATCCCACCGCCGCCGAATTTGGCGACGGGGTGGGTCATGACGACATGGCCGCCGCGCTCGATGCCGTCGATGCGGATGCCGATGTGTCGCTCTATCTGCATATCCCCTATTGCCGGGCGATCTGCTGGTATTGTGGGTGCAACACCGGCGCGGCGAACCGCACCGCGCGTCTGGATGCCTATCTGGCCCGGCTCCATACCGAGATCGACAGGATCGCCGCCCGGCTGGAGGGGCGCGGACGAATCCGGCGGATTGCCTTTGGCGGGGGAAGTCCCAACGCCATTTCGCCGGGCGCCTTTGCGGCACTGGTCGCGCATCTGCGCAGGGCCTTTGCGTGTGAAGACGCACCCCTATCGCTGGAGATCGATCCGCGCGGCTTCGCGCCGGACTGGGCGAGCGTCATCGCCGCGACCGGCGTCGCGCGGGTCAGCCTGGGCGTGCAAACCTTCGATCCCATGCTCCAGGCGGCGATCGGCCGGGTTCAACCGCGTGAGGATATCATCGGCGCCGTCACGCTGCTGCGCGGGGCCAGGGTCGGATCGATCAATTTCGACCTGATGTACGGCCTGCCCGGACAGACCGATGCGGCGCTTCAAGCCACGCTGGAAGAAGCGGTCGCGCTTGCGCCCGAGCGGCTGGCGGTCTTCGGCTATGCGCATGTCCCCCACCTGATCCCACGCCAGCGCCGGATCGACGCGACCGCGCTGCCCGGTGCGGCAGCGCGCTTCGCGCAGGCGGCATCGGCGCATGAGCGACTGACGGCGGCCGGGTACCGGGCCGTCGGGTTCGATCACTTCGCCAAGCCGCACGATCCGCTGGCACAGGCGGCGGCAAACGGCACGCTGCGCCGCAATTTCCAGGGGTTCACCGACGATCCCGCCGAGATCCTGATCGGCCTAGGGGCGAGCGCGATCAGCGAATTCCCCGACCGACTGCTTCAGAACGCGAAGAAGGCGGGCGATTGGCACCAGGCGATCGACGCCGGTCGGTTCGCGACCGCGCGGGGTATCCGGCGGACGCCGCTCGACCGGCGGCGGGGCGCAGCGATCGCGGGGGTGCTGTGCCAGGGAGTCGCCGATACGGAAGGTTTGCCGGAGCGGGATGCCATTCATGCCCGGCTTTCCCGCTTCGAGCAGGCCGGACTGCTCCGATGGGAAGGGCACTGCCTCCGCCTGACCGCCGACGCGCTGCCCTATGCCCGCAGCATCGCCGCCGCCTTCGACGCCTGGCGCAGCGAGGACGACACGCGTTTCAGCCATGCCGTCTGACCGGCCGCCGCGCTTCATGATATCGGTCGCCGCCGCCGATTGAGGGCCGGACAGGCATCCGGCCGGAACGGCGATCCGGCCAGCCATTGCGCCGACACGATCGCTGCGCCGGACGATGACGACGCTGGGTGCCGATGCTGGCCCGCGCGTAGGCCGAGGCGCGGGCCAGCATCGCTGCTCGACATGGCCGCTGTCGCGGGCTGCGATGGCGGAGGCGCCGGGTCTGGTGGTCGAGACGGTCAGCCGTCACATGACCGCGTTCCAGCAGGATGGGCTGATCACATTCGCAGGTCTGCGGGGCGTGCACCTGCTCGACCGGGTCCGCCTGGCCGGGATCGCGAGTTAAGCGGCGGATCGGCGGCTTCCCCCATCGGCCGCCCATTGGCGATCGCACAGCGCCGAAAGCACCGGGCGGTGGCTGACCAGGATCATCCCCTGCCCGGTCCGCTTCAACCGTGCGTCCATGCGCCGCGCGACGTGTGCCGCGACCACCGCATCCAGCCCCTCGCCCGGTTCGTCGAGCAGCAGCCAGGGCGCATCCGCCAGATAGGCCCGCGCCAGGGAGAGCCGCCGCCGCTCGCCGCCCGACAGCCGCGCCCCATCCTCGCCCAGCCATGTATCCAACCCCTGCGGCAAGGCGCGCACCACGTCGTCGAGCGCGGCATCGTGCAACGCCTGCCAGATTCGATCCTCGCTCGCCTGGTCGTCGGCCAGCCGCAGATTGTCCCGCACCGTGCCCGCCATCAATGCCGCGTCCTGCGGAGTCCAGGCAAAGGTCGCACGAAGACTGGCAGGTGCGAGGGAGGCGGCATCGCGTCCGCCGATCATGATCCGGCCGGGTGACAGCGGGCGAAGGCCCAGCAATCCCTCGACCAGGCTCGTCTTGCCGCAGCCCGATGGCCCCGTCAGGGCGATCCGGCTGCCTGGCGCGAATGGCATGCGGTCGATCAAGAGGCTCGCGTCCTCCGCCACGTCCGTAACCGGATGCGCTTCCGCCGCCTCGAACAGCGTTTCCAGCCGTGCCTCCGCCTCGCACAGCCGTCCCCGCTCGGTCATGCCGCGCAGGATCGGTGCGCTCGCATCGGCCGTCATCGCCGCTGCCAGCGCCGCCAGTGCCGCGATCGGTGCGCCGGCGTCCGCCGACAGGACCAGCGCCGATGCCGCTGCCAGCGCGACGCCGAGCACGTGGAGCGCTTCGAACCGGGCCGCCACGGCCGCCTGCCGCGCCTGCGCCTCGGCCAGCCGGTCGCTCGCCGCCGTGATCCGGGCGGTCGCCCAATCCTCCAGTGCGAAACAGCGGAGTTCCGCCGCCGCGCCGCCGATCGTCGCCACCTCCTCGCGCAAGGCCCCCATCGCCTGCTGCACCGCGCGGCCGGGCTCTTCCAACCGGTGCGCCCAGGCACGGGCCAGACCGAGCGCTCCCCCGACACAGGCCAGCGTCGCGACCATGGCCAGCCAGCCGCCAAGCAGCGTCAGCGCCGCGCCCGAGGCCAGCGCCGCGACGACACCCCAGGGCCCCGACAAACGGACGAAGCGCCATTCCACCGCATCGACATCCCCGATCAGCCGCGCGGTCGCTTCGCCCCGGCCGAGCGCCAGCGCGACCGAGGGCGGCGCGACGGTGAGCGCGCGGTAGAGCGCGGGCCGCAGCCGGGCGAGCGCACCAAAGGCCGCGCCATGGCTCGCCAGCCGCTCGCCATAGCGCGCCCCGGTTCGCACGATCGCCAGCAACCGGATCATGGCGGAGGGCAGCATATAGTTGAACGCCTGCGCCGCGACGATCCCCGCTCCCCCCGCCAGCGCGGCGGCGGTCAGGAACCAACCCGACAAGGCGAGCAGCAGCACCGAAGCGATCGCAACCAGCGCGGCACAGAGTCCCGCCTGCTGCAGACGACGACGTTCCCGCCAGCGTTCGGCGGCAATCAGCCTGTGGAGTGTCATGCGGCATGTCCCAGATGAACGACGCGAGTCGCGATGGCGGCCAGCGCGGGGCTGTGGGTGGCGATCAGCGTCGTGCGCTCTTTCGCGGCGCGCGCGATGGTGGCGATCAGCGCGGCTTCGGCGGCGGCGTCGAGATGCGCGGTCGGCTCGTCGAGCAGCAGGAAGAGCGCGGGGTTGAGCAGCGCGCGGGCGAGCGCGATCCGCCGCCGCTCGCCGCCCGACAGCCCGCTGCCCCGCGCGTCGAGCATGGCGCCGAGGCCACCCGGCCGGGCCGCGAGTATCGGCCCCAAGCCCGCCGCCGCGACCGCGCGCTGGATCGCCAGTTCATCCGAGCGGGGATGGGCCAGCGTCAGATTGTCGCGGATCGTGCCCGCGATCAGCAGGGGGTGCTGGCCCGCCCAGCTTGCATGTCCCGCCAGCGAGGTGAGTGGGCCACCGCCCGCCTCGACCGTTCCCGCCGATAGCGGCGCGAGCCCCAATAGCAGATGCAACACGCTGGTCTTGCCGCTGCCCGAGGGGCCGAGCAACGCCACCGTCTCGCCCGCGTCGATCCGCAGCGACAGATGCGAGACGGCGGGGGCATCGCTGCCCGGATACTGGATGGCGACATCGCGCAGGATCAGCGGAGCCGTGACCCGAACCAAGGGCACAGGCTCCGGCTCGATCAGGGGCATCAGCGTATCGGCGGCGGTCTCTGCCGCCTGCTTGTCATGATAGGCGGCGGCCAGGCGGCGCATGGGCGCGTAGAATTCGGGCGCAAGGGCCAGCACGAAGAACGCTCGGGCGAGGGTCAGCGTCTCGGGCGCGGCGAAGGGCAGCAGGCCGAGCAGGGCAAAACCGCAATAGACCGCGACCAGCGCGACCGACAGCGCCGCGAAGAACTCCAGGGCGGCGGAGGACAGGAAGGCCACCCGCAGGACGCGCATGGTCCGCTCGGCCAGTTCCTGCGCCGCCACGCCGATCGCCTCGGTCTCGCGTGTCTCGGCGCGGAAGGCCAGCACGACCGGCAAGCTGCGCACCCGGTCGGCAAAGCGCGCCGACAGACGGTGCAGCGCGACGAATTGCCGCCGCGACTCGTCCGCCGCCGCACCGCCCGCCAGGATCATCGCGGCGACGAAGGGCAGCAGCGTGCCTGCGAGAATGACCGCCGCCACCCAGCTGGCACAGGCGGTCGCGACGAGGACCAGCATCGGCGCGATGGCGGCGGCCCGGCGCGCGGGCAGGAAGCGAGAGATATAGCCGTCGAGCGCCTCGACGGCATCGACAGCCTGGCTGGCGAGCAGGCCGCTGTCGATCGGGGCACCGGGCTTGCGACGCAGCGTGGCGGCCACGGCGCGAAGTCGCTGCGCCCGCTTGACCGCGCCCGCCCTCATCGCACCCCGCCGCAAGGCCAGGGTCGCGAACACCGCGCGCAACGCCCCCATGCCCAGTATCAGCACGGCCCAGGGCCACACCGCCCCCTGCCCCATCACCGCCGTCACGCCGCCCGCGACACCCGCCGCAAAGCCGATCGCCGCCAGCGTATCGAGCAGCAACAGGCCCGCCACACCGTCGCGCCGCCCGGCCGCATCGTTCAACCAGCGATTGCGTGCCTTACGCGTCGGGGGAGCATGGGCGATCGTCGTCATGCCGCGACGGTCGCCCCGACCGCCCCCATAGTCTTTGACCGCGGTCAATGTCGGCACGGCGCGCCAAGCCTAGCGAGTCGCTCGGCAAGGGGCCGGGGGGCGGCTCCTCTTATGGAGACATGCTATGGACCCCGGCGTCGTAGACCTGTCGCGACTGCAATTCGCGGCGACCGCGCTGTATCACTTCCTGTTCGTACCGCTGACGCTCGGCCTGTCGATGATGCTGGTCATCATGGAATCGGTCTATGTCATGACCAACCGCCCGGAATGGCGCGTGACGACGCGCTTCTGGGGCAAGATCTTCGGCATCAACTTCGTGCTGGGTGTCGCCACCGGCCTGACCATGGAGTTCCAGTTCGGCACCAACTGGTCCTATTTCTCGCATTATGTCGGCGACATCTTCGGTGCGCCGCTGGCGATCGAGGGGCTGATGGCCTTCTTCCTGGAGGCGACGTTCGTCGGGCTGATGTTCTTCGGCTGGGACCGGTTGTCGAAGCTCGGCCATCTGATCGTCACCTTCATGGTCGCGCTCGGCACCAATTTGTCGGCGCTGTGGATCCTCGTCGCCAATGGCTGGATGCAGAACCCGGTCGGCGCGAGCTTCAATCCCGATACGATGCGCATGGAGGTCGCCGACTTCGGCGCGGTGCTGTTCAACCCGGTCGCCCAGGCCAAGTTCGTCCACACCGTCAGCGCGGGCTATGTCTGCGCTTCGGTCGTAGTGCTGGGCGTGTCGGCCTTCTGGCTGCTGAAGGGCCGCTTCCTGCCCGTTGCGCGCCGGTCGATGACGGTGGCGGCGGCGTTCGGCCTCGCCTCGTCGCTGTCGGTCGTCGTGCTGGGCGACGAGAGCGGCTATGCGCTGACCGACAATCAGAAGATGAAGCTCGCCGCGATCGAGGCGGTCTGGCACACCGAGCCCGGCCCCTCCGGCCTGACCCTGTTCGGCTATCCCGACACGGTGGCCCGCGAGACGCGCTACAAGGTCGAGATTCCATGGCTGCTCGGCCTGATCGCGACGCGCAGCCTCGACGGCACGGTCACCGGCATGTCCGAACTGGTGCTGAAGGCGCAGGAACGCATCGCCTCGGGCGTGATCGCCTATGACGCGGTCCAGCGGCTGAAGGCGAACCCGCAGGACATGCGCGAGCGCGCCCGGTTCGAGGCGCACAAGCGCGACCTGGGCTATGCCCTGCTGCTCAAGCGGCAAATGGCCGATCCGCGCGCCGCGACGCCGCAGCAGATCGAGGCGGCGGCCTGGGACACGGTGCCCGATGTCGGCCTGCTCTTCTGGAGCTTCCGCATCATGGCGGCGATCGGCTTTGCGATGATCGCGCTGTTCGCCGCCGCCTTCACCTTATGCTCGCTGCGGATGCATCTCGATGCGCGTTGGTTCCTCCGCCTCGCGGTGGCGGCGATCCCATTGCCCTGGATCGCGATCGAATTGGGCTGGGTGGTCGCCGAGCTGGGTCGCCAGCCTTGGGCGATCGAAGGCGTGCTGCCGACCTTCCTGGCGACCAGTTCGCTGTCGCGCGGTGCGCTGTGGACCACGCTGGCGGGCTTTACCGCGCTTTACGGGGTACTGGCGGTGATCGAGGTCCGACTGATCCTCGCCGCCATCGCGCATGGCCCGGAAGAGCGGAACGACCAGCCCGCCCCCGGCCCCATCCCCGCCGCCATTCCCATCACCGCCTGAAGGAGGCCAGGACATGTTCGATTATGAGATGTTGCGCCTGATCTGGTGGGCGCTCTTGGGTGTGCTGCTGATCGGATTTGCGCTGACCGACGGGTTCGACCTGGGCGTCGCCGCCCTCCTGCCCTTCGTCGCGCGCAGCGATGCCGAGCGGCGGATGGTCATCAACTCCATCCGGCCAACCTGGGAGGGAAACCAGGTCTGGTTCATCCTGGGCGGCGGCGCGATCTTCGCGGCCTGGCCCTTCGTCTATGCGGTCAGCTTTTCGGGCTTCTACCTTGCCATGTTCCTGGTGCTGGCCGCGCTGATCCTGCGGCCGGTGGGGTTCAAATATCGCTCGAAGCGGCCGGACCCGGCCTGGCGCACCCGCTGGGACTGGGCGCTGTTCGTCGGGGGACTGGTGCCAGCTCTCGTCTTCGGCGTCGCGGTCGGCAATGTGCTGCTGGGCGCGCCCTTCCGTTTGGATGGCGACCTGCGTGCCTTTTACGATGGCACGCTCCTCGGCCTGTTCACGCCCTTCACCCTCGTCTGTGGGCTGTTGTCGGTGGCGATGCTGGTCCTGCACGGCGCGGCATGGCTGTCGATCAAGGTTGAGCATGGTCCCGTCCATGACCGGGCGCGGGCATTCGGCACGGCGGCGGCCATCGCCTCCATTCTGCTCTTCGCGGTCGGCTTCGCCTTCGTCGCATGGGGCGATATCGGCTACCGGATCGTCGGCACGGTCGATCCGCTCGGCCCGTCCAATCCCTTGCGCATGACGGCGGAGCAAGCGGGCGGCGCATGGCTCGACAATTATGCGGCCTATCCGTGGATGATGGCGCTACCCGTACTGGGCTTTGCCGGGGCCGCATTGGCACTGATCGGAATCCGGGCGGGACGCGAGGCGCTGGCCTTTGCCGGATCGTCGCTCGCCGCGACGGGGATCATCGCGACCGTCGGTTGCGCAATGTTCCCCTTCATCCTGCCGTCCAGCATCGACGCGCATAGCAGCCTGACGGTGTGGAACGCCTCGTCCACACAGAAGACGCTAGGCATCATGCTGTTCGTCACGCTCGTCTTCCTGCCGATCGTGCTCGCCTACACCGCCTGGGCCTACCGGGTCATGTTCGGCCGCGTGACGGCGGACGCGGTGCGTACCAACCCCGACTTTTACTGAGAAAGGAACGACCCATTTGGTATTTTTCCTGGGTGCTGGGCCTCGGCCTGGCGATCGGCTTCGGCATCCTCAACGGCATCTGGCACGAATTCCATCTGCCGCGGGAGGATGACGTGTCACCTCCACACTGACAGATAGGACAATCCGTCCGACGACAGGGGATCATGGCCGCGCTATAAGGCAAGGCCATGATCCCGAACGACATCTGTGCCGATTGCGCGGTACGCGACCGGGCCTTGTGCGGCAGCCTGAACGACCGGGAGCTGCTCGCCCTGAACGCCATCGGCCAGCGCCGACGGGTCGCGCGCGGCCAGACCATCGCCTGGGCGGGCGACGAGGCGGTGATCTGCGGCAACCTGCTGACGGGCGTGCTGAAACTGGTCGCCGCCACCGCCAATGGCCGCGAGCAGACGGTCGGCCTGCTCTACCCCGCCGACTTTTTCGGACAGCCCTATGCGGGCGATGTCGACTTCACCCTGACCGCGCTGACCGAGGCCGAACTGTGCGTCTTTCCCCGCGCCGCCTTCGAGCGGGTGCTGGAGGATCATCAGCGCATGGAACGCCTGTTGCTCCAGCGGACCTTCGAATCGCTGAACGAGGCGCGGGGGCGGATGCTGGTGCTGGCGCGCAAATCGGCGGGGGAGAAGCTGGCGGGCTTCCTGCTCGACATGGCGGCGCGCGCCGGGGCCAGCGGATGCCGGGCCAGCCGCGACGGGCCGGTAACATTCGACCTGCCGCTGACGCGCGGGCAGATCGCCGATGTGCTGGGCATGACGATCGAGACGGTCAGCCGCCAGCTGACCCGGATGAAGCAGAGCGGGGTGATCGGCCTGCCCGGCGGCCGCGCCATCACGATCAGCGACCGCGAGGCGCTGGCAGCGCGGGCCGAAGCGGCCTAATCCAGCAGGCTGTCGGCCAGCGCGTCGATCAACAGCGACCGCGCCTCGGGCGTCAGTCGATGCCCCGCCAGCGCGATGATGGCCAGCTGCTCGAAATCGACCGCGCGGCGGCATCCGTTGAAGAAGCTGCGCAGCATATGGCCCAGCGTCTCGGGCGCGGCGAAGGCATCCGACTCGGCAAAGGCCGCGACCAGTTCGCGTGCCGCCGCCGCATCCGCCTCATGCCGGTGGCGGACATGGTCGAGGAGCGTGTCGGTGAGCGGATCGGCCCGCCCGTTGGACAGCATCGCCTTCAGATAGACGCCGTCCGCCTGCTCGCCCCGCGTCACCAGCGACTCCAGCGCCTGCAGGAACAGCGTCATGGTCGCGGCGTCGGGACGATCGGGCAAGGCATCCGCCATCGCCTCCGCCTGCCCGCATAGCGCCAGCCGACGACGATGCTCCTGAAGCAGGCGGATCAGGTCGATTTCCTGAATGACGTGCCAGCGCCGCGCGAACGGCACGACACTGCCTTGAAGTGGGTTGCGGTCCATCGCGGGTCTTCTCCTTCGCCCCCCTGGTGACGAAGCGACGCGGCCCCCGCATTGACGATGGTCAAAGCGCCGTGCCGCAGCCCTCAGCGCTGGCGGGCGAGGTGCCGGTGGATGGTGCTGCGGTGGATGCCCAGTTGCCGCGCCGCCGCCGAGACATTGCCGTCATGCGCCGCCAGTGCCGCGTCGATCGCCTCGGCCCGCTCGTCGGCCAGCGGGCGCGCGACGGACAGTTCGATGCCGCCCCCCCGGACATCGGCATCCCAGCCGCCGATCAGGGTCGCGCCGTTGGCCAGGCGCAATCGGCCCCGCGCCGCCTGCCCCTGCATGTCGACCAGTTCGCCGAGCGCCGCATCGTCCAGCGCCTCCCAGCTGCGCCCGACCAGCGAAAGCCCGCGCCGGTTGGCGGCGACCAGCCGGTCGTCGCGGAACACCAATATCCCTTCGCGCGCGGTGCCCAGCATCGCGGCATCGTCATGCATCCGCAGCACGCGACAATCGGCAAAGCCGCTGCGGAACAGCCGATGCTCGATCTGGTCGACCGCCAGCCGGATCAGCCCCAGCGCATGGCCATGGCCGCTGGCCGATGGCCCCGAAATGTCGAGCGCCCCGACGATCGCGCCACGTGGATCGAGGATCGGCGTCGCCGCACAGCTCAAGACCGCATGTTCGGCAAAGAAATGCTCGGGGCCATGGACGGCGATCGGGCGACGCTCGGCAATGGCGGTGCCGATCGCGTTGGTGCCCGTGCTCGCCTCGGTCCAGGAGACGCCGGGCCTGAGCGCCACCTGCGCCGCGCGGGACAGAAAGCCGGTATCCCCGATCGTGTCGAGGATCATGCCGTCCGCGTCGGCCAGGATCACGACGCTGCCCGTCTCGCGCGCCTCGCCCGCCAGCATTTCCAGCTCGGGGCGGCACAGGCGGCGCAGCGACTCGCGACGCTGGCGCAGCGCATGGAGTTCGCTTTCGGCCAGCGGTCCGCCGCCCTGAAGCCGTCCCTGCGCCAGTCCCATGTCGGTGCATCGCAACCAGGATCGCAGCACCGGCTGGCGCACGGTTTCGAGGGGCAATTGCCCCTCGTCGAAATAGGCGCGTCGCCCTTGTTCTATACCGGCGCCGTCCATCGCCGCATCCTTCTCCCATTGTCGCAATTTGCGACACCGGCGCTGTTGTCGCGTCGCGCCATGCGACACATGCTACGCCTCGGTGGCGGAAAGTCCACCACGTCGCCTACACTTCGTCGCGCATCGTCTTGCCCCTCGGACGCCACGGGCAGAGCCTTGGATCATAACAGACCAAGGAGAGAGCCCGTGACGATTCAGGATGCCATCAAGGCCCGTACCGCGCCGTTCAAACAGCGTTATGCCAATTTCATCGGCGGCCGCTGGGTCGATCCGGTCGAGGGACGCTGGTTCGACAACCGATCCCCCATCGACGGACAGGTGATCTGCCAGGTCGCGCGCAGCCAGGCCGCCGATGTCGAACTGGCGCTGGATGCCGCGCACAAGGCCAAGGATGGCTGGGGCCGCACCAGCGTCGCCGAACGCGCGCTGATCCTGCACCGCATCGCCGACCGGATGGAGGAGAATCTATCCCTGCTCGCCACGGCCGAGACCTGGGACAATGGCAAGCCGATCCGCGAGACGACCGCCGCCGACCTGCCGCTGGCGATCGACCATTTCCGCTATTTCGCCGGGTGCATCCGCGCACAGGAAGGCGGCATCTCCGAGATCGACCACGACACCGTCGCCTATCATTTCCACGAGCCGCTGGGCGTCGTCGGGCAGATCATCCCGTGGAACTTCCCGCTGCTGATGGCCTGTTGGAAACTCGCGCCCGCGCTGGCGGCGGGCAATTGCGTGGTGCTCAAACCCGCCGAGCAGACCCCCGCCTCGATCATGGTGCTGGCCGAACTGATCGCCGACCTGCTGCCCGAGGGCGTGCTCAACATCGTCAACGGATATGGCCTGGAGGCGGGCAAGCCGCTGGCGCAGAATCCGCGCATCGCCAAGATCGCCTTTACCGGCGAGACGACGACCGGACAGCTTATCATGTCTTATGCGTCGGAGAACCTGATCCCGGTCACGCTGGAGCTGGGCGGCAAGAGCCCGAACATCTTCTTTTCCGACGTGGCGGCCGAGGATGACGATTATCTCGACAAGGCGATCGAGGGGTTCGCCATGTTCGCGCTCAACCAGGGTGAGGTCTGCACCTGCCCCAGCCGCGCACTGGTCCACGAGTCCATCTATGATCGCTTCATGGAAAAGGCGGTCGCGCGGGTCGAGGCGATGATCCAGGGCGATCCGCTCGACCCCGCCACCATGGTCGGCGCGCAAGCCTCGCAGGAGCAGATGGACAAGATCCTCGGCTATCTCGACATCGGTCGCGACGAGGGTGCGAAGGTGCTGACCGGCGGCACCCGCAACCGGCCCGAGGGGCTGGAGGGCTATTATGTCAAGCCCACGGTGCTCAGCGGCCACAACAGGATGCGCGTCTTCCAGGAGGAGATTTTCGGCCCCGTCGTCTCGGTCGCGACCTTCAAGGACGATGAGGAAGCGCTGCGCATCGCCAACGACACGCTCTACGGCCTGGGTGCTGGCGTGTGGACCCGCGACGGCACGCGGGCCTACCGCATGGGCCGTGCGATCCAGGCGGGCCGCGTCTGGACCAACTGCTACCACGCCTATCCCGCGCACGCGGCGTTCGGCGGCTATAAACGCTCGGGCATCGGGCGCGAGACGCACCGGATGATGCTCGACCATTATCAGCAGACCAAGAATCTGCTGGTCAGCTACTCGGCCAAGAAGCTCGGCTTCTTTTGACCCCAGGCTTCTTTTGACCGTGATCAAGGCGGGGATCGGCGGCCGCGCCCATCCCCGTTGCATCCTCATCATACAGGAGAAACACCATGGCGAAGACGATGAAAGCCGCCGTCGTGCGGGCATTCGGCCAACCCCTGACCATCGATGAAGTCCCGGTGCCGGAGGTCGGCGACGGCCTGATCCAGGTCGCGATCCAGGCATCCGGCGTCTGTCACACCGACCTGCACGCCGCCGAAGGCGACTGGCCGGTCAAGCCCAACCCGCCCTTCATTCCGGGGCATGAAGGCGTCGGCTATGTTTCGGCGGTCGGCAAGGGCGTGAAGCACATCAAGGAGGGCGACCGGGTCGGCGTGCCCTGGCTCTACACCGCCTGCGGCCACTGCGTGCATTGCCTGGGCGGGTGGGAGACCTTGTGCGAGAGCCAGCTCAACACCGGCTATTCGGTCAATGGCGGCTTTGCCGATTATGTCATCGCCGACCCCAATTTCGTCGGTCATCTGCCCGGCAATATCGGCTTCACCGAGATCGCGCCGGTGCTCTGCGCCGGGGTGACGGTCTATAAGGGGCTGAAGATGACCGATACCAAGCCGGGCGATACCGTCGTCATCTCCGGCATTGGCGGGCTTGGCCATATGGCGGTGCAATATGCGGTCGCCATGGGGCTGAACGTCGCGGCGGTCGATGTCGACGACGCCAAATTGGACCTCGCCCGGCGGCTGGGCGCGAAGGTCACCGTCAATGCGCGGACCGAGGCGGACCCGGCGGCGGCGATCAAGCGCGAGACCGGCGGCGGGGCGCAGGGTGCGCTCGTCACCGCAGTCAGCGAAAAGGCGTTCGCGCAGGCCGTGGGCATGATGGCGCGGGGCGGCACCGTCGCGCTCAACGGCCTGCCGCCGGGCGACTTTCCGCTCAACATCTTCGGGCTGGTGCTGAACGGCATCACCGTGCGCGGCTCGATCGTCGGCACCCGGCTCGACCTTCAGGAGTCGCTCGACTTCGCCGCCGACGGCAAGGTGAAGGCCACGGTCGCCACCGCGCCGCTTGCCGAGGTCAACCAGGTGTTCGACCGAATGCGTCGTGGCCAGATCGAGGGTCGCATCGTCCTCGACCTGGCGGCCTGAAATCGCGGCGGGCGGTGGCTCCGGCCCCGCCCGCCAGCGTTGGAGAAACAATGACCGACCGTATCGCCTGTACCGCCCTTCGTTCGCGTATCACCGATGCCGACACCGCCGCCGCCCTGATCCGCCCCGGCGAAACGGTGGCGACCAGCGGCTTCACCGGCTCCGGCTATCCCAAGATGGTGCCCCAGGCGCTGGCCAAGCGCATCGCCGAGTCCCACGGCGCGGGGCATCCGTTCCGCGTCAACCTATGGACCGGCGCCTCGACCGGCCCCGAACTGGACGGCGCGCTGGCCGCGGTCGACGGCATCGCCCAGCGCCTGCCCTATAGCGGCGATCCGGTCGCGCGCGAGAAGATCAACCGGGGCGAGATCGACTATCTCGACATGCATCTCAGCCAGGTCGCGCCAATGGCCTGGGAAGGCGTGCTAGGCCCGCTCGACACCGCGATCATCGAGGTATCGGGGATTCGCGCCGACGGATCGCTCATCCCCTCGTCGTCGGTCGGCAACAACAAGACCTGGGCAGACCGGGCGAAGCGCGTCATCCTGGAGGTCAATCGCTGGCAGGACGCAGCGCTGGAGGGGATGCACGACATCTATTACGGCACCCGCCTGCCGCCCGAACGCGTGCCGATCCCGCTGGTGCGGCCGGACGACCGGATCGGCACGCCCTATCTGGCCTGCGATCCCGACAAGATCGTCGCCATCGTCGAAACCGAGGCCCCCGACCGCAACCTGCCCTTCGCCGCGCCCGACGACACCGCGCGCGCCATTGCCGGGCACGTCATCGAATTCCTGGCCCATGAGGTCTCGCGCGGACGCTTGCCCCCCGCCCTGCTGCCGATCCAGTCGGGGGTCGGCAACATCGCCAATGCGGTGCTGTCCGGCCTGGTCGACGCGCCGTTCGACCCCATGACCGCCTATACCGAGGTGATCCAGGACGGGATGCTCGACCTGCTCGATGCCGGTCGCCTGCGCATGGCGTCGGCCACCGCCTTTTCGCTCAGCCCGCAGGCGGCGGCGCGGCTCAACGCCAACATGACCGCGTACCGGGACCGCATGATCCTGCGCCCGCAGGAGATCAGCAATCATCCCGAACTTGTCCGCCGCCTGGGGTGCATCGCGATGAACGGCCTGATCGAGGCGGATATCTATGGCAACGTCAACTCGACGCTGGTCATGGGATCGCGCATCCAGAACGGCATCGGCGGATCGGGCGATTTCGCACGCAACGCCTATGTCTCGATCTTCATGACCCCCTCGACCGCAAAAAGCGGCAAGATTTCCGCCATCGTGCCGCAGGCCTCGCATGTCGACCACATCATGCAGGACGTGGAGGTGATCGTCACCGAACAGGGGTTGGCCGACCTGCGCGGCCTGTCGCCGCGCCAGCGTGCCAAAGCCGTGATCGAACGCTGCGCGCATCCCGATTACCGACCGATGCTCGCCGACTATGCGATGCGCGCCGAGGGCGGGTCCTATGGCCTTCACGCCCCCTCGCTCCCCGCCGAAGCGCTGTCCTGGCATCGTCGTTACATGGAAACGGGAACGATGTTGCCGTCTTGACGATAGTCAATGTCACGAGCGGGCAAACGCACCATGGTCGCAGCCATCGAGGAGAACATCATGACGATCGCCGACACCGAGTTGCTTGTCACCCGCCAAGGCGTGCGGCTGCACGTTCGCCGCGCGCGCGGCGAGGACGAAACGGCGCTGGCCGCCTTCTTCGCCCATGTCTCGCCCGAGGACCTGCGTTTCCGCTTCCTGACCGGCGTGCGCGAGGTCAGCCATGAGCGGCTTAGGAGCATGATCGATACGAATGACAGGCACACCGAAAGCCTGATCGCCTTTGCCGACGACGGATCGATCCTGGCGGCGGCGATGCTGGCGGGCGACGACCACTCGACCACCGCCGAAGCCGCCATCGCCATCCGACACGATATGAAACGGCAGGGTATTGGTTGGACGCTGCTCGACCATCTGGTCGAACATGCGCGGCGCAAGGGATATCGCACGATAGAGGCGATCGAGGACCGCGAAAACCGCTCCGCCATCACGATCGAAAAAGAGATGGGCTTCGAACCTCATGCGGTCGAGGGCGACCCCATGCTGGTGCTGCTGAAGCGAAACATCGCCTGACGCGGGTGCCGGGCTGCGCCAGAGGCACGGCGCATCGTCGACGGAACCAGGGCCTTGTCGGTCGGCGTTCCGGACAGAAACTCACGCTCCAGCCTGGAACCAGCCCCCTTCAGTCGCGCAGCCAATCCGCCCTGATCTCGCCGCTATGCCCTTCCGGGGCCAGTGCGGCACGAAGGGATTCCAGCAGCGGCGGCAGCGCCTGTGTGAAGGCATAGGGCGGATTGACGATGAAAAGGCCCGCACCGTTATAGATGCCCGGCTGATCGGCATCATATAGCCAATGCTCGACCGACAGGAATTTCGGAATGCCGAGCTTGTGCAGGTCGTACTTCCACCGCCCGTGCGTCGCGCGGTCCTTCAGCGGATACCAGATGACCGTCACGCCATGCGCCCATTTGCGATACGCCGCCGCGAGCGTGGCGGTGATGCGGGCGCGTTCGTCTGTCTGTTCGTACGGTGGATCGACCACCACCACGCCGCGCGGGGTGCGGGTGGGAAGCATCGCCAGCCAGAGCTCATAGGCATCGCGCTCATGCACGGCCGCAGGCGTCCCGCGCATCGCACCGCGTAAGGTACGGGCGTCCTCGGGGTGCTTTTCATTGAGGATCAGCACGTCCTGCGGGCGCAGGAGCTGCGCCAGGAACCGTGGCGAGCCGGGATAGAGGCGCGGCTCCGCCCCATCATTCACCGCCTGCACGGCGGCGCGATAATCGTCCAGCAGCGGGTCGGTGTCGGCAAAGGCCCGCGCCACGCCCTGGGCGGCTTCGCCGGTCCGTTGGGCCTGCTCGCCGCCAAGGTCGTAAAGTCCGCAACCCGCATGGGTGTCGATCAGGGTCAACGCGCCCGGTTTCTGCTGCAAGGCCCGGACCAGCGCGATCAGCAGGCTGTGCTTCACGACATCGGCGCTGTTGCCCGCATGGAAGGAGTGGCGATAATTCATGGAATCCAAAACCTGCCAGGCGCTTGGGGAAGCGGAAGGCGTCAAAGCCTCAAATCAGTTTTCGCGGTCGATCGCAACAGGCGGCGGGGGCCAGTGTGCCCCGCCAAGCGGCCTATGCCGTTCTCACCGGTCCTGCGCGCCGCCGCCCGTCCTGCCCAGAGCAGGAGCCTCCACGAACTGGCCCGGCGCGATTCCGGCGACGGACCAGTCGCCGATCGACCAGCGAACCAGCCTCAGCGTGGGCAACCCGACCGCCGCCGTCATGCGGCGCACCTGCCGGTTGCGCCCTTCGCGAATCGTGATCTTCAGCCAGTTGTCGGGGATCAGCTTGCGCTGGCGGATCGGCGGATCGCGCAGCCACAGGTCCGGCGCGTCGATACGCGCCACATCGGCGGGCAGGGTCATGCCGTCCTTGAGGCGGACGCCCTGCCGCAAGCGCGCCAATTCCGGCTCCTGCGGATCGCCTTCGACCTGGACGAGATAGGTTTTGGGCATCTTGAAGCGCGGATCGGCGATGCGCGCCTGCAACCGCCCGTCATCGCACAACAGCAACAGGCCCTCGCTATCCCGATCGAGCCGTCCGGCGGGATAGACGCCCTTCACCGCGATGAACTCCGACAAGGTCGACCGAACCGTGGGCGATCCCTTGTCCGTGAATTGCGATAGGACCCCATAGGGTTTGTTGAACAGGAGCAGCCGGGGCATGCTGCGCTCATAGCGTTCGGCTACGGCCCTGTCTTGCGCCGCATTCCGTCAACAATGCCGGGCTTCGAGCTGGACCTCAGCGCGAAGGGCGCGCCTTTACCAGGGCGATGACCGACAACGAACAGACGGCGAAGGCCACCGCAAAGCCACCCAGTGCCGTCCACAGGCCGACTGCAAGCCCACCCAGATAACCGCCGATCACCAGACCGATGAGCGGCAGGATGACGAGCAGCAGGCATCCGATCACGACCATGACGATGGCAACCCCGTCCCACACGGCCCGGTTCCGGGTCGCAGCCGCACAAACGCCCTCATCACGCGATCCCCGCGAACGTGAAGAAACCGGCGATTTCAGAGAGATCTGGATGCCCCGTGAGGATTCGAACCTCAATTAACGGAGTCAGAGTCCGTGGTCTTACCTTTAGACGACGGGGCATCGAACAGGGGCGTGCCTCTAGGCGGCCGAATCACCCCTGTCAACCGAATTCCGCCATGGCGGCGGCCGTGCGTCTTGTCGCGCGGGCGCCGACTCGCTACCTTGGGCTTCAAGCACCGGCGAACACTCATGTTCGTGACGGATAGAACAGAATAAGCGAGATACGGCGATGGGGGATGTTCCCACCCGAAGGCCGTACCGGCAGGCCAAGCCGCCTGCCCGTTCGGCACCCCCCCGGCCCCAGCGTGGCCGGTGGTCGGATGCGCAGGCCTATGCCGCGCTCGACCTGGGTACCAATAATTGCCGCCTGCTGATCGCGCGGCCGCAGGGCGGCGGCTTTGCGGTCGTCGACGCCTTTTCGCGGATCGTCCGGCTGGGCGAGGGACTGGCGACGACCGGCCGCCTGTCCGACGCCGCGATCGACCGCACCATTGCAGCCCTGCGGGTGTGTGCCGACAAGCTGAAGCGCCGCAACGTCACCCTGTCGCGCGCCGTCGCCACCGAGGCCTGTCGCCGCGCCGCCAACGGCCCCGCCTTCATCGCGCGCGCGCTGGCCGAGACGGGCATCCATCTCGACATCATCTCGGCCGAGGAAGAGGCGCGGCTGGCCGTGCTCGGCTGTCACGTGCTGATCGAGCCGGGTGACGACCCCGCCCTGGTGTTCGACATCGGCGGCGGCTCGACCGAACTGGTGCTGGTCGACACGCGCAGCCCCAGCCCCCGCATCCTCGACTGGCATTCGGCCCCCTGGGGCGTCGTCTCGCTGACCGAGAGCGCGGGCGGTGGCGAGGGCGAGGCCGGGCGGCTGGCCGCCTATGCCCGGATGCGCGCCATGGTGGCGGACAGCTTCGCCGATTTCGCCGCGCGATTGCCCCGGAACCTGAAAAGCCCTCGACTGCTGGGCACCAGCGGCACGGTGACGACGCTGGGCAGCGTCCACTTAGGGCTCAGCCATTATGACCGCGCCGCCGTCGACGGGCTGATTGTGCCCACGTCCGCGATGCGCGCGATCAGCGCCGACCTGTCGCGCAAGAGCCTGGCCGCGCGCGGCAAGGTGGCGTGTATCGGCCCCGAACGCGCCGATCTAGTGGTGGCGGGATGCGCCATCCTGGAGACGATATTGGACCTCTGGCCCGCCGAGCGGCTAGGGATCGCAGACCGTGGGATTCGCGAGGGAATCCTGCGCCGCTTGATGGGAATCGCCAGAACGTGAGCAGAGGCAATGCAGGGCTGCACCAGCGGGTGCGCACCGCGCGGAAGCGCACCGCCCAGTCGACCCGTTGGCTGGAGCGCCAGCTGAACGACCCCTATGTCCGCCGTGCCAAGGCGGAGGGGTATCGCAGCCGCGCGGCTTATAAGCTGATCGAGCTGGACGAACGCTTCGGCTTCCTGCGCGGCAAGAAGCGGATCATCGACCTGGGGCTGGCACCCGGCGGCTGGGCGCAGGTGGTGCGGCGTCAGGTTCCGAACGCCAGCGTGGTCGGCATCGACCTGTTGCCGGTCGATCCGATCGACGGCGTGACCATCTTCGAGATGGACTTCATGGACGACGCCGCGCCCGGCAAGCTGATGGAGGCGCTGGGCGGCGCGCCCGATCTGGTCATGTCGGACATGGCGGCCAACACCGTCGGCCACCCGCAGACCGACGCGCTGCGCACCATGGGACTGGTCGAGACGGCCTTCGCCTTTGCCTGCGACGTGCTGTCGCCCGGCGGCGTGTTCGTGTCGAAGGTCTTCGCGGGCGGCGCCGATTCGCAGCTGGTCGCCGAAATGAAACGCCATTTCGCCACCGTGAAGCACGCCAAGCCGCCGTCGAGCCGCAAGGGTTCGGTGGAATGGTTTGTCGTCGCGCAGGGGTTCAAGGGGCGGAAGGCTGCGGTGGTTGAGGATGATTCGGAGGACTGAGTCTAAAAGCGACAGGGTCCGCTTTCGCCCAAAAGCCGAGATGAAGAGCGACGCGCCGCTTTCTTCGTTGCGGACGTTCGTAGAGCGTGACAGCTTAGTACTATGAACATTCGGATCGTGCACCGACCCATCGGCGAAGCTCCGGAATGGGTTAGAGACGCATGGATCGGCTTGTCTTTGCCATTGGCTTCGAAGCATGAGCGTGAGTGGCGAAGCTTGGGTGTGCTGACTGGACCCCGCCACTGGCTTTCGCGGATGTGGGCGGTTCTTTCGGGCAAGACCTTTATGGTCAGGGGCTACATGGTAAACGCGAAGGCGGCAGTAGATCACCTAGCCGACCATCATCCAAGTGCCGCTGCATGGTGGCGGGAACATGCTCCTCATATGCTTACTGGCGGCCGCTACTTTGCGTTCGATTCTGCTGCTTGCGAGCTCGAGCCTTGAAGCCGAACGGCAGCTTTTCGGCGCTTCACGCAATGGCCGGATGGCTACTTCGCCACAAGGCGGGCGTTCTGCTAATGCCCACTTGCCGACATTCTTGCGACGATCCAGCATGAGGCATCGGAAGATGGAGCAGCCCTTTGCGATTGCCTATCCGCAATTATCTCGAAACACCGTTGACGATCTTCATCGAGCCACTTTGCGACCAGTATGAGGTTCCGCCAAAGGGCGAAGCCCTTGTGATCCTTCACGACGGCTACCCGCACTCGGTCGACATTCACCCAGAAAATTGGGTTTCAATCTGGAACGAGGGGCCGGAGTTGGCCACTGTCGAGATATTTAATGAGTACCAGTTCTCTAGACCTATGAGCCAATCGAAGTAGCTGGGGCCAAACGACCACATTCCACCAAAAGTAGACATTTTGCTCGCCCCCGACGCCGTTCAGCCTGAGCGAAATCCAAGGCCACAGGATGACGCGCGTGACAAAGGGCCGGAGCGTGCACTTCAACTTCGCCAGTGCGAACGGTGGGGGGCGAGGCGAACTAAGATCGCCCCCCTCACAACAACGCGTTCACCGCCTCCATGAACCGCATCAGACTGATCGGCTTGGACACGTATGAATCCGCCCCCGCCGCGCGAATACGGTCCTCGTCGTCGCGGCCCGCATAGGCGGTCACCGCCATCACCGGGATGCGGCGCAACTCTTCGTCGGCCTTCAGCTCCAGGATCAGCTCGTATCCGGTCACATGCGGCATCTGGATGTCCATGATGATGAGGTCGGGCTCCACCTCCCGAGCGCGCGCCACGGCCTCGCGCCCGTCGCGCACCGGCTCGGCGATGAAGCCGTGCACGCGCAGCAGGTCGCAGAAGAGTTTCAGATTGAGTTCGTTGTCCTCGACAACGAGCACCTTTCTTGTCACGCGGTCTCCACCATTACGACGGACACGATAGGCAATGCCCGGACCGGATACAATCGAAGCCAATATGGCCCTGGCGCTGCAGGCGCTCATATGGACGCTGCAAAGCCCGTCGCGCGCCGAACGGCTGCTGGCGCTGACCGGGCTGTCGGTCGAGGAATTGCGCGGCGGGGCGGGCGAGCCCGGCATGCTCGCCGCCATCCTGTCCTTCCTGGAGGGGCATGAGGCCGATCTGATCGAATGCGCCGAGTCGCTGGATGTGCGCCCCGAATCGCTGGTCGCTGCCCGCCGGGTGCTGGAGGCCGCATGAAGCCGCTGCTGATCTGCGACTGCGACGAGGTGCTCGTCCACATGGTCCGCCACTTCCGCGACTGGCTGGACGAAGCGCATGACATGGACTTCGCGCTCGACCGGCATGATTTCTTCGGGTCGCTGACCCGGCGCAGCGGCGGCCCCGCGCCGACGCAGGCAGAGGCCTGGGACCTGCTGCACGGCTTCTTCCCCGGCCAGATGGACCGCCAGACGCTGGTGCCGCACGCCGCCGAGGCGCTGGCGGCGCTGGCGACCCGCGCCGATATCGTCATCCTGACCAACCTGATCGAGGAATGCCGCAGCCCCCGCATCGAACAGCTGGCGCGCTTCGGCATCCATCACCGGGTCCAGTGCAATACGGGACCCAAGGGCGCGCCGGTCGCCAAGCTGGTCGCCGAGCACGGCCACCCCGTCACCGTCTTCGTCGACGACCTTGCCCAGCATCATGCCTCGGTCGCCGAACATGCGCCGCAGGTCCACCGGCTGCACATGGTGTCCGAGCCCGAAATGGCCCCGCACGTCGCCCCCGCGCCCGACGCCCATGCCCGGATCGACGACTGGCGCGAGGCGGAAGCCTGGATCGCCGCGCGTTTCGATGAAGGCCGGCCTGCCCCGAATCGACCGGGCGCTTGACCTGAACGGGGCGAGCGCGCCATGTCTCGCCCCATGACCACGCATATCGATCGCGCGCTCGAGCAGCTCGGCCTCACCCTGCCGGAGGCTGCCGCCCCCGTCGCCGCCTATGTCCCCGTCGTCGAGGCGGGCGGGCTTCTCCACATTTCCGGCCAGTTGCCCTTCATCGACGGCCAGCTCGTCACCGGACGGCTGGGCGACGGCGTCTCGCTGGAAGACGGGCAGAAGGCGGCGCAGGCGTGCGGCCTGATGCTGGTCGCGCAGATCAAAAAGTATCTGGGCGGCGACCTGTCGCGCGTGAAGCGGATCGTGAAGCTGGGCGTGTTCGTGAACTCGGCCGGTGACTTCACCGACCAGCCCAAGGTCGCCAATGGCGCGTCGGAGCTGATGGTGTCGCTGTTCGGCGATGCGGGCCGCCATGCGCGATCCGCGGTGGGCGTGCCGGTGCTGCCGCTGGGCGCGGCGGTCGAGGTGGATGCGATCGTCGAATTGGGGTGATTTTCTGGGGTGGGTCGAGAGTGCATAGCTCGCGGCCCTGCCCTCCCCCATCCCCTCCCGCTTGCGGGAGGGGAGCGATACCCGGCGGGCGTCTTCCCGCCTTCGCGATAGAAGCCTTTCGCTGCCACGAATCACGCCCCTCCCGCAGGCGGGAGGGGATGGGGGAGGGAAAGCCACAAGCGAACTGCCCACCCCTTGTCCCACCCCACTCCACACCGCATATCCCACCGCGATGACCACCGCCGTCGCGCGTATCCTGTCCGGCGTGGCCGCCCTGTCCCCCGACCAGTGGGACGCCTGCGCGGGCACGGCCAATCCGTTCGTCTCCCACGCCTTCCTGACCGCGCTGGAAACGTCGCACAGCGTCGGCGGCCGCTCCGGCTGGACGCCTGCCCCCATCGTCATCGACGGCCCGGACGGACAGCCCGCCGCGATCGCCCCCGCCTATCTCAAGGCGCATAGCCAGGGCGAATATGTCTTCGATCATGGCTGGGCCGATGCCTGGGAGCGTGCCGGGGGGCGTTACTACCCCAAGCTTCAGATTGCCGCGCCCTTCTCGCCCGTTCCCGGCCCCCGGCTGCTGCTGCGCGACCCCGCGCTCGCGCCCGCGCTGATAGCCGCGATCGAGGCGGTGACCGACCAGAACGAGCTGTCCTCCGCGCACGTCACCTTCGTCGCGCCCGATCAGCTGCCGTATTTCGAGGCGGCGGGCTGGCTGATCCGCGAGGGCGTGCAATTCCACTGGCGCAATGACGGCTATCGCAGCTTCGACGATTTCCTGGACGCGCTCGCCAGCCGCAAGCGCAAGGCGATCCGCAAGGAACGCGCCGCCGCCGTCGAGGGGCTAACCATCCGCCACCTGACCGGCGACCAGATCCGCCCCGAGCATTGGGATGCCTTCTGGGTCTTCTATCAGGATACGGGCAGCCGCAAATGGGGCCAGCCCTATCTGACCCGCGCCGCCTTCGACCGGATCGGCGAGCAATTGGGCGACAAGGTGTTGCTGATCCTTGCCGAGCGCGACGGGGTGCCGATCGCGGGGGCGCTCAACCTGATCGGCGAGGACACGCTCTATGGCCGCTATTGGGGCGCGGTCGAGGAGGTGCCCTTCCTCCATTTCGAGCTGTGCTATTACCAGGCGATCGACGCCGCCATCGCGCGCGGGCTGGCGACGGTGGAGGCGGGGGCGCAGGGCGAGCACAAGCTGGCCCGGGGTTATGTCCCGGTGCCGACCTGGTCGGCGCATTATATCCCGCACCCCGCCTTCCGCCACGCCGTCGCCGAGTTCGTGGAACGCGAGCGTCAGGCGATCGAGGCGGAAAGCGAGTATCTGGGCGAATTGACCCCGTTCCGACGGGGGTGAGGCGTCGGGCAGGATGAAGTTGCCTTTGGTCAAAGCGCGCCCCTCCCCTTCAGGGGAGGGGTTGGGGTGGGGACTTTCGACCAATCCCGTACTTGTGGAAACGCCCCACCCCCGGCCCCTCCCCTGAAGGGGAGGGGAGCGTCTCATATCATCGTGCTTTAATTGTCGTCCTTGTCGGGGGTCGCCTTGCGCCGCGCGGGCGCCCGCTTGTCCTCATCGGGCGAGGGACGGCTGAGCAGTTCATAGGCCGCCGGATCGATGATCGGGCGGCGATCGTCGATCCGGTAGAGGACGCTGTCGCCCTCGCGCCAGATCGGCGTCAGCCCGCGCGTCAGCGCCTCGTCGTAACGCGGCGCATGGACCAACCAGACATAGTCGAAGGCGTCGCGCGGCATCAGCTTCAGCGCGGTTTCGACCGGGCGCCACCATTGCCCGCGACAGCGCCGCTGGGTCACGATCTCCGACGGGTCATGTGCGAACCGCTTGGCGGGGGCGTAGCGTACCGTCAGCAGCTGACCACCGGCCATCGACCATTGGTCGTTGGCATAGGCCAGCTTGCGCTCCAGCGCGAGGCCCGCGACATGCTCCAACCGGCTGGAGGGCCAGACATCGGCACAATATTGACGGCCAACAAAGGTCAGCAACCGCGCGCGCGGCGGCACATGATCCAGCGCGCTCAGCACCCGGTCGTAATCGTTGCTGTACATGACATAGCTGACCGTGGTCGCACCGATCCGCACGACGAAGAACAACAACCCCACGATCGCCAGCGTCGAGGCGCCGCGCAACGACAGCCCGCGCCGGGGGCGCAGCGCGATCAGTGCGATGGCCAGCACATAGGGGGCGAGACGCATATCGGCATAGGCCGAGCCGAAGACGACGCGCGGCAGCAGTAGATAGACGACGAACAGGAAGGCCGCCGACAGCACCAGGTTGCGCGAATATTCGACCCGCTCGTCGCGCACGCCCTTGAGCAGGACGAGGAACAGCACCGTGACCGAGGCGAGGTCGAACGCCATCCAGCGATCGCGCAGCACCATGGTGACCCAGTTGATCTTCCAGCGCCAGTTGAACCAGTCGCCGGTCTTGCCGGTTACATCCGCGCCCGAACGCCACAGCACCATCAGCACCATGGGCAGCGCCAGCGGGATACAGCCCAGCCCGGCATGGAAGGCCGACTCGGCCCAGCCCCGCACCCCGCGCGCGCCCTTGGCCCGGCGAATGTCGTGCTGGCGGATCAGCTCGGCGGAGAAGGCCAGCACGCCCAGCACGCCCCAGCCGAAGGTATGCGCCACCCAGAGCAGGCAGGACAGCGGCACGAAGATGATGGCCCGCAACCGCACCGCGCCCAGCCGCCCCATGCGCAGCCACAGGCCGAACAGGTTCAGCGCCAGCGCCATCGCCAGCGCGAAGTTCACGAAGCCGAACTGGAACGGATAGCTATAGGCCAGCGGCAGCGCGAACAGCGCGGTGGCGGGAATGCGCCCCTGCACCTCGCGCGCGATCCAGAGGAGGCCGGTGACGGTCAGGACCGGAATGGCGATGACGATCAGCTTGACCGCCAGCTCCAGTCCGAAGATCGGCGCGAGCGGCTCGATCAGCAGGTCGATGCCCAGATTGCCGATCATCTGCCATTCGAAGCGATACCAATGCGCCAGCCAGGGCTGGTTGGCATATTCCAGCTGGACGCGATACCGCCCCATATGCCCCGGCAGGTCGACCAGCGGCGGCACGGTGGGCCAGAGCAGCGGCACGGCGGCGAGCAGCGCCATCGCCGCCACGAACCACCGCGTCTGCCACCAGTTGAGCTTTCCCCCATTCATCTGCTGGTGCCTAGCGGACCGAAGGGGCGTCCGACAAGCATCGGCCGCGACGAACGCGATAGACGGCGGAATTGCCCTGCGCCCAGACCGGCGTCAGATCGGGCGATCGGGTCCGCTCCTTGGGAAAACCGATCGTCCAGACCGCATCGAAGGTGCATCGGTCGAAATCGCGGATCGCATCCTCGAAGTCGGTCAGTCCCCCTTCGCCGCCCGGTGGAAAGATCAGCGAGGACGGGTCACGGTCGAACCGCCCGGCCCCGGCCAGACGGGGCTGGATCAGATGCTGGCCCGGCACCGTCCACTGGCCGTTGGTGAACACGCCCGCGCGAACGACGGCAAGCCCGCCTATATGGGTCAGCCGGGGTGCCCCCCAGCGTGACTCGGCGTTGACATTGGCCAGGACCAGCACCGTGCCGCCCGGCGGCAGCGCGGCAATGGCTCGCCACTCGCGATCATGCCCTTGTGCCAGCTGCGCGAAGGCGATGGTCGTGCCCGCCAGCCGCGCCACGAAAAAGACGGTCGCGGCGACCGCCAGTCCACGCTCCGACCACGCCGGGCGCCCATATACCGACAACAAGGCCAGCATCACCGCCGGGGGCAGCATCCGCATGTCGAGATAGGCCCCGCCCCGGAACAGATAGGGCAGGGCGAGGAAGACGATGAACCCGATCGCGGCGGGCACGCCCAGCACCGGGCGGACCGACAGGCGGCGCGACCGGATCACGACATAGGCGAAGAACAACAGCCCCATCACCGCCGCCAGATCCCACGCCATCCAGCGTTCCTGGAACAGGGTCATGATCCAGCGCAGCTTGTAGGACAGGAACCAGCGCCCGGTTTCTCCCGCAACCTGATCCCCGCCCGACCGGATCATCCACAGCGCGGGCAACGCCATCGGGGTCACCGTCACGCCCGCGCGCAGCACCGCCTTTGGCCAGCGCCGCCCCTGCTCGACCAGCCGCCCGGCCTCCATGCCGAAGACATAGGCCACCAGCAGCGCCCAGCCGAGCGCATGGACCAGCCACAGCAGCGGCGCGAGCAGCGTGAACAGGATGATCCGCCACGCCGCGCCCCTGGTCCGCGCCAGCCGCAGCCAGAGCGCCATGGCCAGGAACACAAACCCTTGCGCCAGACAGAAATTGACGAAGCCCATCTGGAAGGCGGGGCCGTAAGCCAGCGGAAAGGCCAGGATGGCACTGGCGGGCATCCGCCCATGGGCCTCTCGCGCCAGGGCGATCAGCCCCGCCACGGTCAGCGGCGGAATGGCCATGACGACAAGCCTGGCGGCAAGCTCCACCCCCATGCCGAAGACATGGTGCAGCGCGAGTACGATCCCCTCGACGCCCAGATTGCCGACCGCCGCCCAGTGCACCGCATAATAGCGCGCCAGCGGCGCCTGCCCCGCCTCGGCCAGGATGCGATAGCTGGCCATATGGTCGCCCATGTCGCCCAGCGGCGGCACGGCGGGCCAGAGCAGCGGGATCGCCGAGGCCAGCATGCATAGCAACAAGAAGGGGCGGGACTGCCACCACAGCCCCGCCCCCTTTTCGGTCATCCCGTCCTGTCGGCCGTCATCGACCATATCGGCCCTGCCCCTTCAGAACGGTGAGATCGGATCAGATCTGGTCGCGACGCCCCAGCAGGCGCAGGCGCAGCGCGTTCAGCTTGATGAAGCCCGCCGCGTCGCGCTGGTCGTACGCGCCCTGATCGTCCTCGAAGGTGACGACCTTTTCCGAATAGAGCGAATAGGGCGACTTGCGGCCCGTGACGATCGCCTGGCCCTTGTACAGCTTCAGGCGGACGGTGCCGGTGACCTTCTCCTGGCTATAGTTGACGGCGGCCTGCAGCATCTCGCGCTCCGGCGAGAACCAGAAGCCGTTATAGACCAGCTCGGCATAGCGCGGTGCCAGTTCGTCCTTCAGATGCGCGGCACCCCGGTCGAGCGTGATCTGCTCGATGCCGCGATGCGCCAGCGCATAGATGGTGCCGCCCGGCGTCTCGTACATGCCGCGGCTCTTCATGCCGACGAAGCGGTTCTCGACCAGGTCGAGGCGGCCGATGCCATGCTTGCGGCCCAGTTCGTTGAGCTTGGTCAACAGGGTCGCGGGCGAGCACGCCTCGCCGTTCAGCGCGACGCCGTCGCCCCGCTCGAAATCGATGGTGATCGTCTCCGGCACGTCGGGCGCGTCCTCCGGATTGACCGTGCGCGAATAGACGTAATCGGGGACCTCATCCCACGGGTCCTCCAGCACCTTGCCCTCGGACGAGGTGTGCAGCAGGTTCGCATCGGTCGAGAAGGGCGCTTCGCCGCGCTTGTCCTTCGACACCGGGATCTGATGCGCCTCGGCGAACTCGATCAGCTTGGTGCGGCTGGTCAGGTCCCATTCGCGCCACGGCGCGATGACCTTGATGTCGGGGTTCAGCGCGTAATAGCCCAGCTCGAAGCGGACCTGGTCGTTGCCCTTGCCGGTCGCGCCGTGGCTGACCGCATCGGCGTTCACCATCTTGGCGATCTCGATCTGGCGCTTGGCGATCAGCGGCCGCGCGATCGAGGTGCCGAGCAGGTACAGCCCCTCGTACAGCGCATTGGCGCGCATCATCGGGAAGACGTAATCCTTGACGAACTCCTCGCGCAGATCGTCGATGAAGATGTGTTCGGGCTTTACACCCGCCATCTCGGCCTTCTTGCGCGCGGGCTCCAGCTCTTCGCCCTGGCCCAGATCGGCGGTGAAGGTCACGACCTCGCAGCCATAATGCTGCTGCAGCCACTTGAGGATGACGCTGGTGTCGAGGCCGCCCGAATAGGCGAGGACGACGCGCTTGATATCTTCGCTCACGGCAAAGTCCTTCGAGGATAGGGGATGGATTTGCCTCGCGCCCTATGCGCTCGACGCCCCTCACGCAACCTTCGGCTGATCCGTTCCCCTTATCGTTCATTGCGCGGACAGCCAAAGGCCGTCAGGAGCGGCTGCGAAGTTCCGTATGGGAGTCCCGTGCATGACCCGTTTTCTCGTCGCCGGTCTGATCGCCGCCTCGTTGGCCACCCCTGCCCTGGCGCAGGATACGCGGGCCTCGGCCGCCGCAAAATTCTCGCGCGAGTTCAAGGCGCGCGACACCAATCACGACGGTGTGCTGACCAAGGCCGAGGTGAAGGCCGCGATCATGAAGATGGGCAACGGCAAGAAGGCAATCGATGCGGTCCATGCCCAGCGCCTGACCGATCTGTGGTTCGACAAGGCCGACGCCAACAAGGACGGCAAGGTGACCGAGGCCGAAGCCCAGGCGCTGCTGTCACGCACCTTCGACGAATATGAAGCGGCCAAGGCGGCACAGGCGCAGCAGGCGGGGCCGAAGGGGCGGTAAAGGGCCCAGCCCTCCCGATCACCAACCTTTCCCAACCTCCGTTCCGCCTATCCCCCACCTCCGTTCGCACTGAGCGAAGTCGAAGTGCACGGGATTCCGGTTGCCGATAGGGCATGGCGTGGCCTTCGACTTCGCTCAGGCTGAACGGAGATGGGGAATGGCCCTTCCCCCCCCCACACACAAAAAAGGCCCGGTGCGTTGCCGCACCGGGCTTAGGTCGTCCGCAGGAGGAACGTCGTGGGGTGCGGGGGTTCTGTTCGCCCCCGCTCCCGATCAGTTATAGGCGCGCTCGCCGTGCTCGCCGAGGTCGAGGCCTTCCTGCTCGACTTCCTTCGAGACGCGCAGGCCGGTGATCGCCTTGGCGACATACATGGCGATGACGGTGCCGATGGTGGCCCAGACGATGGTCGTGGCGACCGCGCCCAGCTGAACCAGCAGCTTGGAACCGATGGCGTAGTCCGCCGCACCCGGGCCGCCCAGCGACGGGGCATAGACCACCGCCGTGCCGATCGCGCCGATCATGCCGCCGATGCCGTGGACACCGAAGGCGTCGAGCGCATCGTCATAGCCGAGCTTGGGCTTCAGGACCGACACCGCATAGAAGCAGACCACGCTGGCGATGGCGCCCAGCACGATCGCGCCGAACGGGCCCGAATTGCCCGCCGCCGGAGTAACGGCGACCAGCCCCGCGACGATGCCCGAGCAGAAGCCCAGCGCCGAACCCTTATGCCCCGCCAGACGCTCGGCGAGCATCCAGAACAGGCCGCCCGACGCCGTCGCGACGAAGGTGTTGATCATCGCCAGACCGGCCGAGCCATTGGCTTCCAGCGCCGAGCCGGCGTTGAACCCGAACCAGCCCACCCAGAGCAGGCCGGTGCCCACGCCGGTCAGCGTCAGCGAGTGCGGCGGCATCGGCGTGGTCGGATAACCCATGCGCTTGCCCAGGATCAGCGAGGCGACCAGCGCCGAGACACCGGCGTTGATGTGCACCACGGTGCCGCCCGCGAAGTCGAGCGCGCCCGCCTTGAAGAACAGGCCCGACGAGGCCCACACCATGTGCGCGACCGGGAAATAGACGATGGTCAGCCACACCGCGGTGAAGGCCATGACCGCCGAGAACTTCATCCGCTCGACCACCGATCCCAGCACCAGCGCGGCAGTGATCGCGGCGAAGGTCATCTGGAAGCAGACGAAGACATATTCGGGGATTTCGACGCCCGCGGTGAACGTCGCCGACTGGCTGGCCGGGGTCACGCCCGCCAGGAACGCCTTGCCCAGCCCGGAGATGAAGTTGGACGCGCCCCCCGACACGTCCGGCCCAAAGGCCAGGCTATAGCCGTACATCACCCAGATCAGCATCGCGAGGCACGCGGCCGCGCCGATCTGGGTCATGGTGGACAGCATGTTCTTGGCGCGGGTGAGGCCGCCATAGAACAACGCCAGGCCCGGCAGGATCATCATCATGACCAGCACGGTCGAGGTGAGCATCCAGGCTGTGTCGCCCTTGTTCACCGTCGCGGCGGTGGCGGCGGCGGGCGGCGCCTGGAGCGCGGCGTCCTGTGCCCAGGCGGGCAGCGCGGCGAACAGCGTCAGGCCGAGGCCTGCGGTGCCGGTCGCCATCTTGGTGATGTGCTTCATCGAAATCCCCCCTTGCTCAGAGCGCCGATTCGTCGGTTTCGCCGGTGCGGATGCGCACGGCCTGGCCGACATCGAGCATGAAGATCTTGCCGTCCCCGATCGCGCCGGTATTCGCGGCGGCCTGGATCGATTCGACGACGCGGTCGGCGATCTCGGACGCGCAAACGACCTCGATCTTGATCTTGGGCACCATGTTGGTGCTGTATTCGGCCCCGCGATAGATTTCGGTCTGGCCCTTCTGCCGCCCGAAACCCTTCACCTCGGTCACCGTCATGCCCGCCACGCCCAAAGTGGTCAGCGCCTCGCGCACCTCGTCGAGCTTGAACGGCTTGATGATAGCGATGATCAGCTTCACCTGCGCCCCCTTTGCATTACCCGTGGGACCGCATCGCAAGGGGTGTGCCAGTTTACATTTCCGTTACTTTTCCGGGCGAATGCGAATGGGACGCCTGTTTATCAGCCGCCGTCATGCACCAAAAATTCAGCATATCGCCGCCGCTGCCCAAATTTTGAGCAGGAAGTGGATCGAAGCCGTTCGCCGCCTGTTGGCTTTTGAGGCAGAGGCGAAAGGGAGCCGTCATGATCGATACGACTGGCGAGCCGCTGGCCCGGACTATCGCCGATACGATGGCGGAGCGGGGTACGGCGGGAATGGGGGCGGTGCTGTGGCTGGGCATGGCGGCGGGTATGCAGATCGGCCTTGGCGGCATCGCCTATCTGATCGCCAGCGCCGGGATGCCGTCGGGCATGGGCGCCACGCATCTTCTGGCAGGCCTGGCCTTTTCCAGCGGGTTGATGCTGGTGATGGTCACGGGCACGCATCTGTTCACCGGCCATGCGATGCTGTCGCTGTCCATCGTTCAGCGGCGTGTGACGGGGATGGGGCTCGCCAAGGCATGGGGGTTGGTCTGGTTCGCCAATCTGGTCGGCAGCCTGATCATAGTCGGCCTGTTCCTCGCTTCAGGCGGAGTCGAGGCGGTCGACGGCACGGTTGCCGCCGTCGCCCGCGAAACGGCCATGGCGAAGACCGCCAAGTCGAGCGGCACGCTGATCGCGTCGGGCATCCTTGCCAATATGCTGGTGTGCCTCGCCGTCTGGATGGCCAGCGGCGCGGAGACGGTCGCGGGCAAGATCGTCGCGGTGATCGCGCCGGTCACGCTGTTCGTCGCTGCCGGGTTCGAGCATTCGATCGCCAACATGACGCTGCTGCCGCTCGGCTGGGCGCTCGATCCGACAGGGGTGCCGCTCGGGGGCATCGCGCACAATCTGGCGCTGTCGACGCTGGGCAACCTGATCGGCGGCGCTGCGATCGCATTGTTGCTGGGCGCGGGACATGGGGCGTTGAAGCGCGATTGATCCTCCCCATGCCGGGGAGGATCTTTAGGCCGCGAGCGCCGTCCCGCCGACCGTCAGCCCCTCGACCAGCAGCGTCGGCTGGCCCACACCCGCCGGTACGCTCTGTCCGCCCTTGCCGCAGATGCCGACACCTTCGTCCAGCGCGAAGTCGTTGCCGATGCCCTTCACCCGGGTCAGGACGCTCGGTCCGTCGCCGATCAGCGTCGCGCCCTTGATCGGTGCGCCTAAGCGGCCGTTCTCGATCCGATACGCCTCGGTGCAGGAGAAGACGAACTTGCCCGACACGATGTCGACCTGACCGCCGCCGAAGGACTTGGCGAAGATGCCGTTCTTGACGCGCGACAGCAGCTCGGCGGGATCGTCCTGCCCGCCCTTCATGAAGGTATTGGTCATGCGCGGCATCGGCGCGTGCGCGAAGCTCTCGCGGCGGCCATTGCCGGTCGGCGTGACGCCCATCAGCCGCGCATTCAAACGGTCCTGCATATAGCCCTTGAGGATACCGTCCTCGATCAGCACGACCTCGCGCGTCGGCGTGCCCTCGTCATCGATCGACAGCGAACCGCGCCGGTCGGCCAGGCTGCCGTCATCGACCACGGTGACGCCGGGGGCCGCGACCCGCTCGCCGATGCGGCCCGAAAATGCCGAGGTGCCCTTGCGATTGAAGTCGCCCTCCAGCCCATGGCCGATCGCCTCGTGCAGCAGCACGCCCGGCCAGCCCGGCCCGAGCAGCACGGTCATCTCGCCCGCCGGTGCGGCGACCGAGTCGAGATTGACCAAAGCCTGGGCGAGCGCGACATCGATGCCGCGCTCCCAGGTCTCGCGCGCGACCAGCCGGTCGTACAAATAACGCCCGCCGATGCCGAAGCTGCCCGTCTCGCGCCGCCCATTGTGCTCGACCACGACCGAGATGTTCAGCCGTACCAGCGGCCGCACATCGGTGGCGACGAAGCCGTCGGCCCGGACGATCTCGACCACGCTCCAGCTGCCCGACAGGCCGACCGACACCTGCACCACGCGGGGATCGCGCGCCCGGGCGGCGGCGTCGATCGTCTGGCAGAGCGACACCTTCTCGGCAAAGGGGATCAGGTCGAGCGGATCGGTCGCGGTATAGAGGTGCCGGTTCGTCCCCTGCGGCGGGGGCGCGGCGGCGCCCTTGGCGGGGTCGATCAGCGCCATGGTCTGCGCGGCGCGCTGGATCGCGGCCTCGGACAGCTCGTTGGCATGGGCGAAGGCGGTCATCTCGCCCGACACCGCGCGCAGGCCGAAGCCGGAGTGCGTGTCGTAGCTGGCCGTCTTCAGCCGCCCGTCGTCGAAGCCGAACGCCTCCGAGCGCTTATATTGCAGATAGAGTTCGCCATCGTCCGCGCGGGACAGCGCGTTGGCGGTGAGGCGCAGCGCCGCGTCGGGGTCCAGCGTGTCGCGGTAGAGGAACGAGCGGGGATCGGTGGCGGTCATCGAGGGGATATAGGATGCCCGGCCGAGGTTTGAAATCTCCGCTGAGGGAAATCCCACTCTTCTCTTAAGCCCCTCCCGCAAGCGGGAGGGGTTTGGGGAGGGCATGAGGTCTCACCGAGCCTATAGCCCGTGGCTTGCCCTCCCCCATCCCCTCCCGCTTGCGGGAGGGGCGTGAGTCTCAGTTAGCGCCCGGCGCCGTCGCCGTGATCGGGAAGCTGCGCCTGGTCCACGCCGTCCGCCGGGCCACCGATCAGCACGAAACGGCGATCGCAATAGCCGCAATCGACATAGCCGGTCTCGTCGATCTGCAACCACACGCGCGGATGGCCGAGCGCAGCGCCGCCCGGAATGTCGGTGGCACCGTCGCAAGCGACGCGGGTCTGGGTGACGCGGGTGGTTTCGGGCGGCGGCAACATAGGCTTGCGCGATAGCAAGGCGTTGCCTCGCGTGCAATTGCCCAAAGAGGGGCAAAACCGGCTTGGCCTGTCCCGCGCACGGGCCTATCGCTACGCACATGACCGCCAGCACAGACGCCGCCATTTCGATCCAGGGCATCGCCAAGACCTATCAGGGCGGCAAGCGCGCGCTCGACGGGGTCAGCTTCGACGTGCCGCGTGGCCAGATTTTCGGGCTGCTGGGCCCCAATGGCGCGGGCAAGTCGACGCTGATCAACATCCTGGCCGGGCTGGTGATGAAGACCGAAGGGTCGGCGTCGATCTGGGGCTTCGACATCGACCAGCATCCGCGCAACGCCAAGGCGTCGATCGGCATCGTCAATCAGGAGATCCTGTTCGACCCCTTCTTCACGCCGCTGGAGACGCTGGAGATCCAGGGCGGGCTGTACGGCGTGCCCAAGGCGCAGCGGCGGTCGATGGAATTGCTGCGCGCGGTCCATCTGGAGGACAAGGCGAACGCCTATTCGCGCACCTTGTCGGGCGGCATGAAGCGCCGGTTGATGGTCGCCAAGGCGATGGTCCACTCGCCGCCCGTGCTGGTCCTCGACGAACCGACGGCGGGCGTCGATATCGAGCTTCGCCAGCAGCTCTGGGCCTATGTCCGGCAGTTGAACGACCGGGGCGTGACGGTGGTGTTGACCACGCATTACCTCGAAGAAGCCGAGGAGCTGTGCGACCGGATCGCGATCATCAACCATGGCCGCCTGGTCGCCAACGAGCCGACCCGCGAACTGGTCGGCAAGGCGCAGGAAAAGGTCGTCGCGGTGACGGTCGACCGCGACGTCGCGGCGGTGCCCGACCATGCCAGCTTCGGCAAGATCGTGCTGAAGGGCACGCGCACGCTGGAAATCACCTATGCCAAGGACAAGGTGAATGCCGGTCAGGTGCTCGCGGCGGTGCAGGCGGACGGGTATGGGATCGTCGACGTCTCGACCAAGGAAGCCGATCTGGAAGACGTGTTCCTGTCGCTCACGCGGAGTGCGTGACCCAGCTTCCTCCCCTGCAAGGGGAGGGGGACCAGCGAAGCTGGTGGAGGGGTGTCACCCCTCTCGATAGCGGGACACCCCTCCGTCAGGGCTTCGCCCTGCCACCTCCCCTTCCAGGGGAGGAATATTCTTTAGCTCACCCCGCCCGCGCCAGATCCGGGAAACCCGCACGGAAGCCTGCGACCTTGGGCTTGTCCCAGCGCACGATATAGGGGTGCATCGGGTTGCGTTCGTAGAAATCCTGATGCTCGGCCTCGGCTGGGAAGAAGCCGCCCTGCTCGATCCGGGTCGTGATCGGCCGGGTAAAGGCATGGGCACGGGCCAGCTGCGCCATATAGTCGCGCGCGACCCTGGCCTGTTCGGGCGACTGCGCGAAGATGGCCGAGCGATAGCTGGGACCGCGATCGGGGCCCTGCCCGCCGACCTGGGTCGGGTCGTGCGCGATCGCGAAATAGACGCGCAGCAGCGTGGCGTAGGAGACCTGCGCCGGGTCGTAGGTGATACGGATCGCCTCGGCATGGCCGGTCCGCTCGGTCGAGACGGCGGCGTAGTTCGCATCCTCGCGACGCCCTCCGGCATAGCCTGCCGTCACCGAACGCACGCCCTTCACCCGCTGGAACACCGCTTCCATGCCCCAGAAGCAGCCGCCCGCCAGGACGGCCACCTGCGGACGGGGCGACGCGGGCACATCGACCGTCGCTTTCGGCAGCGGCACGGCGCGCTCGGCGCTGGCGGGAAGGGAGGACAGGACGACCGCTCCGAATGCGGTCGCGGCCATGGCGATGCAGAGGGTGTTGCGCATCGCCGGGATATGGGGTGTTTTTGGGGTTCGGCTAGTGGTTGAGCGTCGGGCGTGGGCTTCGACTTCGCTCAGCCTGAACGGCCGTTTTAAAGGAGTATTCCAAACCTCCGTTCCGCCTGAGCGAAGTCGAAGGCCAAGGGAATCACCCCGCCGAACTGCCCCTTAACGAACCGCCTCGACCGGCGCCGAACCGTAACGGCTGGGTGCTTCCGCCGGGTGAAGGACCACGAGGCCGAGAGCGCCAAGCGCAAATCCGCCGGCGAACTGCCACACGAAGCTGGACTTGAGGAGGGCACGCATCGTTCACTTCACCTGTCTTAGCGGGTCGCTCCCCGGTCGGGCGAGCGATCATCCGGGCGCCATCTGGTCGATAGTCGCCGTTCCGACAATGGCGTTTATAGAAACACAGCATTAACGGCACGTGGACGTGTCGTTCATGCCACAGTTAAGCCATATTGCTGCGGCGCACCTTTGTGCATAAAAAAGCCAGCCGATCCGGGATCTTGCCCGGACCGGCTGGCTTTCGCGCCGCAGCAGCGGCAAATTATTTCACGCTTATTTCAGCGCGGCGCAGGCCGTCTGGATGCGGGTGCACGCCTCGCGGAGCAGCGCGTCCGACGTCGCATAGCTGATTCGCATCGCGGGCGAGAGGCCGAACGCCGCGCCCTGCACCGCCGCCACCTTCGCATCGTCGAGCAGATAGCCGACAAAGGCCTCGTCGCTGTCGATCAGCCGGCCCGAGGGCGTCGACTTGCCGATCAGCGGTGCGAAGGACGGATAGACATAGAAGGCGCCTTCGGGCGTCGGGCAGGTCATGCCGTCGATTGCGTTCAGCATCGACACCACCATGTCGCGCCGCGCCTGGAAGGCCAGGTTGCGCTCGGCCAGGAAGCTCTGGTCGCCGGTCAGGGCGGCGGTCGCCGCCGCCTGCGCCACCGAACAGGGGTTGGAGGTCGACTGCGACTGGAGCTTCGCGATCGCCTTGATCAGCCAGGGCGCACCGCCCGCATAGCCGATGCGCCAACCGGTCATGGCATAGGCCTTGGAACAGCCGTTCACCGTCAGCGTGCGCTCGTACAGCTCGGGGCAGACCTGCGCGATGGTGGCAAAGCGGAAGCCGTCATAGACGATATGCTCGTACATATCGTCGGCAAAGACCCAGACATGCGGGTGCTTCAGGATGACCTCGCCCAGCGCCTTCAGCTCGTCGGCGGTATAGCCCGCGCCCGTCGGGTTGGACGGCGAGTTGAGGATGACCCACTTGGTCTTCGGCGTGATCGCGGCGTCGAGCGCTTCGGGGGTCAGCTTGTAGCCCTGTTCCGGGCCCGCCTTCACGATCACCGGCACGCCGCCCGCAAACTGCACGACGTCCGGATAGCTGACCCAGTAAGGCGCCGGGATCACGACCTCGTCGCCCGCATCGATCGTCGCGACCATCGCGTTGAACAGGGTGTGCTTGCCGCCGACATTCACGCTGATCTGATCGGCCTTGTAGGTCAGGCCATTGTCGCGCGCGAACTTTGCCGCGATCGCCGCCTTCAGCTCGGGCGTGCCGTCGACATTGGTGTATTTGGTCTTGCCGTCGCGGATCGCCTGGATTGCCGCCTCTTTCACGAAGTCGGGCGTGTCGAAGTCCGGCTCGCCCGCGCCCAGGCCGATCACGTCGACACCGGCGCGCTTCAGCTCCATCACGCGGCTGGTGATGGCAAGCGTGGGGGACGGGCTGATACGGCCGAGCGCGGCGGAGGGCTGCATGAAACGGAACCTTTGCGTCAGGAGATTGCGGGCGCGCCTTAGCCCGCTATCGCCTCAATCCGCAACCATCTCCGCACGAAACAATCCGCGAAGCGCATTGCCAAGCAAGAATCCGTCTCGAAGATCGGCGCGCGTGAGCGGCCCCTCGATCGCGCGGCCCGTCTCGATCAGATGCGCGCGCAGCACGCCGGGCAGCAGCCCCAACGCCAGCGGCGGCGTCACCAGGACATCGCCACGCGGCACGAACAGCGAGGTATAGCTGCCTTCGGTCAGCAGGCCGTCGGGCGTCTCGAACACCACTTCCCCGGTCCCCGCCGCCGCCCGTGCCGCGTCATAGAAACCGCGCGCGCTGGTCTTGTGCCGCAGCCGCAGGTCGAGCGGCGAGACGGGCAGCGGCACGACCCGCACCGGCATCACGCCGTCGAAGCGAGCGGGCGCAGGCCCGACCTCGACCACCAGCGCGCCGCCACGCGCCAGCAGCAACCGGATGCGCCGTACATCGCGCAGGCGGAAGGTCGCGGCCTGCAACTCGTTGCGCGCATCATGCCGGTCGAAGCGGAAGCCCAGCGCGGTGGCGCTCGCCTTCATCCGCGCGAGATGCGCTTCCAGATGCTGGATACCTTCGAGCGGATCGAAGGCCATGGTCTCGATCAGGTCGATATCCGGCCGCCCCCCGGCCAGGAACGCCGCCTTGGCCAGGCACTCGTCCCATTCGTCCGCCGCCACCGAGTCGGCGACCACGCCCGATCCGATGCCCAGCGTCGCCTGGGTCTCACCCTCGGGCCAGACGAGCGTGCGGATCGCGACATTGAACATCGCATCGCCATTGGCGTCCAGCCGCCCGATCGCGCCGGTATACAGGCCACGTGGCGAATCCTCGATCTCCGCGATCGCCTGCATCGCGCGAATCTTGGGCGCACCGGTGATCGAGCCACAGGGGAAGAGCGCCGCCAGCACGTCCAGCGCATCACGCCCCTCGGCCAGGTCGGCGGTGACGGTCGACACCATCTGATGCACCGTCGGATAGGGTTCGACCGCGAACAGCTCTGGCACCGCGACGCTGCCCGCCCGCGCGATCTGCGACAGGTCGTTGCGCATCAGGTCGACGATCATCAGATTTTCGGCGCACTGCTTGGGATCGTCGCGCAGGGCCTTGGCGGCGCGCGCATCGGCCGCCGGGTCCTCTTCGCGCCGCGCGGTGCCCTTCATCGGCCGCGCGGTCAGCTTGCCCCCATCCAGCGCGAAGAAGAGTTCGGGCGACAGCGACAGGATCGTCGCATCCCCGGTCGCCACCACCGCGCCCCAGCCCGCGCGCGACCGGGCGCGCAGGCCCGCATAAAGCGCCAGCGGATCGCCCAGCACCGGCGCGGTCGCGCGAAAGGTCTGGTTGACCTGATACAGGTCGCCCGCCTCGATCAGCGCCTGGACGGCGGCGAATTGCTCGGCGTGGCGCGCGGCGTCCAGTTCGGGCACCATCTCGCCGATCCAGCCGCCCGCCGGATCGGGAAGCAGCGACTCCGGTGCGACGGTCTCATAGCCCTCGAACAGGCCGAACCACAAAAGCGGGCCGTCGATCGCGCGGGGCGGCACGCCGGGCTCGAACGCCGCGCCTGCCTCATAGGCCAGATAGCCGACCGCCTCGAGCCCGCGCTCCCGGGCCGAGCGCAGGGCGTCCACCGCCGCCGGAACCTCGTCCGCCCGGTGTGCGGTGACGATGCCGACCGGCCGCGTATAGAGACGCGCCGCCGCTCCCCCGTCACGGGCGTCGTCGAGCAGGACGAAAGGAGGAAGGGGGCGCGCCATGGAATGACGATCCATGCACGTCGCCTGCCCCCCCATGCAAGTATCGATTGGCCCGCGCTGTCCCAGCCTTTATCGCCGGGGCATGACCAGTGCTCCCCAGAACCCGCCGCTCCGGGCCGCGATCGTGCCCGTCACCCCGCTCCAGCAGAATTGTTCGATCCTGTGGTGCACCGCGACGATGAAGGCGGCGGTGGTCGATCCCGGCGGCGACCTGCCGCGTATCCATGACGCCATCGCCAAAACCGGGGTGACGGTCGAGAAGATCTTGCTGACCCATGGCCATATCGACCATGCGGGCGGGGCCAAGGCGCTGGCCGACGCATTGTCGGTGCCCGTCGAGGGGCCGCAGGAAGAGGATCGGTTCTGGCTGGCGCGGCTGGACGAGGATGGCCAGGCTTACGGCATCCCCGCCCAGGTGCTGGAGCCGACCCGCTGGCTGTCGGAGGGCGACACGGTGACGATCGGCAAGCTGACCCTGGATGTGTACGAGACGCCGGGCCATACGCGCGGGCATGTCATCTTCCACCACGCCCCGTCGCATTTCGCGCTGGTCGGTGACGTGCTGTTCCAGGGCTCGGTCGGGCGCTCAGACCTGCCGGGCGGGGATCACGACACACTGATCCGCTCGATCGTCGAGAAGCTCTGGCCGCTGGGGAACGAGACCGCGTTCATTCCGGGCCATGGCCAGCCCAGCACCTTCGGGCATGAGCGGCAGAGCAATGCGTTCGTGGCGGACCGGGTGTTGGGATTGGGGTGAGCGTTTTGTGTGGGCTTCGACTTCGCTCAGCATGAACGGATGTAGGGGCTGGGTCCAAACCCCAAACCCCGTTCAGCCTGAGCGCAGTCGAAGGCCAAGGGACTACCGCCGTTCCGCAGCACTCTCTCCGCGAATCGCCTTGAACTCCGACCCCGCACGCCACTCGGGCCAATCGCGGGACGAAGCCAGATCGCGCCCGATCCCGTACAGCAGCCCGACATCCGCCGCCGCCCCGCGCAGATCCCACTTCGCGTCCCACGCGTCGCAGGTCTGGTGGTAACAGCGCATATAGCCGTCCAGCCATGCCTGCCCCGCCGGACGCCCGCCCGCGACCAGATCGGGCGCACCGCTGATCGCCATCAGCAGCAGCGTCGGGACACCACGCCGCGCGACCGAGAAGTGATCGGCGCGATAGAACAGTCCCCGCTCCGGCAGCGCCTCGGGCGTCACCGTGCGGCCTTGCGCGGCGGCGGCGGCCTTCAGCCGGTCCTCCAGATCGTTCTGCCCGTCGCCGACCAGCATCACGTCCCTGGCCGGTCCTGCCGTCTGGAGGATGTCGAGCGTCAGGTTCGCGACGGTCTTGGCCAACGGATAGACCGGCTTCACCGCATAGGTTTCCGACCCCAGCAGCCCGCGCTCCTCGCCGGTCCACAGCGCGAAGACCAGGCTGCGATCGGTCGACGGCGCCGCCTTGAACGCACGCGCCAGTTCCAGCACACCCGCGACGCCCAACGCGTCGTCGTTCGCGCCGGGCCGGATCGTACGACCCTGCGCATCCGCCTTGCCCTTGCCATAGGCATCCCAATGCGCGCCGAACATCACGACCTCATCGGGGCGCGTCTTGCCGGGCAGCCTGGCCAGCACGTTGCGGCTTTCGGCGCGGACGGTGATGACGGGCAGGTCGGCGGAGAAGGCCTGCCCCTTCAATTCCACCGGCCGGAAATCGGCACGCCGGGCGCGCGCACGTTGCTGTGCCAGGTCCAGCCCGGCGGCAGCGAACAGCCGGCTCGCCGACTCGCCCGACAGCCAACCCTGCAACAGGATGCGCGAAGTCGGGTCGCTGCGGACGATATCGTAATTCTCGCCCGCCGGGGCCATCACCGTCGCCCAGCCATAGCCCGCCCCGGCCGTGTCATGGACGATCAGCGCGCCGATCGCCCCCTGCCGCGCGGCTTCCTCATATTTATAGGTCCAGCGGCCATAATAGGTCATGCGCCGGTCGCCGAACCTGCCCTTGGCGTCGTCGCCCGCCATCGCCTCGAAATCGGGATCGTTGACCAGGAAGACGGCGATCTTGCCCTTCAGGTCGACGCCCTTGAAGTCGTCCCAGCCGCGCTCGGGCGCATGGACGCCATAACCGACGAACACCATCGGCGCATCCTTGATCGCCACCCGGTCGACGGGCCGCACGGTCGAGACATAGACGCCCTGCCCCTGTACCAGCGGCATCGCACCCGCCCGCATCGTCCCCTGCCCGATCTGGGTACGGATCAGCGGCACGCTTTGCGTCCATTGTCCGTTCGGACCGCCGGGTTGCAGGCCCATCGCCTTGAACTGCGCAACCAGCCAGTCGACCGTCTTCGCTTCGCCCGGTGTCCCCGGCGCGCGACCTTCAAAGGCGTCGGAGGCGAGTGTCTTCACATCGGCGGACAGGCGCCGCGGCGAAATGGGGTCGGGCGCGGCGGCGGTCAGCGGCGCCGTCAGCATCAGGGCGGCAAGGCCGATCAGGGGCAGGCGAGTCATCAGCGGTCGATCCTTACGACGGTCGTTGTCGGGGCGGGAACGGCCTGCGTCGCATAGACGATCCCGATTCCCCACCCCGCCAATAGCGCCAGGATGGCCCAGGTGCCGATCGCACCCCCGGCCCGCCCGATATTGGGCGCGGGTCGCATCATGCCCCAGCCATGGCCGATCCGCGCGACGATGAACGCGCCGCCGGCGATCCACAGCCAGAAGGACGATCCGCCGCCCAACTCGATCAGACCCATCAGGATCAGGACGAAGGGCGCATATTCGACGAAATTGGCTTGGGCCCGCATGCCCGCCGCGAGTCGCGAATCGCCGCCGTCGCCGATCATGACCTTGCCGCGGAATCGCCCCATGACGATTCGCAGGGCCAGCCATAAATTGACGATGGCGGCCGCCGCCGCGATGCTGAGCGTAACGGGCAGGACCATAAATGCCGTCTTTCCTGTAAATTGCCGGATGCCGGGGAGTGCCATTTGGCGCCCACGCTTGCAACATCGGCAAAACTCGCTATAGGCGCGGGGCTTCGCGATGCGTCCGGCTGGGTGCTCACGCGGCCGGGTCGTCGATCCGGGCGCGCAATGGGTGCTGATCGTGGCGTATTCCACCCATTGTTCGATTGATAAGGTGCCGCAATGGCCGTCCCCAAGAGAAAGACTTCGCCCTCCAAGCGCGGCATGCGCCGTGGCCACGACTCGCTGACGGTCGCGGCATTCCAGGAATGCCCGAACTGCGGCGAACTGAAGCGTCCGCACAATCTGTGCACCGCCTGCGGCCATTATAACGGCCGTGAGGTCGTGTCGGTCGAGGGCTGATCCCTCTACCTTCACCTGAACGACCGTTAGAGGATACCCATGGCCGATAACGCCTGGATCGCCGTCGATGCGATGGGCGGCGACGACGGGCTGGCCGTGATGCTCGCCGGTGTCGCCAGAGCGCGACGCCGCTTCGAGGGCATGCGGTTCTTCCTGGTCGGTGACGAGGCGCAGATTGCGGAGGGGCTGAAGTCCCATCCCAATCTGTCCGCCGCGTCCGAAATCGTTCACGCGCCCGAGGTCGTCGGCTCGAATGAAAAGCCGAGCCAGGCGATCCGGCGTGCGCGGACGACATCGATGGGCATCGCCATCGATCTGGTGAAGCAGCGCCGCGCCGCCGCCGCCGTCTCGTCGGGCAATACCGGCGCGCTGATGGCGATGGCCAAGCTGTCGCTTCGCACCCTGCCCGGTATCGACCGGCCCGCACTCGCGGCGCCGCTTCCCACGCTGGGCGACAATGACGTCGTCATGCTCGACCTCGGCGCCAATACCGAGTGCGATGCGCGCAACCTCGTCCAGTTCGCCGTCATGGGCGCGGCCTATGCCCGCGTCCTGCTGGAACTCGACAATCCGCGCGTGGCGCTGCTCAACATCGGGTCCGAGGATCAGAAGGGCACCGACGAGATTCGCGACGCCGCCGCCGTGCTACGTGGCCAGAATCATCTTCCGCTGAACTTCACCGGCTTTATCGAGGGCAACCAGCTGGCCCGTGGCGAGGTCGACGTGATCGTGTGCGACGGCTTTGCCGGGAATATCGCGCTCAAGACCGCCGAGGGTACCGCGCGTTTTGTCGGCGACCTGCTGAAGCGCGCCTTCCGCTCCTCGACCCGCTCGAAGATCGGCTTCCTGATCTCGCGCCCCGCGACGCAGCTGCTGCGCGACCATCTCGACCCCAACAACCATAATGGCGCGGTATTCCTGGGCCTGAACGGCGTGGTGGTGAAGAGCCATGGCAGCGCCAACGAACTGGGCGTCGCCACCGCGATCGGCAATGCGGCCAAGATGGTGCGCGCCGACCTGACCCGGCGTATTGCCGAGGATCTCCTGAATTTCGAGGACGCCGCATGATTCGTTCGATCGTCACGGGTACGGGGTCGGCACTTCCAACCCGGCGGGTGTCGAACGAAGAACTGGCGCAAGAGGTCGACACCTCCGACGAGTGGATCGTCGAGCGGACCGGCATCCGCTTCCGCCATATCGCGGGCCCCGAGGAGACGACCGCGACGCTGGCCGCCGATGCCGCCAAGGCCGCGATCGCCGCGGCCGGCCTGTCGGCGCAGGATATCGACCTGATCGTGCTGGCGACCGCCACCCCGGACCAGACCTTCCCGGCGACCGCCACCAAGGTCCAGGCGATGCTGGGCATCAACGACTGCGTCGCGTTCGACGTCGCCGCCGTCTGCTCGGGCTTTCTCTATGCCGTGCAGGTCGCCGATGCGATGCTGCGCTCGGGCGTGCAGCGTCGTGCGCTGGTGATCGGCGCGGAGACCTTCAGCCGCATCCTCGACTGGGAGGATCGCACCACCTGCGTCCTGTTCGGCGACGGCGCGGGCGCGATGGTGCTGGAAGCGCGCGAGAGCGACGATGAAGGCGGGCGCGGCATTCTGGCGACGAAGCTCCACGCCGATGGCCGCCACAACGGCCTGCTCTATGTCGATGGCGGCCCGTCGACCACTGGCACCGTCGGCAAGCTGCGGATGAAGGGGCGCGAGGTGTTCCGCCACGCCGTCGTCAATCTGGCGCAGGTGATGGAAGAATCACTGGGCCTGGCGGGCCTGACCTCGGCCGATGTCGATTGGGTGGTCCCGCACCAGGCCAATGCCCGCATCCTCGATGCGACCGCGCGCAAGCTGAACCTGCCCGCCGAAAAGGTCGTCGTCACCGTCGACCGTCATGCCAACACCTCGGCGGCCTCGGTTCCCCTCGCGCTCGACACAGCCGTGCGCGACGGCCGCATCCGCGAAAACGACATTCTGGTGCTCGAAGCGATGGGCGGCGGGTTCACCTGGGGAGCGGCGGTGATACGTTTCTGAACAATCGATTGACATTGACCGAGATAAATCCCTTTCGGTCCCATCGGGCGGTATGATACCGGATCGCCAGATACCATTGGGGGATGGCCACATGACCAACGCTGGAACTTTGACGCGCGCCGACCTGGCAGAATCGCTGCATCAGGAAGTCGGCTTGTCGCGATCCGACTCGGCCGATGTCGTCGAGCAGATCCTCGTCGAGATGTGCGAAGCACTGTCGCGGGGCGAGAATGTCAAGATTTCGGGGTTCGGAACCTTCGTGCTGCGTGACAAGGGGGAGCGGATCGGCCGCAACCCCAAGACCGGGGTGGAGGTGCCGATCGCACCACGCCGCGTGCTGACCTTCCGCGCCAGCCAGATGATGCGCGATCGTATTGTCGCGGCGGGATAGGCCCGAACGGCCCGCGGATGGCGGCAAGGCCGATGGTGCATTGCGCACCATCGGGGAGGTTTCGCGCGAGACCGGCGTGGCGCAGCATGTCCTGCGTTACTGGGAAGGCCGCTTTCCGCAGCTGAAGCCCGTCCAGCGCGCGGGCAATCGCCGCTATTACCGGCCCGAGGACATGGCGCTGATCCGGCGCATCGACCAGCTGCTCAACCAACAGGGCTATACCGTGCGCGGCGTGCAGCAGCTTCTGGAAAGCGAATCGCGGGTAAAAGACGATCCGGCGGCGATCCTGCGCGCGATCCGTGATTCGCTGGTCGAGGGGCTTGCCTGGGACGACCGGGCCGAGCGGTAAGCGTTTCGGCCGTGGCCTTCGGCTTCGGCGTGTAACGCCGACGTTTATCCTGAGCGGCTGGCTTACCAGCCAGCCGAAGGGCTCGGGCTGAACGGGGTTTAGGGATACGATCTACTCGAAACATCCGTTCAGGCTGAGCGAAGTCGAAGCCCACGCCCCGCCGCCCTGCATCAGGCAGGCTGGACCACCCCGCCCTGTTCGCCCAACAGCAAATCCCGACACGCCCGGTTATAGGCGTGCGCCTTCCACCAGAACCAGCCGCCATTGCCGACGCCCCAGGCCGCCACGCCCAGCGCCGCCCAGGGCAGCCCCCGTGCCGCACGCCCGCCACGCGCCGCCACCCGGCCCGCCGCCAGTCCACCCTGGCCGATCTTGCGCGCCGTCTTGGCCAGCCGCCCGGCCGCCTTGGCCTGCGACAGCAACCCGGCGCCGCCGCGCAGATCGCTGAACAACGCGGCGGGGCCGACAAAGCCCTTGAGCTTGCCGACGATCTCCTGCGCCTCGATCGCCATGCCGGGCTCCAGCTGGCGGCGCTGTGCCCCCGTCAGGCCATAGGCATCGCCGATGGCGTCGATCGTCTCGGCGAGGCTCTCGGTGCCGATGGTCAGCGCCTTGGCCCCGGCCTTCAGCGCGCGGCGGCGGATCAGCTTTTCATTGGCTTCGAAGGTCGCTTCGATCGCGGCGCGGTTCATGGGCATTCCCTGTTCGATCATGCGCCATGAAGCCGCGACACGGGCCTCCGGTTCCGTCTCAGCGCTCGCGCGTGGCGAGGAAGCGGACCTTGGGATAGCGATCGGCGACGTATCCCACTTCCCACGCGCTCTTGGCGAGGAAGACGGGATTGTCGTCGCGATCCTTGGCCATCGCCGAGCGGTTCAGATCCATGAACGCCTTCAGGTCGGCAGGGTCGTCGGCGGTGATCCAGCGCGCGGTGTCGAACGGCGCGGGCTCCAGCCCTGCTGCGACCTTATATTCCGCATCCAGCCGCGACAGCAGCACGTCGAGCTGGAGCTGCCCGACGACGCCGATGATCCAGTTCGACCCGATCTCGGGATAGAAGACCTGGGTCACCCCTTCCTCGGCCATGTCGTCCAGCGCCTTGCGCAGCTGCTTGGTCTTGGTCGGGTCCTTCAGCGAGACGCGGCGCAGGATTTCGGGGGCGAAGTTGGGCAGTCCGGTGAAGCGCACGTCCGCCCGTTCCGACAGGGTATCGCCGACCCGCAACGTGCCGTGGTTCGGAATGCCGATGATATCGCCAGGGAAAGCCTCGTCGGCGACTTCGCGATTCTGCGCGAAGAACAGGATGGGCGAGTGGACCGCGATCGGCTTGCCATGGCCCGTCGGCGTCAGCTTCATGCCGCGCTTGAAGGTGCCCGAGCACAGCCGCATGAATGCGATCCGGTCGCGATGCTGCGGGTCCATATTCGCCTGCACCTTGAACACGAAGCCGGTGACTTCCTTATTCTCCGGCGAGACGGGTGCGGGCTCGGCGGGCTGCGGGCGGGGCGGCGGCGCGTGGCGGCTGAGCGCGTCGATCAGTTCGGCCACACCGAAATCCTTCAGCGCGGAGCCGAAATAGACCGGCGTCAGGTCGCCGTTGCGATACGCCTCGCCATCGAATTCGGCGTATCCGGCCTGGGCCAGCTCGATCTCTTCGGCGATTTCGGCGGGCAGGGTCGGCGCATCGTCCACCTTGCCGTGAAAGGCGCGGCTGTCCCCCTCGGGACGGCTGACCTTGCCGGTGGTGAGGTCGAGGATGCCCTCGAACAACCCGCCCATGCCGACCGGCCAGCTCATCGGCGCGACGTCGAGCGCCAGGATGTCGGCGATCTCGTCGAGCAGCTCGAAGGGCGGACGCCCCTCTCGGTCGACCTTGTTGATGAAGGTGATGATCGGCACCGAGCGCAGGCGGCAGACCTCGAACAATTTCCGCGTCTGTGCCTCGATACCGCGCGCCGCGTCGATGACCATCACGGCCGAATCGACCGCGGTCAGGGTACGATAGGTGTCTTCCGAAAAGTCTTCGTGGCCCGGCGTGTCGAGCAGGTTGAAGGTCACGCCGTCCTTTTCGAACGTCATCACCGAGGACGTGACCGAGATACCGCGCTGCTGCTCGATCTTCATCCAGTCCGACCGCGCGCGCCGATTCTGGCCACGGGCCTTGACCTCGCCCGCCAGATGGATCGCGCCGCCGAAATAGAGCAGCTTTTCGGTCAGCGTGGTCTTACCGGCGTCAGGGTGCGAGATGATCGCGAAGGTACGGCGGGGGGAAGTCATGGGCGGCTCTGTCGAATAGGGAAATGGCGCATCCGAGCGCCCGAGATGCTGCGCCTGTTACAGCAAATTGTGGCACAAGACAGGCCCCATCCGAATCCCCCCTCCCCTTCAGGGGAGGGGTTAAAGAGGTATCAGCCCGCCAGCGTCACCGTCATCTGCATCACCTTCTCACCGCCGACCGGCACGGTGAATACGCCGGGCTTGTCGGTGAACTCGCCGTCATACCCTTCCGGGTCGGCGATGCCGTGCCATGGCTCGACACAGACATAGGCCGCGCCCGGCTTGGTCCAGATGCCGAGCTTGTCGGTATCCGGAAAGGCGATGCGCAGTTGCGGCGCGCCGTCCGCACCATAGGTGACGCTGCGGCTCTCGACCGGATCCCAAACCAGCGCGTCGTTGGTGAACAGATCGTCCGCCAGATGCAGCACCCGCCCGTCGAGCGGGCTGTCGCGACGCGCCTCGGCGATCAGGCCGTCGGGGGCAATCTCGCGCAGGCGGCTGGGTTCGTCCTTCTCGAAGACGATGCGGTGATCGGACCGCGCCTTGCCATAGGGCAGCGGCCAGGCGAAGGCGGGGTGGAAGCCGAAGCTGGCGGGCATCGGCTCCTCGCCCCGGTTGAGGACGCGGATTTCCATCACCAGCGTCGCCTCTTCCAGCCGGAACTCCGCCTCCAGCCGGAAGGCGAAGGGATAGGAGGTGCGCGTCTCCTCGCTGTCGCCCAGCGAGAAGACGGCGCGGGTGGCCTCATGCGTCACCAGCTCGAAGGTCGAGTGGCGGGCAAAGCCATGCTTGGCCATCGGATAATGCCGACCGTTCAGGCGGATACCGTCACGGGTCACGCCGATCACCGGGAACAGCAGCGGCGCACGCCCGGTCCAGAAAGCCGGGTCCGCATCGGTCATCAGCTCGCGGCCGTCCGCGTCCTTCAGCGAGGACAATTCTGCGCCGAACGGATTGATCGCCGCCGACAGATGGTCGTTGCCGATACGGACCCAGTTTTCCTCATTAGCCACGGAGTTGTGCTCCCTGCTTGGCGGCCGCCGCGACGATCTTGTCGGCGATGGCCTTCAGTTCCTCGTCGGTGAAGCTCTTCTGCGAGGGTTGCAGCAGCACCTCGACCGCGACCGACTTGTGCCCCTCGGGCACGCCTTGCCCTGCGAACACGTCGAACACGCGCGCGGCGGTGATGGCGGCCTTGTCCGCACCCCGCACCGCCCGGATCAGCATGTCGGCGGCCAGCGTGTCGGGCACCAGGAAGGCGAAGTCGCGCTTGACGGACTGCAGGGCCGGGGGCGTGTAGGCCGGGCGCATGAAGCCCGTCGCCCGCTTGGGCGGGATCGCGTCGAGATACAGCTCGACCGCCGCCACCGCGCCGTCGAGATCGAACGCCTTCAGCACCGAAGGATGGACCATGCCGAACGCCGCCAGCACCGTCTTCGGCCCCAGCCGCAGCGTGCCCGACTGGCCGGGATGCCAGGCGTCACCCGCCTCGCCCATCACCTGCAAATTGTCGACCGGTGCGCCCGCCTGGGCGAGCAGCGCGATCGCCTCGGCCTTGGCGTCATAGGCGTCGAACGCTTGCGCCTTGCCCGACCGCCAGTTGCGGGCCGACTTGTCGCCCGCCAGCACCACGCCCAGCGTCGGCCGCTCGGCCTCCTCCAGATAGCGGCGGCCGATCTCGAACAGCCGCACGGCAGTCGCGCCGCGCTTGATGTTGCGCTCGGTCGCGGCGAGCAGGCCGGGGAGGAGCGAGGGCCGCATGACCTTCAATTCCTCGCTGATCGGATTGGCGAGCGTGAACGCGCCGCCGCCGAAGGGCGCCGCCTGCGCCTCGCTGATGAAGCTCCACGTCACCGCCTCGTCCAGACCGCGTGCGGCGGCGGCGCGGCGGGCGCGGCGTTCCAGCTTCTGCTGCGGTGTGGCGGTCGGACGCGCGACGCCGGGGGCGCGGGGCAGCGCCACCGGGGGAACATGGTCGATGCCCTCGATGCGGATGACTTCCTCGACCAGATCGGCGGGACCGTCCACGTCGCGCCGCCAGCTCGGTGCCGTCACCTGCCAGTCGGCGGTGACGGTGAAGCCCAGCGACTCGAGGATCGCCTTTTGCCGGTCGGCCGCGATGGGGAGGCCGCCCAGCGTCTCGGCCAGATTGGGGTCATAGGCGATGGCCTTCGCCAAGACCGGCAGCTGACCCGCGCGGGTCACGCCGCTGGCGGTTCCGCCGCAATATTCCAGAACGAGGAAGGTCGCGATGGCGAGGCCGTCGTCGAGGAAGGCCGGGTCCACCCCGCGCTCGAACCGGGTGCGCGCGTCGCTGGTCAGCGCCAGCTTCTGGCCGGTGCGCGCGATCGCCTCGGGGGTGAAATAGGCGCATTCGATGATGACGTCGGTGGTCGTCTCCGACACGCCCGAATGCGCGCCGCCCATGATGCCGCCGATATCGTGCACGCCCGCATCGTCGGCGATGACGGTCATGCCCTCGGACAGGGTATAGGTCTTGCCGTTGAGCGCCTCGACCGTCTCGCCGTCCCTGGCATGACGCGCGACCAGACCGCCCGACAGCTTCGCCTTGTCATAGACATGGAGCGGGCGGCCGAGATCGACCGTCATATAGTTGGTGATGTCGACCAGCGCGGAGATCGGCTTCTGCCCGATCGCGGTCAGCCGCTGGCGCATCCATTCGGGGGCCTCGCCATTGGTCAGGCCCGACACGCCCTGCGCATAAAAGGCCGGGCAGCCCTCGACATCCTCGATGCGGACATCGGGACCGGCGCCCTCGCCCGCGACCGATGGCACGGTCGGGGCGATCAGCGCGCCCAGCCCGGCGGCGGCGAGATCGCGCGCGATGCCGTGGACGCCCATGCAGTCCTGGCGATTCGGCGTGATCGACACGTCGATGACCGGATCGTTGAGCCCCGCATAGTCCGGGAAGGACGTGCCGATCGCTGCATCCTCGGGCAATTCGATGATGCCGTCATGGCCCTCGCCGATCTGCAACTCGCGCGCCGAGCACATCATGCCGTTCGACTCGACGCCGCGAATGGCCGCGACCTTGAGGGTCACGTCGAGGCCGGGGACATAGGCCCCCGGCGCGCCGAACACGCCGACCAGCCCTGCGCGCGCGTTGGGCGCGCCGCACACGACCTGCATCGGGCCGTCACCGGCATCGACCGACAGGACCTGCAGCTTGTCCGCCTGCGGATGCCGCTCGGCCGACAGGATGCGCGCGACGCGGAACGAGGACAGTGCCTCGCCCGGATTGTGCACGCCCTCGACCTCCAGGCCGATACGGGTCAGCCCCTCGACGATGGTGTCGAGATCGGCATCGGTGTCCAGATGGCTCTTCAGCCAGCCCAGGGTGAACTTCATGCGCCGACTCCTCCCGACAGCGTGGGTACGTCGAGGCTCGCGAATCCGTAATGCTTCAACCAGCGGATATCGCCGTCGAAAAAGGCGCGCAGATCGTCCATTCCGTATTTCAGCATGGCGAGGCGATCGATGCCGCAGCCGAATGCAAAGCCCTGCCACTCGTTCGGATCAAGCCCGCACGCTTCGATGACTTTCGGATGGACCATGCCGGAGCCGAGTACCTCCATCCAGCCGCCACCCGAACCGCCGATGACTCGCTTGCCCTTCTCGATGGTGTAGCCGACATCGACCTCGGCCGAGGGTTCGGTGAAGGGGAAATAGCTGGGGCGCAGGCGCAGCACGATATCGTCGCGCTCGAAGAACGCCTTGAGGAAGGTCTCCAGCGTCCATTTCAGATGACCGAGCGTGATGCCCTTGTCGATCACCAGCCCTTCGACCTGATGGAACATCGGCGTGTGGGTCGCATCCGAGTCGGAGCGATAGGTGCGGCCCGGCGCGATGATGCGGATCGGCGGTTTCTGGTCGAGCATGGTGCGGATCTGCACCGGCGAGGTATGGGTGCGCAGGACGCGGCGCACGGTGCGCTCGTCGCCGCCCGCCTCGACACCCGCCAGATAGAAGGTGTCGTGCATCGCGCGCGCCGGATGCGTCTCCGGAATGTTGAGTGCGGTGAAGTTATGCCAGTCGGTCTCGACCTCCGGCCCGGTCGCAACCGCGAAGCCCAGATCGGCGAAGATCTCGGCCAGTTCGTCCATCACCTGGCTGACCGGGTGGACGGTGCCGAAGCCGGCGGTGTCGACCGGCAGGGTCATGTCCAGCCGCTCGGACGACAGCCGCGCGTCGAGCGCCGCCTGTTCCAGACCCGCCTTGCGAGCCCCCAGCGCCTCGGTCACCACTTCGCGCAGGCCATGGATGCGCGGCCCCTCGACCTGGCGTTCCTCGGGACTCATCTTGCCCAGCGTCTTCAGCAACTGAGTGATCCGGCCCTGCTTACCCAGCGCATCGACGCGCACCGTCTCCAACGCGTCCAGCGCGGGCGCGGCGGCGATGGCGGCGAGGAGATGCTCGCGCATATGTTCGACTTCGTTGCTCACTCTTCACTCCGTCGGCCGCTGCGCGCCTCCGGAAAGGAGGAGCCCGGCCGGTTTGCGGGTCTGCCCTCCGCCGTAGCGGCTAGGGACGCCCCGGATCAATCCTTCAGACGCAAAGCCGTGATACACGGCCATATCGGCCCATTGCCGTCGCAACAGAAACTAACCCGTAACTTATACTATATTAAGGCGACTCGCGTTGGTCCGGGGGGACCGCTATCCGTGCGGGGTCCGCGACCATGATACTCGATATCGCCAGCCTTCAGGTGGTGGCTGCGCTGGGCAGCATCCTGTCGGGCCTGCTCCACTTCTTTCCCGGCATGACCAGCCGCGAGCCCGGTCGCTGGCCCTATTGGTGGGGCACGGGCAAGATCATCATCGGCGTGACCAACGGCGTGGGGCTGTGTTTCGACGGCGCCCGACTCACTACGCCGGAGCGGATCATCGACGTCCTGCTGCTGGTCGGGCTGTGCCTATGCATTCATGCCATGTCGATCTTCGCCCGGCGACGCCCGCCCGCCGCGATCCTAGTTCCGCTGGCCATGATGGTCACGCTGACCGTGCCGTTTGTCCTGTTCGGCGACCACGATGCGCGGCTGCCGGTCATGATCCTGGGCGGCACCCGAACCTTGTTCAACTTCGCCGCCGCCTGGATGCTCTTTCACATCGCGCGAACGGAGAATATCCGCACCGCCTGGGTTATGGGCGCGATGTTCGCCGCTTCGGTGCCGCTGTTCCTGTTGCGCACCACCCTCCTGCTGGTGGCATGGGGCGATCCGGTGTGGGAAAGCGCGGCGCAGACGACCGCCGACTGGAGCGTGGGCATCGCGATCATCCTGGTCTCGCTCAGCCATCTGGCGCTGCTGCTGATCGATGCCGAGCGTGTCCAGCGCGGTTTGTCCGAACAGGCCAGCCGCGATTGCCTGACCGGCGCGCTCAACCGTTTCGGGTTGAAGGGGCTGGAGGCCGGGCTGCACGGCCCGGTCACGCTGCTGCTGATCGATATCGACCGGTTCAAGGCGCTGAACGACGGACAGGGTCACGCCGCGGGCGACACCGTGCTGCGGCTGCTGACCGACTTGGCACAGCGCGAGATCGGCGAGCGCGGCACGCTGGTGCGGATCGGCGGCGACGAGTTTCTGTGCGTGCTGCCCGATTGCGACGAGAGGGTAGCACGGGGAATCGCGGCGGGCCTGTCCGACCGTTTCGATCGCGCGGTCCCGGCCCTGGTCGACGGCCCGTGCTACCCGGCCCTCAGCATCGGCCTGGCGCAGGGGCCGGTTACGGGATCGCTCAACGTCCTGATCGCCCAGGCGGACGGCGCGATGTACGCGGTCAAGCGCCAGCGCCAGTCGCGCGAGCGGCCTGCATGGGCGGCGTAGAACTGCTTGCCGGATTGCGGTGCCGTGATAGGCTGGCCGAATGATACAGTGGCGAGCCCTGACCGGCCTGACGGGGACCTCCCTTGCCAATCTGAGTATCGCGGCGATGATTGCCACGATCTTCAGCGGCTTTCAGGGCATTGGCTGTCGTCTGTTTATGGACGACACCCCGATGGTAGCCGTAGCGAAGAGGGCCGCACCCCAAATTTTTCAACTGAACGCCGCGCCTGAGCCCGCCATCGTACCCCGCCCGGAGGGGCTATCGCGGAAATGCGGCTTCCACCCCGCCCTCGACCGGCTGCCCGAAATCACTTCGCCCATGGTGGGGGACGGTTCGGGAGGGCCAGGCAGCGCCTGCCTGTTGGTCAATGCCATGGGCCGGGTGGACCGGGTTGCCCATGCCAGCCTGTCAACGCGGCGCAGGATCGAGCCAGTCATGTCCGACCTGCGCTTCCACCCTGCCTTGCGAGACGGGCGCCCGGTTCCGGCCTGGGTCGAACTGCGCCTTTGACCGCATTCCTCCCCTGCGAGCAGAGGGGTTTGTACAGTGCCATTGGGTCAAACCGCCGGAGTCGGGAGCGGCGGCGAGCGCCACCGCTCCAATCGGATCACACCACCTTGGCCGAACCCGGCGTGTTGACGCCCATCGATTGCAGGTAGCGCTTGATGTTGCGCGCGGCCTGGCGAAGCCGCTGCTCGTTCTCGACCAGCGCGATGCGCACGAACCCTTCGCCATTCTCGCCGTAACCCACGCCCGGCGCGACCGCGACCTTGGCCTCGGTCAGCAATTGCTTGGAGAATTCCAGGCTGCCCAGATGCGCCAGCGCGGGGGGTAGCGGAGCCCAGGCGAACATCGAGGCCTTGGGGCTCGGAATGTCCCAGCCCGCCCGGGCGAAGCTCTCGACCAGCACGTCGCGGCGCTTGTGATAGAGCTGGCGGTTCCGCTCGACAATGTCCTGCGGCCCGTTGAGCGCGGCACAGGCCGCCGCCTGGATCGGGGTGAAGGCGCCGTAGTCCAGATAGGACTTCACCCGCGTCATCGCCGCGATCAGCTTCTTGTTGCCGACCGCGAAACCGATGCGCCAGCCCGCCATCGAATAGGTCTTGGACAGCGAGGTAAACTCGACCGCGACGTCCTTGCCGCCCTTCACCTGAAGGATCGAAGGCGTCGGATTGCCGTCATAATAAAGCTCGGAATAGGCGAGGTCGCTCAGCACCCACAGTTCATGCTTCTTCGCAAAGGCCACGAGGCGCTCGTAGAAGGCCAGGTCCACCGTCTCGGCGGTCGGGTTGGACGGGTAGTTGACCACCAGCACCGAGGGGCGCGGCACGGTGAAGTGCATCGCCCGCTCCAGGCTCTCGAAATAGGCCTCGTCGGGCGTCGTCGGCACCGCGCGGATCGTCGCGCCCGCAATGATGAAGCCGAAGGTGTGGATCGGATAGGAGGGATTGGGCGCCAGGATCACGTCGCCCGGCGCGGTGATCGCGGTGGCCAGCGACGCCAGCCCTTCCTTCGAGCCCATGGTGACGACCACCTCGGTCTCGGGATCGAGATCGACGCCGAAGCGGCGGCCATAATAATTGGCCTGGGCGCGGCGCAGGCCGGGAATGCCCTTGGACTGGGAATAGCCGTGCGCATCGGGCTTCTGGATCACCTCCATCAGCTTTTCTAGTACGTGCGGCGGCGGCGGCAGGTCGGGATTGCCCATGCCCAGATCGATGATGTCCTCGCCGCCCGCACGCGCCGCCGCCCGCATCGCGTTGACTTCGGCGATGACATAGGGCGGCAGGCGCTTGATGCGGTAGAACTCTTCGGACATGGGTCCCTCTGTGTAACGATTTGGGACCCGGACCTTAGCGTCTTTCGTTTCCCAACGCGACCCGACATGACGGCGCAATATCCTGACGCTAAGACGGGGCTACACGAACGAGAGGATGCGATGACGGCCCGCCCCGCGACAGTCCCTGCCATGCCCACCTTGGAAGAGCTGCAACACTGGACCTGGGTGATGGGCCGGGCGCAGCAGATGATGATGGAGGCCGCGCTGTCGCCCCCGCCCGAGGGCATGCCGGTGGTGCCGGGCTTCAACGACCCCGCCACGATGGGCCGGGTCCGCGACTTCTGGTCCGATTCGATGAAGCTGTGGCAGCGATTCGTCGACCCCGTCGCCGAGCCCAGCGTCGCGCCCAAGCCCGACCGCCGCTTCAAGGCCGAGCAGTGGCAGTCGCCGCTCTTCGACTGGATCCGGCAAAGCTATCAGGTCGTCTCCGACCATATGCTGCGCGGCGTCGATGCGATCGAGGGCGTCGACCCGAAGCAGAAGGAGCAGATCCGCTTCGCCGCGCAAGGCTTTATCGACGCGATGAGCCCGACCAACTTCCCCGCGACCAACCCGGAAGTGCTCGATAAGATCGTCGAGACGCGCGGCGAGAATCTGCTCAAGGGCCTTCAGAACATGCTCGCCGACATGGGCCGCGGGCAGCTGACGCACAGCGATTCGCGCGCCTTCGAGATCGGGCGCAACCTGGCCGCGACGCCGGGCAAGGTGGTCAAGCGCACCGACCTGTACGAACTGATCCACTACACCCCGACCACCGAACAGGTGGCGGCGGTGCCGATCCTGATCTTTCCGCCCTGGATCAACCGCTTCTACATCCTCGACCTGGCGCCCGAGAAAAGCCTGATCAAATGGCTGGTCGACCAGGGGTTCAGCGTCTTCATGGTGTCGTGGAAGTCCGCCGACGCCACGATGAAGGACGTGATCTGGGACGATTACGTCACCGCGCAGGTCGATGCGATCGATACGGTGCGCGACCTGCTGTCGGTCGAGGCGGTGCACAGCGTCGGCTATTGCGTGGCGGGCACGACGCTGGCCGCGACCCTGGCCTGGCTCTCCGCGAAGAGCGAGGCGGCGAAGGTCGCCAGCGCCACCTTCTTTACCGCGCAGGTCGATTTCTCGAAGGCGGGCGAGCTGCTCCACTTCGTCGATGACGAGCAGTTGAAGCTGATCTCGACCCTGTCGCCCGAGGGGTATCTGGACGGGCGCTATCTGGCGATGACGTTCAACCTGCTGCGCGGGCGCGACCTGATCTGGAATTACGTCACCAACAACTATCTGCTCGGGCGCGATTACGTGCCGTTCGACCTGCTCCACTGGAATGGCGACGTCACCAACCTGCCCGCCAAATGGCATCTGAGCTATCTGACCGATCTCTATCGCGACAATCTGCTGGTGAAGCCGGGCGCGATGGCGGTGGCGGGCGTGCCGCTCGACCTGACGAAGGTCGCCACCCCCGCCTATGTCCAGGCGGGGCGCGAGGATCATATCGCGCCGGCCGAAAGCGTGTGGAAGATCACCGAGGCGTTCACCGGCCCCTTGCGCTTCGTGCTGGCGGGATCGGGGCATATCGCGGGCGTGGTGAACCCACCCGCCTCGGGCAAATATCAATATTGGACCAACGATCAGCCCGCCGCGACGCTGGCCGAATTCGTCGCAGGTGCGACCGAGACCAAGGGCAGCTGGTGGCCGGACTGGGCCGCCTGGCTGCGCCAGCGCGACTCCGCCACCGTCGCGGTGACGGGCGCGCGGGTGCCGGGCGAGGGCGCCCTTCCCGCCCTCGACGAAGCGCCCGGACGCTACGTCAGACAGCGTTAGTTTCGGTTTTGTTGCACTGCACAATAGACTTGATCTGGTAGCTTCGAATCGCTATTGTGCAGCGCAACAAATCGGGAGAGTGCTGTTGGACAAGACCAAGCCGACCGTCCCCGCCGCGAAGTCGGCGGCCAAGCCTCGTCGCAGCGCCAAACCGGCCGCCGCGAAGACGTTGCCCGGTCTTCCCTCCGATCCCCCTTCCGATCCCAAGCCTGCGGTTGCGGCACCCGTCGCCAAGACGGTCGCGCCCGCCAGCCCCGGCCTGCCGCTGACCTCTCCGGCCAAGGCCGCCGAGAAGAGCGTCGCGCCGGTCGTGGCCGCACCCGTTGCCGTTGCCCCGGCAGCCGCGAAGGTGGCCAAGCCCGCTCCGGCCCCCAAGGCTCCGACCGAGCCGGTAGCCGAAGCTCCGGCGCTCAAGCCGGTCGAGGCACCGGTCGAAGCGGCCATCCCCGCCGCGCCGACGCCGGAACTGGCAGCACCAACCCTTTCTTCCCCGACCGCCGCGGTTTCGGCGGACTCAAAGCCCAAGGACACCATCATGGAAGCCACGAGCACCATCGAAAACGCCGCCAAGACCCAGGCGATGTTCGGCGAAGCCCAGGCCCGCACCCAGGCCGGCATGGAGAAGAGCGCCAAGCTGTTCGAAGACATGATCGCCTTCAACAAGGAAAACCTGGAAGCGGTCGTCGAATCGTCGAAGATCGCCGCCAAGGGCGCCGAGACGCTGGGTCAGGGCGCGGCCGACTATGCCAAGCGCTCGTTCGAGCAGGTCAGCCAGGTCATGCAGACCCTTTCGCAGGTCAAGTCGCCGACCGAGTTCATGAAGCTGCAGTCGGACTTCGCCCGTTCGAGCTTCGACTCGATGGTCGCCGAGACCTCGCGCTCGACCGAGCACATGATGAAGCTGGCCGGCGAGATCGCCCAGCCGCTCAGCAACCGCCTGGCGGTCGCGGCCGAGAAGATGAAGACCGTCGCGTAATTCGCTGACGGTTTCCCTCGCGGGAATGAAGGGGGCGGTCGCGATGCGGCCGCTCTTTTCGTGTTGCGTGATGCTCGTCAATGGCAGTCTCGGTGAGACACATGCCCTCCCCCATCCCCTCCCGCTTGCAGGAGGGGAGCGGCCAGATCCGAGGGTTCGAGAATCCGTGAGCTTTATGCTTGGCACGCCCCTCCCGCAGGCGGGAGGGGATGGGGGAGGGTTATGTGTCTCACCGAGACCAACCCGTCCCCACTGGCATCCCACGCCCGCAACGCCTACATTCCCCCCATGTCGTTCTTCGGCCGCTTCTCCCCCGTCCGCGCGATCCGCGACCTGCGGCTCTTCCTGTCGCAGCGCCAGCCCTATGAGCTGGTCTTCCTGATGATCGCGGTCGGGATCACCGGTTTCTTCATCTACGCCTTTGCGCGCGACGATTATGTGCCGGTGCCGTACAAACCCGACATCATCTATGTCGAACAATGGCCCGCCGACCGCACCGATGTGCAGATCAAGGCGCAGCAGAAGATCGACTATGTGAAGAAGAAGGAGCGGCTGGCCGAGGAAAAGGCCGCCAAGGAACAGCGACAGGCCGAATTTAAAAAGGTCGACGACGCGCTGAGCAAGTGGGGCATCTGACCGATCGGCGCTGGATGGGGGCGGCACTGGCGCTGGCGGATCGCGGCGTCGGGCGGACCGCACCCAATCCCAATGTCGGGTGCGTGCTGGTCCGCGAAGGTCGCGTGGTCGGGCGCGGCTGGACGCAAGCAGGCGGCCGCCCCCATGCCGAGGCGATGGCGCTGGCCGAGGCGGGCGAGGCGGCGCGGGGGGCCACCGCCTATGTCACGCTGGAGCCCTGCGCGCATGTCTCGACGCGCGGCCCCGCCTGCACCGACCTGCTGAGTGCCGCCGGAGTTGCGCGGATCGTCGCGGCGATGGGCGATCCCGATCCGCGCACCGATGGCCAAGGCTTTGCCCGCGCCCGCGCCGCCGGGATTGCGGTCACGACCGGCGTACGCGAGGCCGAAGCGCGCGCGATGATCGCGGGTTTCCTGACCCGCCGCGCGCAAGGGCGCCCCTTCGTCACGCTGAAGCTCGCCACCTCGCTCGACGGGAAGATCGCCCGTCCCGATGGCGAGAGCCGCTGGATCACCGGGCCGGAAGCCCGCGCCCACACCCATCTGGAGCGCAGCCGCCACGAGGCGATCCTGGTCGGGCGCGGCACGTTGGAGGCGGATACGCCCAGGCTGGATGTCCGCCTGCCCGGCCTCGAGTCGCACGCCCCACGCCGTATCCTGCTCTCCCGCACCCGCGAAGCGGGCTGGGACACCCTCCCCTCCCCCGCCGCCATCGCCGATCTGGCGGGCGTCGACCGACTGATGGTCGAGGGGGGCGCGCAGACCGCCTCCGCCTTCCTGGCCGGTGATCTGGTCGACCGGCTGCTCCTCTATCGTGCGCCCATCCTGATCGGCGAGGGGCGCGCGGCGCTGGGCGATATCGGCCTCACCCGTCTGGCCGAGGCGCATGGCCGCTGGCGGCTGGCCGATTCACGGATGCTTGGCAGCGACCGGTTGGAGGTCTACGAGCGCGACTGATATGTTTACCGGGATCGTCACCGACATCGGCTCCGTCACCGCCGTGGAAACGCGCGGCGACACGCGAGTCGTCATCGCCACCGCCTATGATACGGCCAGCATCGAGCTGGGCGCGTCGATCGCCTGTTCAGGCGTCTGCCTGACCGTGGTCGAGAAAGGCTCCGACTGGTTCGCCGTCGACGTCTCGGCCGAGACGATCGGGCGCACCGCCGATCAGTGGACGACCGGCCAGCGGCTGAACCTGGAACGCGCGATGAAGCTGGGCGACGAGCTGGGCGGCCATATCGTCACCGGCCATGTCGACGGCGTCGGCCATGTCGTGTCGGTCGGGCAGGAAGGCGGATCGCACCGCGTCTTCGTGGCCGTTCCGTCCGACCTCGCCCCCTTCATGGCGACCAAGGGTTCGGTGACGGTCGACGGCGTATCGCTGACCGTCAACAGCGTCGAGGACGGCCCGGATGGCACCGTCTTTGGCCTGAACATCATCCCCCACACCGCCGCCGTCACCACGCTGGGCGGCATCACTGAAGGACAGCGCGTCAATATCGAGATCGACGTGCTCGCCCGGTATCTGCAGCGCATGGAGCATTATCGTGGCCGCTAATCCCGACGCGCTGGCCGGTCTGCGGCGCGGTTTCCTGTCCAGCCCCGAAGAGATCATCGACGAGGCGCGCAACGGCCGCATGTTCATCCTGGTCGATGACGAAGACCGCGAGAATGAAGGCGATCTGGTCATCCCCGCCCAGATGGCCACGCCGGAGAAGGTCAACTTCATGGCGCGGCACGGGCGCGGGCTGATCTGCCTGGCGATGACGCGCGAGCGGGTCGACACGCTCGGCCTGCCGCTGATGAGCCCGAAGAACGGGACGCGGCACGAAACCGCCTTCACCATCTCGATCGAGGCGCGCGAGGGCGTGACCACCGGCATCTCCGCGGCCGACCGCGCGCGGACCATCGCGGTGGCGATCGACGCCAGCCACGGGCCCGATGCGCTGGTGACGCCGGGCCATGTCTTCCCGCTGGTCGCGCGCGACGGCGGCGTGCTGGTGCGCGCCGGCCATACCGAGGCGGCGGTCGATGTCGCGCGGCTGGCGGGCCTCAACCCCTCGGGCGTGATCTGCGAGATCATGAACGAGGACGGGACGATGGCGCGGATGGACGACCTGGTGTCGTTCGCGCAGCTCCATAACCTGAAGATCGGCACGATCCGCGACCTGATCGCCTATCGCCGCCGCTACGACCATCTGGTCGAGTTGCAGTCCGAAGCCACGTTCGAGAGCGAATGGGGCGGCACCTGGACCGCGCGCGCCTATCGCAACAAGGCGACGGGCACCGAGCAGGTCGCGCTGGTCAAGGGCAAGCTCGACACCGACCAGCCGGTGCTGGTGCGCATGCACGCTCTGTCGCCCTTCGCCGATGTGTTCGGCGAGGCGGGCGCACGCGGCGCCTTGCTTGCCAAGTCGATGCGCATGATCGCCGAGGAAGGCTCGGGCGTGATCGTCGTCATCAACCGCCCGCGCACCGACGCCTTTACCACCGCCGTCCGCCTGAAGGCCGGTGAGGAGGTGCAGATCGATATGGAGGAATTGCGCGATTACGGCGTCGGCGCGATGATCCTGGCCGAGCTGGGCGTGCAGGACATGGTGCTGCTGACCAACACCCATCACACGCTGATCGGTCTCGACGGCTATGGCCTGTCGATCGTCGGCGAACGTCGCATCGAAAATTTTGAGGGAGACGCCTGATGGCGCATGTGTTGATCGTCGAGGCGCGCTTCTACGAGCATCTGAACGACCTGCTGCTGTCGGGCGCGCGCGCCGCGATCGAGGAAGCGGGCCACAGCCATGAGACGATCACCGTTCCCGGCGCGCTGGAGATCCCCGGTGCGGTGGCGATGGCGGCCGATACGGGGCGCTACGACGCGTTCGTCGCGATCGGCGTGGTGATCCGCGGCGAGACCTATCATTTCGAGATCGTGTCGAACGAGAGCGCGCGCGGCCTCATGGCGCTGACTATGGACGGGCTGCCCATCGGCAACGGCATCATCACCACCGAGAATGAGGCGCAGGCGCTGACCCGCGCCAGGCCCGACGAGAAGAACAAGGGCGGCGAGGCGGCCAAGGCGGCGCTTGCCATGCTGGCGCTGAAGGGCCGGTTCGGGTGACATCGCCCGTCCTCCAGACCGAGCGGTTGACCTTGCGGCTTCCCTCGGCGGAGGATTTCGAGGCGTGGGCGGCCTTCCATACCGAGGAAGACACGATGCGCTTCCTCGGCGGAGTCCAGGCGCGCGGGGCGGCCTGGCGATCGCTCTGCACCATGGTCGGCGCATGGAGCGTGCGCGGCTTCGCGATGTTTTCCGTGATCGAGCGCGACACCGGCCGTTGGGTCGGGCGGATCGGCCCCTGGCAACCCGAGGGCTGGCCGGGGCGCGAGGTCGGCTGGGGCGTCGCGCGCGAGTTCGCCGGGCGCGGTTATGCCTATGAGGCGGCGTGCGCGGCGATGGACTATGCGGTCGATGTGCTCGGCTGGGATCATGTGATCCACACCATCGACCCGGAGAATAGGGGCTCGATCAAGCTGGCGCAGCGGCTGGGTGCGGTGAATGAGGGGCAGGTGAGCCTGCCCGCCCCGCTGGAGAATTTCCGCGTCGATGCCTGGGGTCAGAACGCCGACCAGTGGCGGGCCCGGCGAACAGCACGCGCGCAATGACCGACATGCCGCCCTCCCGTTTTCGCGTCGTCGAGCGGGGTCGGCGGCTGGAGGTGATCGACACCCAGGCGGGAAGGACACCAGCTGCCCGTCAGAATCGGGCACCCCGCCCGGTGGACAGGACCATGCCTCGATTGAAGCTGCCGGAGAAGCTGCGCTTCGACGGCGGTGGGGCCTGGACGACCGCCGGTTTTTACGACGCAAAGGGGCCGCGCACCCTGACGCTGGACGCCGGTGCGATGCAGAAGCTGCGTTATGCGGGGGCTGGCCTGGTGACGCTGGTGATCCTGTGGGCGCTGCTCGGCTTCGTGATTCCGATCATGTGGGTCGCGCCGATGCTGCTGATCAATCCCAAGCTGCGCGAGACGGTGCGGGAGCAGATGACACGCTTCATCGACCGGCTGGATAGCGCCGGATAGCGCCCGCACCTCCGTTCACGCTGAGCGAAGTCGAAGCGCACGTTCCGCCCTTGTCGCAAGGGTTGCCCTTGGCCTTCGACTTCGCTCAGGCTGAACGGATCGAGGAAGAGCCACTCCGGCGAAGGAAAAGGGCGGGAGAAGCCCCCCGCCCCCGTCACTCACGCCGCCCGCGCGGCCTCGTCGAGCGTGGGGTAATCGATATACCCCTCCGGCCCCTGGCTGTACCAGGTCTTCATATCGCTCTCGTTGAGCGGCGCGTCGGTGCGCAGCCGCTCGGGCAGGTCGGGGTTGGCCAGGAAGGTCCGGCCAAACGCGATCCCGTCCGCGACGCCCGAATCGAGCGCGGCCTGCGCCTTTTCGCGGCTGTCATAGTCGCTGTTGAGAATCAGCGGCCCCTGGAACACCTTGCGGATTTGTGGCGACAGCTTGGGCACATCGCTCGCGCCATAGGTGCCGTCCGGTCCCAGTTCGCGCAGTTCGAGGAAGGCGATTCCCAGATCCGACAGCATCTTCGCGGCGGGAACGAAGACCGAGGCGGGATCGCTGTCGTCCACACCCTGGCTGTCGCCATTGGGCGAAAGACGGACGCCGACCCGCTCCTTGCCCGCGACCGAGATAACGCGCTCGGCAATCTCGCGGAGCAGGCGGATGCGATTCTCCGGCGAGCCGCCATAGGCGTCCTCGCGGTGGTTCGCCCCGTCGCGCAGGAATTCGTCGATCAGATAGCCGTTGGCGGCATGGATCTGCACCCCGTCGAACCCGGCGGCCAGCGCATTGCGCGTCGCCAATTCATAATCGTCGAGCAGACGCGGGATTTCCGACAGCTCCAGCGGGCGGGCGGTTTCGAAATCCTGCTTGCCCTCGAAGGTGTGCGCCTGCCCCTCGGTGCGGGTGGCCGAGGACGACACGGGCTGCATCCCCGTGACCGAGCTGTGCACCTGACGACCCATATGCCAGAGCTGCGCGACGATCCGGCCGCCCGCCTTGTGCACGGCGTCGGTCACCGGCTTCCAGGCCGCCACCTGCTCGTCGGTCCACAGGCCCGGTGCATAGGGCCAGCCCAGCCCTTCGCGGCTGATGCCGGTGGCTTCGGAGATGATCAGGCCCGCACTGGCGCGCTGGGCATAATATTGCGCCATGATCGGCGTCGGCACCGCCTCGCGCGTGGCGCGGGCGCGGGTCAGCGGCGCCATGAGGATACGGTTGGGGGCGTGGATCGCCCCGAGATCGATGGGGTCGAAGAGCGTTGGCATCAAAATGCAATCCTTTTGCGGCCTTTCCGGCCTGACGCAACGCAGATAGGGCGTTAAGGGGCCCCATGCCCGTGTCCCGCCCCCCAAGAAAAAGTGAACAGACTGAAAGCGATGGTCTGTCGGACCGGAGCGGGCCCAAGGCGACGCCGCCGCTGGCCTTCGCCGCGGTCATCCTTGCCAATGTCGCGCTCGCCTTCGGTCCGCTGTTCGTGCGGATCGCGGATACCGGGCCGGTCGCCTCCGCCTTTTGGCGGATCACGCTGGCCGCCCCCATGCTGGCGCTGGCCGCATGGCTGGGTCGCGCACGGCCGCGGGCGCCGGGTCGGGCACAGACCGGATTGTGGATGCTGTTGCTGGTCGGCGGCATCGCCTTTGCCGGGGATCTGGGCGCCTGGCATATCGGCATCCGCCAGACGACCATGGCCAATGCCACGCTGTTCGGCAACTCGGCGACCTTCATCTTCCCGCTCTATGGCTTTCTGGCGGCCCGCGCCTGGCCGTCGCGGGTTCAGGGGCTGGCGCTGCTCCTGGCGGCGCTGGGTGCGGGGCTGTTGATGGGGCGAAGCTATCAGGTCGATCCGCGCCATCTGGTCGGCGACCTGATGTGCGTACTGGCGGGCGTGCTCTATGCGCTCTATTTCATCCTGATGGCGCGGGTGCGGATCGCGATGCCGCCAATCCCCGCGCTTGCCTGGTCGACCATCGCCAGCATCTTGCCGCTGTTCCTCTTTGCGCTGGCGCTGGGCGAGCGGATATGGCCCGGCCACTGGACCCCGCTGGTGCTGCTGGCGCTGGGGAGCCAGATCGTCGGCCAGGGGTTGATGATCTATGCGCTGGGGCTGCTCAGCCCGCTGGTCGTAGGGGTCGCGCTGCTGGTACAGCCGATCGTCGCGACCGCGATCGGCTGGGTGGTTTACGGCGAGACGCTGGCGCTGCCCGATCTGGTGGGCGTCGCGATGGTCGCCGCCGCGCTGGTGCTGGTCCGGCGCGGATCGGCGGTTGCCAAGCCGGGCAATAGGGACGACGGGTGAGATGATGACCGAGGCTGCCATGACCGATGTTCAGGACCTGACTCTCGACGAGGTGCGCGCGCTGCTGGCGGACGGCATCGCGTCCAACGCCGCGTTCGACGGCTGGGGCGACGATGCCCGCGACATGGCGGCGGATGCAGCGGGCGTCGACCGCGACATTGCGCGACTCGCCTTCAAGGACGGCGCGGTTGCGATGATCGATGCCTGGTTCGCATCGATCGACCAGGCGATGGTCGAGGCCGTGCCCGCCGAACAGGCCGCCCGGATGAAGATTCGCCAGCGCATCACCGCGCTGGTCGAGGCCCGATTGGCCGCCGTCGCCCCGAATCGCGAGGCGCTGCGGCGGGCGCTGACCATCCTGGCCATGCCGCAAAACGCCGCCAGCGGTGCGCGACTCGGCTGGCGCACGGTCGATGCCATCTGGGCGCAGGCGGGCGACACCGCGACCGATTACAACCACTATACCAAGCGCGCGACGCTGTTCGCGGTCTATGGATCGACCATCGCGGTGTTCCTGAACGACGAGAGCGAGGATCATGCCGACACCCGTGCCTTTCTGGCGCGGCGGATCGAGGGGATCATGCGGTTCGAGAAGTGGAAGGCCGGCTTCGCCAAGCGCGGCGAGAATATGCCCAGCCTGTCGCGGTTTATCGGGCGGTTGCGGTATCCGGCGGTTTGATGTGATCCCCTTGGCCTTCGACTTCGCTCAGGCGGAACGGAGGTGGGGGCATGGGTCTAAGTATCAAACCCCGTTCAGGCTGAGCGAAGTCGAAGCCCACGCCCTGCCCCCTACCCAGATATCCATTTCATCAACGGGTAATTGATAATCAATCGCACCGGCGTTATGTACGCTTTATGGCGATGCTCAGCAGTCTCGAAACCCTTCCCCGGCGGCAACCGGCGACCGTGGCCGCGATCGACTGGACCCAGCTGGCGCTGCCCGAGGCGCGCCGTCTGCGTGAATTGGGTTTCGATGAAGGGGTCGGCGTAGAGGTGCTGCACCGTGCCACGCTGGGCGGTGGTCCCATCGCCTGCCGGATCGGCCGCATGACCGTGGCGCTGCGTCGCCGGGTCGCCGCCTCGATCCGCGTCGCGACGGGCGCTTGAGGTCCGACCGAACGTAATGAACGCCGCACCGCTGGTTGCGCTCGTCGGCAATCCCAATGCCGGCAAAAGCGCCCTGTTCAACGCGCTCACCGGCGCGCGGCAGAAGGTGGGCAACTATCCCGGCGTCACCGTCGAGCGTCATTCGGGCCGACTGGTGCTCGACGACGGTCGCCCGGTCGAGCTGGTCGACCTGCCCGGCGCCTATAGCCTCGATCCCGGCAGCCTGGACGAACAGGTTACGCGCAACGTCGTGATGGGGTCGCAGGCGGGCGAGCGCCGCCCCGACGCGCTGGTCGTGGTGGTCGATGCCGCCAATCTCGACAATCACCTGCGCTTCACGCTTCAGCTGATCGCGCTCGGCCTGCCGGTCGTGGTCGCGCTCAACATGGTCGACCTGGCCGAACGCGACGGCCTGACGCTCGATGCCGATATCCTGGCGCGCGAGTTGGGCGTGACGGTCATCCCGACCGTCGCCGTCCGCCGTCGCGGGCTCGACACGCTGAAGGCCGAGATCGACCGGCTGGTCACGGAAAGCCGCAGTCAGCCCGTCGCCGCCGCCGACCGGATCGACGATATCGTCACGCTGCAACGCCGCGCCCGCCAGATCGCCGCCAGCGCGACCGTGGCCGAGACGCCGACGCGCCGCTGGACGCACATGCTCGACTCGGTTGCGCTGCATCCCATTGCCGGGCCGATCCTGCTGGTCGGGCTGCTCTTCATCATGTTCCAGGCGGTCTTCGCCTGGTCGGAAGCACCGATAGGCTGGATCGAACAGGGCTTCGTCTGGCTGGAGGCGCAGGTCGGCGCGACCCTGCCCGAGGGCTGGTTCCGCAGCCTGATCACCGACGGTCTGATCGCCGGTGTCGGCGCGGTCATCGTCTTCCTGCCGCAGATCCTGATCCTGTTCCTGTTCATCCTGGTGCTGGAGGCGACCGGCTATATGGTCCGCGCCGCCTTCCTGATGGACCGGCTGATGGCGCAGGTCGGGCTGTCCGGGCGCGCCTTCATCCCGCTTCTTTCCTCCTTCGCCTGCGCGGTGCCCGGCATCATGGCGACGCGCACCATCGACGACGAGAAGGACCGGCTGACCACGATCCTGATCGCGCCGCTGATGACCTGTTCGGCGCGACTGCCGGTCTACACCATCATCATCGGCGCCTTCATTCCGGATCGGCAGGTGCTGCCCTTTGTCGGGCTTCAGGGGCTGGTACTGCTCGGCCTCTATCTGATGGGCATTGTCGGGGCGTTCGTCGCGGCGCTGCTGCTCCGCCGCACCGTCACCAAGGGCGCGTCGTCAGGCTTCATGATGGAGATGCCCAAATATCAGTGGCCGCATATCCGCGACGTCCTGCTGGGCCTGTGGAGCCGCGCGCTGATCTTCCTGAAGCGCGCCGGGACCACCATCGCGCTGACCACCGTCATCCTGTGGGCGCTGCTGTCCTTCCCCAAGCCGCCGGAGGGCTCGGGCATCTCGCCGGTCGATTATTCGATCGCGGGCCGTATCGCGAGCGGGATCGAGGTCGTGGTCCGCCCGATCGGTTTCAACCGCGACATCGCACTCGCCCTCGTACCCGCCATGGCCGCGCGTGAAGTCGCCGTGGCCGCCATCGGCACCGTCTATGCCATCGACGATACCGAGCATGAGGGCGGGCAGAAGGCGATGACCGACAAGCTGAAGCGCAACTGGTCGCTGCCCACCGCGCTCGCCTTCCTGATGTGGTTCGTCTTCGCGCCGCAGTGCATTTCCACGATCGCGGTGACGCGTCGGGAAACCAATGGCTGGAAGTGGCCGGCCTTCATGGTAGGGTATCTCTTCGTGACCGCCTATGTCATGGCGGGCATCACATACTGGCTGGCCATATTCGCCGGCCTCTAGGCAAGATACAGGACTGATACATGGCGGGCAGCGTCAACAAGGTGATTCTCGTCGGCAATCTGGGACGCGATCCCGAGAGCCGCTCCTTCCAGAATGGCGGCAAGGTGGTCGAGCTGCGCATCGCCACGTCGGAATCGTGGAAGGACCGCAACAGCGGCGAGCGCAAGGAAAAGACCGAGTGGCACACGGTCAAGATCTTCAACGAGGGTCTGGCCAATGTCGCCGAGCGCTTCCTGCGCAAGGGCTCGAAGGTGTACATCGAAGGCGCGCTGACCACCCGCAAGTGGCAGGATCAGCAGGGTAACGACCGTTACTCGACCGAGGTGACGCTGCAGGGCTTCAACTCGGTGCTGACCATGCTCGACGGCCCCGGCGGCGGTCAGGGCGGCGGCGGTGGCCGCGGCGGCAGCGACTTTGGCGGCGGTGACGATTTCGGCGGCGGCGACTTCGGTGGCGGGTCGAGCGGCTTTGGCGGCGGGTCTTCGGGCGGCGGCTATGGCGGTGGATCGCGCGGCGGATCGGGCAACCAGAGCGGCGGCGGGAACCAGAGCGGGAACGGGGGCAACCGTGGCGGGTTCGGACAGGGCGGCGGCTTCGCCGACGATCTGGACGACGACGTTCCGTTCTGATCGGACACGGTTTCCCTGAGAGGCGGAGATGGACAAGACGCCGGAAGACGATGCGACGACCTGTCATGGCGTGAGCGTGGCGGAGATCCCCGCCCCCACGTCCATGAATGAGGCCGACCGCGCCGCCGTCATCCGCGCCTATGATCTGGCGGGCTATCGCGACAGCGGCCAGCTCGACGATCTGGCCGCCTTCGCCTCCGAACTGTGCGACACCCCGATCGCGCTGGTCAGCGTGGTCGAGGAGGAAACCCAGCAATTCCTGGCGACGGTCGGCATCGACGCCGATCAGACGCCGCGCGATACGTCGTTCTGCGCGCATGTGATGGTCGGGCGCGCCGAGACGATGGTTGTCCCGGACGCGCGTCGCGATGTGCGCTTTGCCGATTATTCGCTGGTGAAGGGGCCGCCGCATATCCGCTTCTATGCGGGGGCCAGGCTGCTTTCGCGCGAGGGCATCCCGCTGGGCGCGATTTGCGTCATCTCGCCGGAACCCCGGCCCGAAGGGCTGACCCCGTTCCAGCGGCGCGGGCTGGAAGTGCTCGCCACCGCCGTCATGGGGCGCTTGCAGGACCGCCGCGCCCGGCGCGAGCATGAGCAGGCGGTCGAGGCCTCCGAGGCGCGCGTCGCCGACAGCGAGCAGCGCTTTCGCACCCTGGCCGACACCATGCCGCAAATGGTCTGGTCGACACAGCCCGATGGCTTTCACGACTATTACAATGCCCGCTGGTACGAGTTTACGGGGATGCCCGACGGCTCGACCGATGGCGAGGCCTGGAACGGCATGTTCCATGCCGAGGACCAGGAGCGTGCCTGGACCCGGTGGCGGCACAGCCTGGCGACCGGCGAGCCCTATCAGATCGAATATCGGCTGCGGCACAGCGACGGCACCTATCGCTGGGTGCTGGGCCGCGCGCTGCCGATCCGCGATGCCGAGGGGCACATCACCCGCTGGTTCGGCACCTGCACCGACATTCACGAGCAGAAGCTCGCGCTAGAAGAACGCGAGATCGTCAGCCAGGAACTCAGCCACCGGATCAAGAACATCTTCGCGGTGATCTCCGGCCTGATCGCCTTTGCCGCGCGCAGCCATCCGGGCTTTGTCGGGATCGCCAGCGACCTGCGCGACCGGATCACCGCGCTGGGCCGCGCGCATGACTTCGTCCGCCCGCACAGCCCCCAGTCCCGGCCCAAGGCGCGGCAGGATTCCTTGCACGGGCTGCTCGGCGACCTGTTCGAGCCCTATCGCGGCGACGAAGACGTCTCGCGCATACTGGTCACCGGTGACGATGTGTCGGTCGACGATCGTTCGGCGACGCCGCTGGCGCTGCTCTTCCATGAACTGGCGACCAATGCCGCCAAATATGGCGCGCTGTCGGTCCCGACCGGCCATGTCGAACTGGCCGTCCGCCGCGACGATGGCGAGATGGTGACGCTCTGCTGGCAAGAGTTTGGCGGGCCGAAGCTGCATGCGACGCCGGATCATAGCGGCTTCGGTTCGCAGTTGGTCGAGCTGTCGGCGGTTCGCCAATTGGGCGGAAAGGTTCGCCGCGACTGGCAGCCGGACGGACTGGTCGTGACGATTGAGGTGCCGCTGGCGGCGTTCAGCCGTCCGCCGGGCACGGGACCCTGCCGGTAACGAGGGATCACTGGCGCGAGTGGCGCCAGTCCATTGCCTACATGGCGATGCCCAGGGGAATGACGTCTTCCGGCGCGGCCTGCCCGGCCCCCGTCGCCAGCGCGGCGGCGGCAAGGATGGCGCGCTCGCTGAACGGCTTGCGGATATAGCCCAGCGCCTCGATCCCGTTGCCGATCTGCGACGGATTGGCGGTGACGAACACGATCTTCACGCCATAATCCTCGGCGATACGGCGCGCGATCTCGGGCCCCGTCGCACCGTCGCGTAGATTGACGTCGACAAAGGCGAAGGCGCAACCCGGTGCACATTCTATCGCGGAGCGGCTATCTGCCGCGATTCCGGCCACATTATAGCCGGCGTCGGTCAGGATGCGCTCCAGATCGAGGGCCACGAAAATTTCGTCTTCCACGATCAGGGCGGTTTGGCTCATGTCAAATTCCCGTCACTTTCGGGGTCAACACTCTTGATCCAGATAAAGTTCCGCTATTGTTGTCATTTCACCGACGCAACAAAAATACTGCGTGTTCGGCCCGGAAATTGGCCGCCGCCGCGCTGGTCGGGCGACCGCGCGACAGGAACCAGCTGCCCTCGACGGTGATCCGCCGCTGACGGACAAAGGCGCGGAAATCGTCGATCGTCACATGGTGGATATTGGGCGTGTCATACCATTGTTCGGGCAGCAGCGGCGTCACCGGCATCCGCCCGCCCCACAGCAGCGACATCCGCACCCGCCAATGCGCGAAATTGGGGAAGGAGACGAAGGCGCGCTGGCCGATCCGCAGCAGATGGTCGAGCACCTGGTCGGGAGCGCGCGCGGTCTGCAGCGTCTGGCTGAGGATCGCATAGTCGAACCCCTTGTCGGGATAGCCCGCCAGGTCGACATCGGCATCGCCCTGCACCACCGCCAGCCCGCGCGCCACCGCCGAGGCGACATTGGCCGGATCGATTTCCAGCCCACGCGCGTCCACCCCCGCTTCGTCGCGCAACGCCGCCATCAGCTGTCCGTCGCCGCAGCCGATATCCAGCACGCGGGCGCCGCGCGCGACGTGGCGCGCGATGATCGCCAGATCGGGACGCAGCACCTCGGTCATGACTCGGCTCGCAGGAAGCCGTCGATCACCCGGTTCATCTCGGGCGCCTCGAGCAGGAAGGCGTCATGGCCATAGGGGCTGGACAGCTCGACGAAGCTGGCCGCCGCACCTGCCGCGTTCAGCGCCTGGACCACGCTGCGCGACTCGGAGGTGGGATAGAGCCAGTCGGTGTCGAAGCTGACGATGCAGAAGCGCGTGGCCGTGCCCCGGAAAGCATTGGCGAGCAGCCCGCCATGCTCCTCGGCCAGATCGAAATAATCGAGCGCGCGGGTGATGTAGAGATAGGAGTTGGCGTCGAAGCGGTCGACGAAGCTCAACCCCTGATGCCGCAAATAGCTCTCGACCTGGAAATCCGCGTCGAAGCCGAAGCTCTTCGCGCCGTCCGGCCGGTCGGGCCGCGCCTGGAGCCGCCGCCCGAACTTCTCGGTCAGCCCGGCCTCGGACAGATAGGTGATGTGCGCCGCCATCCGCGCGACGGCAAGGCCCGCCGCGGGGGGATCGTTCGACTCGTAATAGGCGCCGCTGCGCCATTTCGGGTCGGCCATGATCGCCTGCCGCCCGACCTCGTGAAAGGCGATGTTCTGTGCCGAATGGCGTGCGGTCGAGGCGACCATGACGCAGGCGCGTACGCGTTCGGGGAAGGTCGCGGCCCAGCTGATCGCCTGCATGCCCCCCATCGATCCGCCGACCACCGCCTTCAACTGCCCCACGCCAAGATGGTCGAGCAGCATGGCCTGCGCGCGCACCATGTCGCGGATGGTGATGACGGGGAACCGCATCGCCCAGGGCTCGGCGGTCGAGGGGTCGATGGTCGCGGGGCCGGACGATCCCATGCAGCTGCCGATGACGTTCGAGCAGATGATGAAGTGTCGCGTCGGGTCGATCGGCTTGCCTTCCCCCACCAGCCGCGTCCACCAGCCGGGCTTGCCGGTGCGCGGATGGGGCGAGGCGACATGCTGGTCGCCGGTCAGCGCGTGGCAGATCAGGATGGCGTTGGAGCCATCGGCGTTCAGCGTGCCATAGGTCTCATACCCGATCTCGACCGGGGACAGCAGTCCGCCACCGTCGAGCCGAAGCGGCCCAGGCAGCACGACATGCCGCGACAGACCGAAACGCTGGTCGTCGCCAAGGGGTTGCCCAAGGGATTGCGTAGAAACGGAAGCGGCCATGGAGCAATATCCGCTAGGCCGCGATGCTTGGCAACGCAAGGCCATGGCCGCTATGGCGGGTCCCATGACCGAGCTCAAAGCCCCCGAACCGATCTCCTGGGTCCAGGCCATCGCGCCCTATGTTCCCGGCCGCGCGACGACCGCTGACGGGCGCAAGGTCATCAAGCTTTCGGCCAATGAGAATCCGCTGGGCACCAGCGAAAAGGCGCGCGCCGCCTTCGCCGCCGCTGCCACGCAACTGGAGCGTTACCCCGATCCGGGCGCGACCGCGCTGCGCGAAGCCATCGGCGCGGTGCATGGGCTGGACCCGGCACGGATCATCTACGGTACCGGCTCGGACGAAATTCTCCACCTTGCGGCGGGCGCGTTCGCGGGGCCGGGGGACGAGATCATCCATGTCCGCTACGGCTTTGCGGTCTATGAGATTGCGACCCGCCGCGTCGGTGCAGAGCCGGTGGTGGTCGCCGACCATGACTATGCCACCGATGTCGACGCGATTCTGGGCGCCGTGACGGACAAGACCAAGGTCGTCTTCGTCGCCAATCCCAATAACCCGACCGGTACCTATGCGGGCGCGGGCGAGATCGCGCGGCTGCACGCCGGCTTGCCGCCCCATGTCCTGCTGGTCCTCGACCAGGCCTATGCCGAATATTTGGAGCCGGGCGAGGATGATGGCGGGCTGGCGCTGGCCGAGCGGACGGGCAACGTGCTGGTGTCGCGCACCTTCTCGAAGATTCACGGCCTGGCCGCCGAGCGGATCGGCTGGGGCTATGCCGCAGCCCCCATCATCGACGCGCTGCACCGCATCCGCGCGCCGTTCAACGTGACCATCGCCGGACAGAACGCCGCGATCGAGGCGATCCGCGACCGCAACTTCGTCGAGGCGTCGCGCGCGCACAATGCCCAGTGGCTGGGCTGGTTCGAGGAGCAGATCGCGAGCCTCGGCAATGCGGGCCTGCGCTGCGTACCGTCCAAGGCGAACTTCTCGCTGGTGCTGTTCGAGGGCGCACTGACCGCCGAGCGTGCCTATCACGGGCTGATGGACGCCGGCTATATCGTCCGCTGGCTGCCCAGCCAGGGGCTGGGTCATGGCCTGCGCATCACCATCGGCACCGAGGATGAGGTGAAGGGCGTCGTCGCCGCGCTTCGCCAGATGGTCGAGTCGGAGGCGAAGGGGGCCTGATGCTGCCCTTCGCGCGGATCACCATCATCGGGCTTGGCCTGATCGGCTCCTCGGTCGCGCGGGCGACGCGGAAAGCGATGCCGACCGCGCGGATCACCGCCTATGACGCCGATCCGGCGGTGCGCGAGACGGTGCGCGCGCTCGATCTGGCCGATGACGTGGCGGACACGGCGGGGGCGAGCGTGATCGACGCCGATCTCGTCATCCTGTGCGTGCCGGTCGGCGCGATGGGCGCGGTCGCGGCCGAGTTCGCCGACGATCTGCCCGCCGAAGCGATCGTCTCCGACGTCGGCAGCTGCAAGGGATCGGTTCTGGCCGCCCTCACCGAGGCGTTGCCCGGCGCGACGATCATCCCCGCCCATCCGGTCGCGGGCACCGAGCGCAGCGGGCCGGAGGCTGGCTTCGCCACGTTGTTCCAGAAGCGCTGGTGCATCGTCACCCCGCCCGAAGGCGCGGATGAACTCGCCGTCGAGCGGGTCGCCGAATTCTGGCGGCGGCTGGGCGCCGATGTCGAGACGATGGCCCCCGACCATCACGACCGGGTGCTGGCGGTCACCAGCCATTTGCCGCACCTGATCGCCTATACCATCGTCGGCACCGCCAGCGACCTGGAGGAGGTGACCCAGTCCGAGGTCATCAAATATTCGGCGGGCGGCTTTCGCGACTTCACCCGCATCGCCGCGTCGGACCCGACCATGTGGCGTGACGTGTTCCTGACCAATCGCGAGGCGGTGCTGGAGATGCTCCAGCGCTTTTCCGAGGATTTGAGCCAGCTGCAACGCGCGATCCGCTGGGGCAAGGGCGACGAACTGTTCGACCTGTTCAGCCGCACCCGCACCATCCGCCGCTCGATCATCGACCAGGGCCAGGACGACGCGCGCGAGGATTTCGGACGGAATCACGAAGCCTAACAATCCTCCCCAAGCCATGCTTGGGGAGGGGGACCGCCCGGCGCAGCCGGGTGGTGGAGGGGCGCGGCCACAAGCCGTGACACCCCTCCGTCAGTCCTGCGGACTGCCACCGCCCCTTACAGGGGAGGAAATTTCTCCAGCGCATTCATCGCCGCATGAACCCTTGCCTCGGCTTCCTCGCGCGGCAGGCCGGGCGGGATCACCTCGCCGAAGCGTAGCGTCACCACCCCGGGGCGCTTCAGGCCCTTTCGCGGCCACACGATTCCCGAATCGGTCGCCACCGGCACCACCGGCAGGCCCAGCATCCGGTAGAGCCCTGCAAAACCGGGCTTCAGCGGCGGCGTCTCGCCGGGTTTTACCCGTGTGCCTTCGGGGAAGATCATGATCGCCCGCCCCTGGTCGACCGCCACCTTCGCATCGCGCATCATGCCGCGCATCGCCTTGGCCGAGGCCGAGCGGTCGACCACGATCGCGCCATACTTGCGGACCGTCCATCCCCAGACCGGGATATTGGCCAGCTCACGCTTCAACACCATGGCCGGGCCGTTCAGCAGGCGTTGCAGCTCCATCGTCTCGAACATCGCCTGATGCTTGGCGGGGTAGAGCGCCGGGGTGGTCGGCCGCGTGCCCTCCACCTTCACGCGGATACCCAGGATCCAGCGGGTGCAGAGCCGGTGAAATGTCGTCCAGCCCGTCGCCCAATGGACCACCGCATGACGCCCCCCCACCGCGACCAGCGGCGACAGCAGCGCCATCATCGCCGATATCGGATAGAAGATCGCGACGAACACGATGTTGCGAAGAAGAATCACGCGCCAATCCCCGTCCAAAGCGCGACCCTGCGCAGGATCAGCTTGTTATATTCATTGACCAAGGTGCCGATGCGCGGTTCGGACGGCACGCCGTCGCCCAGCACCAGCACCTGTTTGCCGAGCGCGGCGGTCAGCTCCATCCTCGCGCGCGGCAGATGCCAGTCGGAGGTGACGAGCCGCACCGTGCGATAGCCATGCTGACGCACCCAGTTCGCCGTTTCCTCGGCATTGGAGCGGGTGTCGACCGCCTCGCCGCCCAGATCGATGCAGCAGGAAAACAGCGAAGGGGATGTGCGATAGGTGCGCGCCAGATCGATCGGCCGCACGCCGGGTGCGACGCCGGTGACCAGCATCCGCTTGGCCTGATGCGCCTTCAGAAGGGCGATGCCCCGGTCGATCCGCCCCGGCCCGCCGGTCGGCACCACGATGGCATCGGTGGTGTTGTGCTCCAGCGGATGCGGCAGGGTCAGCATGAAGGCCGCGAACCCCAGGCACCAGGCGAGCGCCGCCAGACCGATCAACCGCAGCATCAGAGCATCCGCCGCATCTGGCGCAGCACCGCCAATCGCGCCGCGCCCACCGCCAGCACGACGAAAGCGAAGGGCAAGGCGATCAGCATCGCCATATCCCCCAGCCCCAGCCGCATGCCGCCCAGCAATTCCGAATCGAGCGCGCCCACCTGTCCCGCGATCAGCAGGATTGCAGCCCCGGCCAGGACTCCGCCCGCCACCGCCCCGATCCCCGCGTCGAGCGCGATCCGCCGCTGGAACAGCCGTGCGACCTGCCGGTCGGTAGCCCCCAGCATATGAATGACCTCGATCGTGCCGCGATGCGCCTCCAGCCCGGCGCGCGCCGCCAGCATGACGACCGCCATGGTCGCGACCAGCATCAGCAGGATGATCGCCCCCGCCAGCCACGCCGCGGTGTCGAGCAGCCGCCCGACCGGCCCGAGCCAGGTGGCATGGGCATCGACCCGCGCCGCCGGGCTCGCCCGCATCACCGCCTTGCGGACGCGGGCGATGGCGGCGCTGCCGTCGCTGGTCAGGTCGACATCGATCAGCGCCGGGACCGGCAGCCCCGCCGCCTCCGCATCGGTGCCCAGCCAGGGTTGCAGCATCCGCGCAAGATCGGCCTGCGCCACCGGCGTCGCCAGCGCGACGTCCGGCTGGGCGCGCAGCACCCCCAGCACCTGTGCGGCGGCGGCGTCACGACGCTGCGCCTCACCCTCGACGATCTGCACGGTCAGCCGCCCCGCCATCTGCCGGTCGAGCGCTCCCGCCGCGCGTGCGGTCGCCAGCCCCGCCGCCCCGGCCAGCAGGGTCAGGAACAGCATGATCGCGATCACCCAGCTCATGACATGCGCGCCGCCGCCATCGTCCAGCGCGCGCGCCTCGGCCCCCGTCGCGCGGGTCTTGCCCCCGCGTTTCACAACCCGCTCCGTACGATGGTGGAGGGCTTGGCGTCGGGACGCGCCGGTATCGGGGGTGGTGACGCTGGGGCGGGCGAGGCGACAGGCGAATGAGGATCGGGATCGACCAGCCGCCCGCGCTCCAGATGCAGATGATGCGCCCCCGGCACCCGCTCGATCAGATGCCAGTCATGCGTGGCCATGACGACGGTGGTGCCCAGCCGGTGGAGCGAGTTGAACAGATGCAACAGCCGCTCGGCCATGGCGGGATCGACATTGCCCGTCGGCTCGTCGGCGACCAGCAGTTCAGGCCGCGCGATCACCGCGCGCGCGATCGCCACCCGCTGCTGCTCGCCGCCCGACAGGGTGGCGGGACGCGCGGCCGCGCGTTCGGACAGGCCGATCCAGTTCAGCATCTCGCGCACCGCCCGCGCGACCTCCGATTCGGCCATGCCCGCGACGCGTAAGGGGAGCGCGATATTGTCCGCCGCCGACAGATGCGGGATCAGCCGGAAATCCTGGAACACCACCCCGATGCGCCGCCGAAATCCGGGCAGGCGGTCGCGTGGCAGGATCACCGCATCCTCGCCGAACAGCCGGATGATGCCCCGGCTGGGCCGTTGCGACAGATAGAGCAGACGCAGCAGCGAGGTCTTGCCCGCCCCGCTGGCCCCGGTCAGGAAATGGAATTGGCCCGAACGCAGCGTGAAGCTGACGTCACACAGGGTCTCTTCCCCGACGCCGTAGCGCAGGCCGACATTCTCGAACTGGACGATGTTCGCCATGCCTTCATGGCCTTGGCATGGGCGGGCGCGCGCTTCAAGTTCCGCGCTTCAATGCTTGCCACGCCTAGGGGCGGCGTGCTTACTGGATTATCGAAGGGGGCCTGACTGATGAGGGATGGCCCTGACCGTCCGTCGATCCGTCCTGTCCTGAAGTGCCCCATCGCATGATCCTCGAATGCCCTGAGTGCCGCACCCGCTATCTGGTGCCCGACAGTGCGATCGGGCTGGAGGGGCGAACCGTGCGTTGCGCCAATTGCCGGCACAGCTGGTTCCAGTCGCCGCCCGAGCCGGAGGCCGAGGCAGAGCGGCCGCTACCCCCGATCGGGCCCCCTGCCGCGACGCCCGTCGAGGACGTGGAACCGCGTGAGGCCTTTGCCGAACCGCCGCCTCCCCCGCCGCCGGTCATGGCGCCGCCGCCCGCGCCGCCGATCCTGACCCAGGAGGATTCGGGCTTCGACGCCTTTGCCCATCGCCCGCCCTTCCGCGCGCGGCGCAACCCGGTGCGGCGCTGGACCATCGGTGCGGTGCTGGCCGGATTGTTGATGCTGGTCGCGACCGCCGCGATCCTGTGGACCGGGATGCCGGGCATCGGCGGCTGGTTCGGCGTCGGCAGCACCGAATCGGCGCTGGAGCTGCGGTCCAACCCGATCGAGCGGCGCGAGCTGGAGAATGGTTCGGAACTATTTGCCATTTCGGGACAGATCATCAACCCGTCCTCGACCGCGCAGCGCGTGCCCGACCTGCGCGCCGAGCTCAAGGATGCGCAGGGCCGCGTCGTCTTCTCCTGGGCGATCGCCCCGCAGCAGCGGACCCTGGGGCCGGGCGCGTCGATGGACTTCAACTCGGCCAAGCTGGACGTGCCGCCGAGTTCCAAGCGGCTGGACCTGAGCTTTGCGGGTGAGGGTAGCGGGGCGAATTGAGGCGTTCGAGCGTGGGCTTCGACTTCGTTCAGCCTGAACGGATGTTGGTAGAAGGCCCCATCCCCTCACGCCGTTCAGCCTGAGCCCTTCGGCTGGCTGGCAAGCCAGCCGCTCAGGATAAACTTCGGCGCCTAGCGCCGAAGCCGAAGGCCAAGGGAATCCCGCAACCGCCGCGCGATGACCGCAAACCGCATCCCATGCAGGCCTGCCGCCACCAGCATCCCGACCCCCGATGCCCAGGCCAGCGCAGGCGCGCCCCAGCCGCTCGCGACCAGCCACCAGCCCACGCCGCCGGTGACGATGAAATAGGCGATGATGCTGTTGATCCCCGCCGCCACCTGATCGCCCAGCGAGCGCAGCGCATAGACCAGTACGACCTGCACCCCGTCGAACAGGATGAAGGGCGCCCAGATCATCAGCATCGCCACCGCCGCCGCATGCGCCTCGGGCAGGGCGGGGAAGGCGCCGACGACCGCGGCGGGCATCGTCCATAAGATCAGGCTGCACGCGCCCATGGCCAGCGCGGCGATCCCGACCGCCAGCAGGGTGCGCGACACTGCCGCCGAAGCCACGCCCTCGCCCACCGCATTGCCCGCGCGCACCCCGGCCGCCGATCCCAGGCCGATTGCCAGCGCGAAGGTGACGTTGTGGACCGAGAAGACGATCTGGAAACCATGCGCGGTCGCATCGCCCAGCCGGGTCGACAGCGCGATCAGGATCGCGAACCCGGCCAGCTCCAGTCCCGAGGCGATGGCGGGCACCAGTCCGAATCGCGCCAGCCCGGCCGCCCCCGCCAGCGTCGGCGCCCAGGCGGCCCGGTCCAAACGCCGCACGCCGCGCTGCTCGCCGCGCGGCAGCCGCATCGCGCTGGCCACCATCGCCACCGCCCCCAGGGCCGAGGCGATGACCGTCGCCAGCGCCGCGCCGACCGCCCCCAGCGCAGGCAGTCCCCATTCGCCGCCCGCCAGCGCCCAGGCGAGAACGGCATTGATCGGCAGGATCGACAGATTGACCATCGTCACCCGGCGCGGACGGCTGATCCCCTCCAGAAAGAAGCTGGCGGCGATCATGACCATCTGGAACGGATAGCCCAGCGCCATGACGGCCACGACGCGCGCGCCCGGCTCGATCAACGCGGGTGCGACCCCGATCCCCGCCAGCAGCCGCGCCCCGCCCAGCCCTAGGATCAGCATCGCCGCCACACCCAGGATCAGCCCCAGCACCAGGCCGTCGCGCAGCGCCTGGCCCGTTTCGGGCAGGTCGCCCGCTCCATCGGCCCGCGACGCGCGAACCAGCACCCCGGACAGCCAGGCCAGCCCGGTGACGATCGCGACATAGGTCAGCGACCGGCTGGCCGAGAGCGCGGCGACCTCATGCTCGCCCACCCGTCCGACCACGATCACATCGGTGACGTGCAGGATCGTCCAGTTGAGGCTGGTCAGCATCACCGGCCAAGCAAGACCCAGAAGACGGCGCGCCTCGGCTCGATCGGGACGAAGGGAAAGCGTCATACCCGGTCCCTAAAGCCTGAAAGCGACAGAAAGAAGCATCGGCGCGGGTCGACAAATGCGCGTTACCGAAGAAACGCCCGACGAAAGGCATTGCGCTGTCCGTATCGCTTTGCTAGGGGCACCGGCCTACCAGCCCTCCGGCTTGCCGGTGGTGACTATCGAGTGCGGTCGTGGCGGAATTGGTAGACGCGCAACGTTGAGGTCGTTGTGGCCGAAAGGCCGTGGAAGTTCGAGTCTTCTCGACCGCACCAGATTCTTCAGGAAAATTTTCTAAAATCAGCCCCGAGCGACACCGTCGCCCGGTCTGTTTTGCCGTCTGCTTGCGTTTAGCGCAGCCCGACGATCGCCGCGAGTGTATCCATCGACAACGGCGAGACGAATCGGAAGCCGAAACGGCCATCCTGCACCCAGCAGACGGTGCCGGAAATCACGGTGCCCAGCGGCTTCACGACGATATGCCCCGCCAGCCCCGTCTGCACCGGCCCTTCGGCCTGGAGCTTCGCGCCGCCCGCCGAAATGTCGAGCATGGCGGTCGTGAACTTGTGGGTGCCCAGCCGGACATCGGCGGTCAGTGCGACGGGGAAGCGCGGCGGACGCGGAACCGTGTCGTCTTCATTCTCGTGCGAGAAGATCTGCTCATAGGGTTGCGGCGAATCGAACTGAATGCCCGCCTTGCGCCCGTTCACCCAACGCACGGTCCCGGACACGGGCGACAGGCCGCGCACCTCGATCGTGATCGAATCACCCACATTGGGCACATCGACGAATCGCGCCATCAGACCGGAGGCGGAGATATTGTGGACCAGGCAGACGCCCGGCACATCGCCGCAGACCTTGCCCAGAAGAAGGACGGCCGAATGCCGCTTGCCCGTACGGCGTTCCGCCGACGCGCCCTGCTGCTGCTCGACCTGTTCCATCCCTGCCCTTTCCACCGATCTCACCCCGAATTCGGCTTGCTTCTTCTCTATTAGCCGATCCCGTATAAAAGACTAACACGTTTGACCCGATATCTTTTCAGGAAGATCTTCGACATTCCGCCGGTTCAGGCGAGCGCAAGACGCGATGCGGCATCGGCCGCTTGTGGTCATGTCCAAAGCCCTGTAATTCGCAAGCCGTCCCATGCCTCGCGCGTCGTCTTCCCGGTCCACCCGGCCCCGCTCCTCCAAGCCCCGCTCTCCCTGGCGGCGCCGGATCGTCGTAACCCTGCAGGTCCTGATCGGGCTCGCCGTCCTGGCGGTCGGTGCGCTGGTCATCGCGGTCTTCGTCGCCAAGTCGCAGCTGCCGAGCTTCGAGGAGCTGAAATCCTCGCCCAACGGCCAGATGATCCGCGTCCATGCCGCCGACGGCACGGTGATCGTCTCGCTCGGGCCGAGCTATGGCGAGTGGCTGTCCTATGACCAGATTCCGATCGTCATGCGCGACGCGACCATCGCGGTCGAGGATCGCCGATTCCGCCAGCATCCCGGCGTCGATCCGATCGGCATCGCCCGCTCGGTCGAGGTCCGGCTGGAAAAGGGTCGCTGGAAACAGGGCGGCTCGACCATCACCCAGCAGATCACGCGTACCATCTTCCTGAACAACCAGAAGAAGTTCGGCCGCAAGTTCCGCGAGGCGATCCTGGCGCTGGCGATGGAGCTGAAATTCTCCAAAAACCAGATCCTCGAACTCTATCTGAACAAGGTCTATTATGGCGGCGGGGCGTACGGCATCGATGCGGCCGCCCGCAAATTCTTCGGCCATGGCGCCGAGCGCCTGAGCCTGTCCGAGGCCGCAGTGATCGCGGGTCTGGTCAAGGCGCCGTCCAACTATTCGCCGACCGCCGATGCCGAGGCCGCCGTGGGCCGTGCGGGCGTGGTCATCCAGCAGATGGAGCGCAACGGCTTCATCACTCCGGCGCAGGCCGCCAATGCCGATCCGCAGGCGCTGAAGCTGGCACCCGAGCCGAGGCAGAATTCGGTCCGTTACTTCACCGACTGGGCGCTGCCCCAGCTCGACACGCTGATCGACGAGCAGAGCGCGCCGCTCGACGTGTGGACGACGCTCGACCTCAACATGCAGCGCGCCGCCGATGCCGCGGTTCGCCAGGATGCCCCGCCCGGAACGCAAGGAGCCCTGGTCAGCCTGGACCGCGACGGCGGCGTGCGCGCGATGGTCGGCGGGCTCGATTACGTCTCGACCAACTATAACCGTGCGACGACGGCGGTCCGCCAGCCGGGTTCGGCGTTCAAGCTGTTCGTCTATCTCGCCGCATTGGAGGCGGGTCACAAGCCCGAGGACAAGGTGGTTGACGAGCCCGTCACCATCGACGGCTGGTCCCCCCGCAACGATTCGCGCCGCAATTCGGGCAGCGTCTCGCTTCGCACCGCCTTTGCCTATTCGCTGAACACCGTGGCGGCGAAGCTGGGCCAGGAGGTGGGGTTCCAGACGGTCGCCGACATGGCGCGCCGCTTCGGCATCACCACGCCGGTCAACACCCACCCCTCGATGGTGCTCGGCACGTCGGAAGTGCGGGTGATCGACATGACCAGCGCCTTTGCCAGCATCGCCAACAAGGGCGTGAAGGTGACGCCCTATGGCATCACCAAGGTCGTGGCGAACGGCCAGACGATCTATACGCATGAGGTGGATCGCAGCCATGTGCTGGTCGCGCCCTATGTCGCCGCCGAGATGACCGACCTGCTCCAGACCGCGGTCAACACCGGCACCGGCCGCGCCGCCCAGATCGGGCGGCCGGTCGCGGGCAAGACGGGCACGACCACCAGCTCGAAGGACGGCTGGTTCCTGGGCTTCTCCAGCGGGATCACCACCGGCGTGTGGATGGGCCGCGACAATGGCAAGCCGGTCGCCGGGCTGCACGGCGGCACCGCGCCCGCCAAGGCCTTTGCCGATTATATGCGCGTCGCGGTCGCCAACCGCCCGATCGAGCAGTTCGACACCCAGGTCACGCTGCCCGAATGGCAGCTGGAGCCGGACGAGGAGAGCTATTTCGGCCAGCCCGACAATGGCGTCTCGGCGGTCGATGCCGATGGCAATCCGCTGCCCCTGCCCAGCGCAGGCGCGGCGGAGGACGGCAGCGAGGCGGTCGAGATCCCGACCCACCGCGAACCGGGCGCTCCGGTTCCGATCCAGCAGCCGCAGCCGGGAGCGCCGGACCCGCAGCAGCCGCAGCCGCCCCAGGCTCCGGCCCAGCCGCAGCGGCTGGACCAGGCCTGGATCGACCGGGTGACGGGTCGCGGGGCGGGCGGGGCGGCAACACGCGATCCGCGCACCCCCGCCAACGGCCCCCGCGGCTCAATCCGCGAGCGTCAGGACGACCGACCGAACCAGTGAAGCCCCGCGCCATGCTGCCGCAACCAGGCGGTGGCAGGCGCCGGGTCCTCGCCCAGCAGCTCGGCGACGAGCGCGTGGAAGGCGGGGGCATGGTTCATATGGACACGGTGCGCGACCTCATGCGCCACCGTCGCGCGGCGGACATAGCCGGGCGCCAGGATCAATCGCCAGCTATAGCGGATCGCACCGGTCGAGGCGCAGCTGCCCCAGCGCGCCTTGGGATCGGCGACGCTGACCTTGGACACGGTAACGCCCGCCAGACGCGCGACCTCCGCCGTCTCGCGCGCCAACGTCTCCAGCGCCTGTCGCTTCAGCCAGGCCTCGACCCGGCGGCCGAGCGTCTCGACCGGGCCGGAGGCGAGCAGCCGGTCGCCGTCGCGCTGGATGACGCGGGCGCGGCCCTCTTCCCATTCCAGCGTCAGCACCGTGTCGCCGAACGGGATCACCCCGCCCGGCACGAAGGGCTGCGGATGCGGCAGGCGGGCGCGCTGCGCGGCGATCCAGTCCTTCTTGTCCTCGGCCCAGGCGAGCGCCTTTTTCAGCCCCGCCCGCTTGGGCACGACCAGCCGGGCGGTGCCGGTGGCGGGATCGACGCTGAGGCGGATGGTCTTGGCAGTCGGATGACGGACGACTTCGTCGATCACAATTCCCGGTCCACGATATGGTTTTCGAAATCGCCCGCGTCATCCTCGCTGATCGTCCAGCCGCGCACCGACTGTCCGGCGCGGTGCACCGCCTCGCGGTCGCCGCAGATCAGATAATGCCAGTCGGGCAGCGGCTCGTTCGCGGCGCGCAGGCGATAGGCGCAGGTGGTGGGCAGCCAGTCGATCGACCGGACATTGCCCATGGTCAGCCGCACGCATTCGGACACATAGGCGCGGCGGTGACGATAATTGGAGCATTGGCCGCTGCGCCGGTCGAGCAGGCGGCAGGCGACGTTGGTCGGCACCAGCTCGCCCGTCTCCTCATCCTCCAGCTTGTGGATGCAGCATTTGCCGCAGCCGTCGCACAAGGCCTCCCACTGCGCGCGGTCGAGGCTTTCGATCGGCTTTTCCCAGAACCGTTCCATCAGCACCGCTCCATCAGCGCACCCACTGGTCGAGCGTCTTGGCGACCGCCTCCGGCCCCTCATCGGCAGGAACCAGCGCCAACGGCTTGTTCGACGGGTCCATCAGATAGACCTGGCGGCTGTGGTTCACCAGATAGCCGCCGCCGGGCGATGTATCGCCCTTGGCCGCCCAGACGGCATAGGCCTTCTTCACCGCCTCGATCTGCGCGGGCGTGCCGGTCAGCCCCACGATGCGCGGGTCGAAGGCGGCGGCGAAGCGGCCGACCACGGCGGACGTGTCGCGCTCGGGATCGACGGTGATGAAGAGGGGCGCGATCTTCTTCGCCTTTGCGGGTGCGCTCTTGTCGAGCAGCTTCAGGCCCGCCGCGATCGCCTGCATATCGGTGGGGCAGACATCGGGGCAGAAGGTATAGCCGAAATACATCACGCGGTAGCGCCCGGCGAAATCACGGTCGGTGACGGTCTTGCCGGTCGCGTCGGTCAGCTGGAACGGCCCGCCGATCTTCGCCCCCGCCAGCGGCGCCTGCGCTTCGGGCTGGGAGGGGCCGCAACCGGCCAAAGGAAGCGCCAGCAGGGTCAGAAGGGACAGGAACAATCGGGTCATGACGCCGACAGCCTTGCTGTGATAAATCGCGCGTTGCAAGCCATGCTCCATTGCTCAGGATCTCGTTTCATGTCCCTTCGCCCCCTGCTCGCCGCCGCGCTGCTCGGCGCCCTCGCCACGCCGGCCGCGGCGCAGATGATGCAGTCGGAAAGCTACAAATTCCTTCAGGCCGTGCGCGAGGCCAAGGGCAATGACGTCACCAACATGCTGGACCGGCCCGGCGCCAGCATCATCAACACGCGCGACGTGACCAGCGGCGAGGGCGCACTGCACATCGTCATCAAGCGCGGCGACGAGACCTATCTGCGCTTCCTGCTCCAGAAGGGCGCCGATCCGAACCTGCGCGACGGGCGCGGCAACACGCCGCTGCTGCTGGCGGTGGCGGGCGGCCAGCCCGACATGATCCGCGTCCTGACGGCGGCGAAGGCCAACCCGAATATCGGCAACGCGTCCGGGGAAACGCCGCTGATCCGCGCGGTGCAGCGCCACGACATCGGCATGGTCCGCGAATTGCTGAACGCCGGGGCCGATCCCGACATGGCGGACAGCGTCGCCGGTCTCTCCGCCCGCGAATATGCGTCGCAGGACGCCCGCAACACCGCGATCGCCAAGCTGTTCGCCGACACCCCGAAAAAGACCCGCGCGGCCGTGGCTGGTCCGAAGTTCTGATCTAGGGCCAATGAACGCCCTCTTCTTCCCTCTCCCCTGGACAGGGGAGAGGGTTAGCGTAGCTTGCCAGCCTGCTGGCTAGCGAAGCTTGGGTGAGGGGTTGAGCGAGCCGAACGGCTCRCCCAGCTCCGACTAGGCCTTTGCTTTCGCAAAGACCAAGTCTGCGCAACCCTCTCCCCTCTGCGAGGGGCGAGGGGAAATCGGCAGGGGGGGAATCGGATCAGATCAGCCCCAGTTCCACCAGCTTGCCGACCAGCACCGGCGGCATGGTGTCGATCCCCGACGCCGCCCCGCCCAGATCGGGCGGCGCGTCCGCCGCCTCCAGATACCGCCAGCCCTGATGCGCGCGCCGGGGCAGCGCCTGCACCAGCACCAGTTCGGGATCGATATGGATCGCGCAGCGCCCGCCCTCGGCCTCGCCGAAGGACAGGATGGGCGAACGTGCGATCAGCTGGTGCTTCAGGATCCAGAAGAGCGACCCCTGCCCCGCCACTTCCTCATGCCGCTTGGGCAGATAGCGCGTGGTCAGGAACACCGGCCCTTCCTGCGCCCGCATCTTCAGTCGTTCGGCCAGATGATCGATACTGGCCGCCCCGAATGCGACCTTGGTCAGATGAAGCGCCATGTCGGGTTTCATGTGGGGGCGGCTGTCCGGCATGGCTAGTGTCGGACGATGCGATTTGCGGTTCGGCGATGCCTCATCGCAACGCCCCCAATTCGTGACGTTTTTGCTTTCGATACTGACTTGCAATAACATGCCATCATTCATAGGAGGCTGGAAAAACAGGGAGTTCCTGCAATGCCGATCCTGATGACGCTCGCGGCCGGTGCCGCCGCCATCACCGCCCCGACCTCCACCCCCGTGGCTGCCGATCCCCAGAGTTCGCGCGACGACATCGTCGTGACCGGCCAGCGTACCGAGGGCTCGGACGACTATACGATCGAGGGCCAGACGACCGCGACGCGCATCCCCCTGACCCTGCGTGAGACGCCGCAATCGGTCAGCATCGTCACCCGCCAGCAGATCACCGATTTCCAGCTGAACGACGTCAACCAGCTGCTGGCCACGGTGCCCGGCATCAATGTCCAGGCGAACGAGACCGACCGCGTCTATTATTCGGCGCGCGGTTTCGACATCCAGACCTTCCAGATCGACGGCATCGGCGTGCCCTTCGCCTTCGGCATCCAGACCGGATCGATCGACACCGCCATCTACGACCATATCGAGGTGGTGCGCGGTGCGCCGGGCCTGTTGTCGCCGACCGGCAACCCGTCCGCCGTCATCAACTTCGTCCGCAAGCGCCCGACCAAGGATTTGCAGGCGACGGCGAGCGTCCAGTACGGATCGTTCAACAGCCTGCGCCTGGACGCGGATGTCAGCACGCCGCTGACCAAGGACGGCCATGTCCGTGCGCGTGTCGTCGGCGTGTTGTCGGACGCCGACAGCTATCTCGATCGCTACAGCTTGCGCCGCTGGACCGGCTATGGCGTGGTCGAGGCGGACCTTGGCCCCGACACCGTGCTGAGCGGCGGTTACGGCCATCAGGATCACCAGAGCCATGGCGCGATGTGGGGCGCGCTGCCGTTGACCTATACCGACGGCACCCGCATCGACATGCCGCGATCGACCAATGTCGCGCCCGAATGGGCGGGCTGGAACGTGATCGATCGGCAGATCTTCGGCGACCTGACGCATCATTTCGCCGGGGACTGGGTCGCACGGATCAGCGCGGTGCGCCGCGCAACCAGCGAGGCGGACGAACTGTTCTACGTCTATGGCAATCCGGTGCGCGGCGCGCCCAACGGCATCGCCCCGGACCCAGCCAAGCCGGGCGAGTTGCTGGGGATCAAGAGCTATCCCGGCGCCTTCCGCGCGCAGACGCGCAACCTGACCATGGAGGCCTATGCCACCGGTCCGTTCACGCTGTTCGGGCGCGAGCATCAGCTGATGTTCGGCGTCAACCGCAGCGCGCAGGATTACAAGCAGGGGTCGGCTTACGACTATTCGCAGGTCGGCCTTACGCTGCCCTTCCCCGATCTGTTCCAGGGGACGTTCCCCAAGGTCAATTTCCCGACGACCTTCTCGACCGACTATGCGTTCAGCCAGAATACCCAGACCCGGCGCGAAACCGCCTATGGCCTGGTCCGGCTCAGCCTGGCCGATCCGTTGAAGCTGATGCTGGGCGGCAACGTCACCCATGCGCGCAGCATCGGCTTTTCGTACGGCGTCGACACCAATTACGACACTACGCGCTTCTCGCCCTTCGCGGGCGTCACCTATGACCTGAGCCCGTCGCTCAGCGCCTATGCCAGCTATACGACGATCTTCAATCCGCAGGACGCGATCGGCGAGGACGGCCGTATCCTGGCGCCGGTCAGCGGCAAGAATATCGAGGCCGGGATCAAGGGCGACTGGTTCGGCGGGCGGTTGAACGCCAGTGCGGCGATCTTCCGCGTCCACCAGAACAATACCGCCGAGAGCATCGGCTTCGTCAACGGCCGCTTCGTCTCGCGCGGGGTGAACGCCAAGTCGGAAGGTATCGAACTGGAGGTCGGCGGACGACTGGCCGAGGGCGTACAGGTCACCGGCGGCTATACGCTGATGCGGGTCGAGGATCAGAATGGCGACCCCGCCCGCCTGTTCGTGCCGCGCAACACCGGGCGCCTGAACATCGTCTATTCGCCGCCTGCGCTGCCTGAACTCAAAGTGGGTGCGTCGGCCCAGTATCAGAGCGTGATCTATACCCAGACCCGCTCGGTGCGGCAGGACGGCTATGCGCTGGTCGACCTGATGGCGAAGTATGACATCACGTCGCGGATCGCGCTGTCGGCGAATCTGCGCAACCTGACCAATGCGAAGTACCTGACGGCGCTGACCTTCGACGGCGGCTATTACGGCGCACCGCGCTCGATCCTGGGGACGGTGACGGTCCGGTATTGAGGCGACCTTAGCCCCTCCCCTTCAGGGGAGGGGCGCCGCATCGGCCAGTCCGCGCGACAATTCGGCCCGCATCGACCCCATGTCCGCCATGAAGCCCCGCATATNGCAGGTGGAGCCGCGTCTTCATGACCGACCTAATGACTCTGTGGATAACATGGGGGTGAGAAAGCCATATGCACGCCACAGAAAAAGGGCGCCGGTGGAAACCCACCGACGCCCTTTCCTGATTTCCGGCGCTAGTCCGTCAGTCGCGAATTACGCGGCCTGCGGCAGAGCGGCCTTCGCCTGAGCGACGATCGCCTTGAAGGCCTCGCCCTCATGCATGGCGATATCGGCCAAGACCTTCCGGTCCAGTTCGACGCCCGCCAGCTTCAGGCCGTGCATGAACTGCGAATAGGTCAGGCCCTCGGCCCGGACGCCGGCGTTGATGCGCTGGATCCACAGACCACGGAAGGTCCGCTTCTTAACCTTACGGTCGCGATACGCATACTGACCGGCCTTTTCGACGGCCTGGCGAGCGATACGGATGGTGTTCTTGCGACGGCCATAATAGCCCTTCGCCTGATCCAAAATCCGCTTATGCTTCGCCTTGGTGGTCGTGCCCCGCTTGACGCGTGCCATATCTCTCTATCCTTCCAGAAATCAGTTCAGGCCGTAAGGCGCCCAGGCCTTCACGGTCTTGGTGTCGGCATCGGACAGGACCGAGGTGCCGCGGTTCTGGCGGATATACTTGCCGTTATGGCTGATCAGGCGGTGGCGCTTGCCGGCGACGCCGTGCTTGAGCTTGCCGGTCGCGGTGAGCTTGAAGCGCTTCTTGACGCCGCTCTTGGTCTTGAGCTTGGGCATTTTTTTCCTTTCGCTAGAGCTAAGGCAGAAACGGCCGCGGCAGCCCTGATGGCCGGGCCGTTCGTGACACCTCGCTCGGGAAGCGGGCCGCATAGACGAAGCGGGGGAAGAATGCAACCGATCGCCCATTGGGAACCCCAAAGGGAACCAGCGCCTCGCTTGCGCGCTTGGGATGGCCATGGATCAGGCGCCTGCGGCCGACAATCCCGCGCGTTCGACCGCTGCCCGGCCCGGGTGGCGTGTTTGGGCGATTCGCATCGCCATCGGCCTTGTCACCGTCATCGCCGCGATCTGGCTGGTGCTGTTCGTCACCAAGGGGCGGTTCCTGCGCCACCCCTTCGAGTCGATCGCGGGCCAGCTGACCCATCGGACCGTCAGCGTGGGCGGCGACTTCCAGCTCTATTTCGCGCCGTGGCGGATCAAGTTCGTCGCCGAGAAGATCGCCGTCTCCAACCCCGGCTGGGCGACCCGGCCAAACCTGTTCACGGCCGACCGGATCGATTCGCGCATCGCCCCGCTGTCGCTGCTGTTCGGCAGGCGGCGCTTCACCTGGCTGGAGCTGACCAATGGCGCGGTCGATCTGGAATGGACGCCCGACCACCGTACCAACACATGGACCTTCAGCGACAAGAAGGGCGGCAAGCGGCTGGAGTTTCCGCGCATCGACGTGGCCGTGGTGAACGGCACGACGATCCGTTACCGCGACCCCCGGATGCAGGTGACGGCGGACCTGGCGCTGGCCGATTTCCGGTCGAAGGACGCCCGCATCGGCCGGGCGGTCGGCGTGCGCGGCAAGGGCGTGATCCGCGAGACCCCGTTCCTGCTCAACGCGCAATTGCTCTCGCCCGACGCCACCGCCAATCGCGGCAAGAACGAACTGGTCGCGCGGATGCGCGCGGCGGGCAACATCGTCGATGTCACCGGCACCCTCCCCTCCATCGCCGATGTCGAGAATGTGCCGCTTCGCACCCGCGCGCGCGGCAAGGACCTGTCCACCCTGCTCGAGGTCATCGGCGTCGTCATCCCGCGTACCCGCACCTATGACCTGCATGCGCAGCTGGTGAAGGACGGCGACGTCTATCGCTTCACCAGGATGAAGGGCAATTTCGGCGACAGCGACCTGGCGGGCAAGCTGACCGTCACGCATGGCGAGCGGCTGCACCTCGAGTCGACGCTGACGACCGAGAAGCTCGACATCATCGATGCCGCGCCCTTCATCGGCTATAATCCCGATATCGTCGCGACCAAGGGCGCGGAGGCCGCCGCCGCGGCGACCGGGGTCGGGCCGCAGCGGCTGCTGCCGGACGCGGCGCTGCCGGTGGCGACGATGCAGCGCTTCGATGCCGATCTGAAATGGACGATCCGCACCGTGCGATCGCGCCGCGTGCCGATCTCGAACGTCGACCTGACGCTGGCGCTGGATCGCGGCAAGCTGACCCTGTCGCCGCTGCGCTTCGCCATGGCGCGCGGCGACGTGGCGTCCGACCTGCTGTTCGACACACGCCAGCGGCCCAGCCTCGTCCGCTACGACATCCGCCTGTCGCCGACCCCGCTGGGGCGGTTGCTGGCGGGCTGGGGCGTGGCGGAGGCCGGGACGACCGGCACGGTCAAGGGCCGGGTCCAGCTGACCGGGCGCGGCGACACCATCCACGACTCGCTCGCCAGCGCGAACGGGCGGATGGCCTTCATCCTGCCTGCGGGCTCGCTGTGGACCAAGAATGCGCAGCTCGCCGAGCTCGACATCGGCACCTTCGTCCAGAAGATGTTCGAGAAGGAACTGAAGGAGCCGGTACGCATCAATTGCGGCCTGATCGCCTTCACCGTGCGCGGCGGCGTGGCGGCGGCGGACCCGATCCTGATCGACACGTCGAAGAACGTCATCACCGGTCGCGGCGGGTTCAGCTTCCGCAACGAAGCGCTCGACATGGCGGTGCGCGCCGATGCCAAGACCTTCAGCCTATTTTCCGGCCAGTCGCCGGTCGGCATCACCGGCAGCTTCGCACATCCCGGCATCGATCCGATCAGCGGCAGCCTGTTGGCGCGGGCGGGCGCGGGCTTGGGGCTGGCGGTGGTGGCCACACCGCTGGCGGGCGTGCTGGCCTTCGTCGATGTCGGCGACGCGAAGGCGGCAGCCTGCGGCCCGGTGCTGGCGGGTGCGCGGGCGAGTGCGCAGCGGACCACCAAGGGCGCTCCACGCGACGATGTCGGACGCGGCACCACCGCCAAGGCCGAGGACGGAAAAGGCAATCCGGGCGAGGCCAAGGCCCAGCGCAAGAAATTCCTCGGCATCTTCTGATCCTCCCCGGCACGGGGAGGGGGACCGCCGCGAAGCGGTGGTGGAGGAGGCGTGCACCAAAGGGCTCGCTTCGTGGAAGCCCCCCCTCCACCAGCCTGCGGCTGGTCCCCCTCCCCGTACCGGGGAGGATCGAAATCCCCCCGCGATCAAAACTATGGCGGTCCCCCCGCACCTTGCTTATGATCGGCCCCCGCGCAGCCGGGGGGCCGCGTCATGGTCTCATCGCCCCAAGTGGGATAGTTAAGCAGCGCGCATGAATCGTTTCGCCATCGGTATCGCCGGCATTCTCGTCATTCTGGGCATCGCCGTTGCCCTGTCCACCGACCGCCGGGCGATCCGCCCGCGCGTCGTCGGCGCGGCCTTTGCGTTGCAGGCGGGGATCGCGATCCTCGTCCTCTATGTGCCGTGGGGCAAGCGGGTGCTGCAATGGCTGTCGGGCGGGGTCGCCGGGCTGCTCGGCTATGCGAATGAGGGGACCAAGTTCCTGTTCGGCGCGCTGGCGTCCGATCCGCTCGGCCGCAACTTCGCGATCCAGGCGCTGCCGGTCATCATCTTCTTCGCCGCGCTCGTCTCGATCCTCTATTATCTGGGGATCATGCAGCTGGTCGTGCGCTGGCTGGGCGGTGCGATCGAGAAGGTGATCGGCGTGTCGAAGGTGGAGTCGCTCTGTGCCGCCGCCAACGTCTTCGTCGGCCAGTCCGAATCGCCGCTGGTCATCCGCCCCTATCTGGCCGGGCTCACCCCGGCGCAGCTGTTCACCGTGATGACCAGCGGCATGGCGGGCGTGGCGGGTACGATCCTGGCGGCCTATGCCTCGATGGGCATCTCGATCGAATATCTGCTCGCGGCCAGCTTCATGGCGGCGCCCGGCGGCATCCTGATGGCCAAGATCATCATGCCCGACCGCATGGAGCCGCCCGCCGGGCAGCTGCCGCTGGGCGATGTGATCGAGGACGAGAAGATCGCGCTGGCCGAAGCCACGCACGACGAGGAAAAGCCCGCCAATATCATCATGGCGGCGGCGCAGGGTGCGCAGACCGGCGTGAAGCTGGCCGTCGCGGTCGGCGCGATGGTGCTGGCCTTTGTCGCGCTGGTCGCGCTGGCGAACGGGCTGCTCGGCGGGTTGGGCAATCTGATCGGTATTCCGGGGCTGAGCTTCCAGGCGTTGCTGGGGTATGTGTTCCAGCCGATCATGGCGCTGCTCAACGTGCCGTGGAAGGAAGCGGGCATTGCGGGCGGCCTGTTCGGCGAGAAGATCGTGCTCAACGAGTTCGTCGCCTATATCGACCTGGGCAAGCAGGCCGCGCAGCTGTCGCCGCGCACCGTCGCGGTCATCACCTTCGCGCTGTGCGGTTTCGCCAATTTCTCGTCGATCGCGATTCAGATGGCGGTGACGGGCAGCCTCGCCCCCAATCAGCGCCCGACCATCGCCCGCCTCGGCATCCGCGCGCTGATCGCGGGAAGCCTGGCCAATCTGATGTCGGCGGCGCTGGCCGGTCTGCTGATCGCATAAACTCCTCCCCTGGAAGGGGAGGTGGCAGGGCGAAGCCCTGACGGAGGGGTGTCACCCCTATCGAGAGCGGGACACCCCTCCACCAGCTTCGCTGGTGCCCTCCCCTTACAGGGGAGGAATATCACCTTTACGGGGTTGATCCCTAAACCACGCACGCTATGGGCGCCCTGTCGACCGCAGACGTGGCCGACTCACGCATAGGATCACAATGCCCCGATCTAGTCCCTTGTCCGGCGACGAGGACAGTAGACGCTTTCGCGTCCACGTTCTTGCCGACCGTCTGACGGGCCTGACGGGGTCGACGATGTCGGCCCGCTAGAGCCGTTCCTCGCCGACCTTCCGCCGGGCTCGACCACACGAACCCGAAGGAGGTCTGCCATGACCCGTAGCCTGTTCCGCGCGCATGTCCGCGCCCATTCCCTCGCCACCGTGATGGCCAGCGTCCCGCGCGAGCGCGCCCGGCTGCTCCGCGCCGTTGCATCCACCCGGCCCCAAGCCATGCGTCGCACCCGCCCGTCGGCCTGATCCGGGAAAAACGTCATGATCCGTATCGTTTCGCGGGCCGCGCTGTGCGGCCTGTTCCTCGTCGCGCGCGCCGCGTTTGCGCAGGACAGCCAGCCGGAGGATTTCGCGATCCACGGCCAGGCCACACTCGTCGCGCAAGGGGTCGGCGGCTTTGCCTCACCCTATACCGGCGCGAACAGCCTGACTCCACGTCAGCTGAAGGAGACAACCGACGTCACCGCCTTTATCGGCGCCCGCGCCTGGAAGGGCGGCGAACTGTGGGTAAATCCCGAGATCGACCAGGGTTTCGGTCTGTCCAACACGCTGGGCGTCGCGGGCTTCCCAAGCGCCGAGGCCTATAAGGTCGGCAAGAGCGAACCCTATTTCCGGCTGCAACGCGCCTTTTTCCGCCAGACCTTCGGGCTTGGCGGCCCGCGCGAGGCGGTGGCGGGCGTCGCCAACCAGTTGGGCGGATCGCGCAGCGTCGACCGGGTCGTGCTGACCATCGGCAAGTTCGGGGTCGGCGACGTGTTCGACACCAACCCCTATGCTCATGACCCGCGCGGCGATTTCCTCAACTGGTCGGCGGTCGATACCGGCAGCTTCGATTATGCGGCCGACGCCTGGGGTTATACCACGGGCATCGCCGCAGAACTCTATCGCGGCGACTGGAGCTTACGCACCGGGCTGTTCAACCTGTCGACCGTCCCCAATGGCGAGCGGCTGGAACATGGCTTCGGCCAGTATCAGCTCGATGCCGAGGTCGAGCATCGCCACAGGCTCGCCGGGCGGCCCGGATCGGTGCGCTTCGGGTTTTTCCGCAACCGGGGCAATTTCAGCCGCTTCGACGAGGCGCTGGCCTATGCCGCCACGACGGGCGGTGCGGTCGATCCGTCCGTCACCCGGCGGCGGATGACGCGGGTCGGCGGCTATATGAACATGGACCAGGCGCTGACCGATACGCTGGGCCTGTTCGCGCGGGTCGGGGTGAGTGATGGGTCGATCGAGCCCTATGACTTCACCGATATCGACCGGACGGCACAGATCGGCGGGTCGCTGAACGGCAAAGGCTGGGGCCGGGCGCAGGATCGGGTCGGGCTGGCGCTGATCGCCAACGGGATTTCGGCCGAGCATCGCCGCTATCTGGCGGCGGGCGGGCTGGGCGTGCTGGTCGGCGACGGCAAGCTGCCCAATGCGGGCGCGGAGGAGATTGCCGAGGCCTATTACGACGTCGCGCTCACCCGCACGCTCGCGGTGACGCTGGACGCGCAATATGTGGAAAATCCGGGGTATAACCGCGATCGCGGGCCTGCGGAAGTGTTCGCGCTACGGGTGCACGGCGCTTTCTAAAGCTCTTCCTCCCCTGCAAGGGGAGTTTCGATCGCTTCATCGGCGCCAGGACAGTCGGAACCTCGCGTATGACAACAACCTCGTCCGAGACCTTGCTGCTTTTCGAGGCGCCTTCGGCCTGCCACCTCCCCTTCTAGGGGAGGAATGATTTTTACCGCGTCGGCACCGGCTCCGCACCCGAATAATCATAGAAGCCCCGCCTGGTCTTCCGGCCATACCAGCCCGCTTCGACATATTTGATCAACAGCGGCGCGGGCCGGAATTTGGGATCGCCGGTGCCCTCGAACAGCACGCGGGTGATCTCCAGGCAGGTGTCCAGCCCGATGAAATCGGCGAGCGTCAGCGGACCCATCGGATGGTTCAGCCCCAGCTGGCACGCCGCATCGATATCGGGGATCGTCGCCACGCCCTCGCCCAGCGCGAAGATCGCCTCGTTGATCATCGGCATCAGCACGCGGTTGACGATGAAGCCCGGCGCGTCATTGGCGTGGACCACGCGCTTGCCCAGCTCCTGCGCGAAAGCCTCGACCTTGGCGACCGTCTCGTCCGAGGTGGCGAGGCCGCGGATCAGCTCGATCAGGCCCATCACCGGCACCGGATTGAAGAAGTGCACCCCGACGAAGCGGCCCGCATCGGGGGCCGCCTGCGCCAGCCGGGTTATCGGGATGGACGAGGTGTTGGTCGCCAGGATCGCGGTGTCGGACATGACCTTGCCGACCTCCTCGAAGATCGCCCGCTTGATGGCCTCGCGCTCGGTCGCAGCCTCGATCACCAACTCGCAATCCGCCATGGCGGACAGGCTGCCGACCGGCTCGATTCGGCCGAGCAGTGCGTCGGCGTCCTCGCGCGTCGTCTTTTCCTTGGTCACCAGCCGGTCGAGCGCCTTGGCGATGCCCGCCTTGCCCGCCTCGGCGCGTTCGGCCGAGACGTCCGCCAGCTTCACCGCATAGCCCGCCGCCGCCGAGACCTGCGCAATACCTGCGCCCATCTGACCGGCTCCGATCACGCCCACTGACTTCATCGACACTCTCCTGTTCCTTTGGCCTGCTTTCCGGCCTGTTCTTCCGGCCCGTATCTCTGCCACAAAGCCTGTTGCAACGCGCCCTATCCGGTTCGGAACGGGATCGCCAGCAAAGGGGTTGATCGGGTATGATTCGCATGAGCCTTGCCGTGAGCGTAGCACTGGCCGCAACGGCGGCGAGCGCGGCGACCACGCCGGACACGCCCAGGCCGGGCAAGCCGACGCTGTTCCGCGACTGGATCGTCGCCTGCGACAATGGCCGGGCCTGCGAGGCGGCGTCGCTGGCGGCCGGGGAATCGATGCTGCAGGATGTCGGCCTGATCGTCGCGCGCGACGGCGGCGGCCGGGTGACGGTGCGTATCCGCGACCTGACCGGCAAGGCGAAGACGGCGAGCGTCCGGGTCGACGGCCGGACCATCGCCTCGACCCCGCTGGACCGTGACGGCGAGGGCGAGTGGCAGGGCGCTTCCGCCAGCGCACTTGTCGCCGCCATCGCCAGGGGCCGACGCGCAACGCTGCTGACACCGACCACGCACCCCCTTGCACTGGCGGGCGCATCGGCCGCCTTTCGCTATATGGACGACCGGCAGGGACGTGTGGGCACGACCTCCGCGCTGATCGCCCGCGGCACGAAACGCTATCGTGGTGCCACACCCGCGCTGCCCATGGTGCAGATCGTCACCCCGCCGCCCGGCGCCGCCCCCGCCATCCCTGCCACCGCGATCGGCGAGGCGCGGCGACGCTATCGCTGCGTGATCGACGATGGCAGCCCGTTCAGCGCCGACGCGCACCGGCTCGACCGGCGCAGCACGCTGGTGCTGATGTCCTGCGGCGCGGGCGCCTATAATTATCTGGTGAAGCCGCTGATCTGGCGCGACGGGCGGTTGAGCCCCGCCAGCTTCGACTTCGCCTATCATTTCGGCGAGACGCCCGAACCCGGCCAGCCCGAAATCCTGGTCAATGTCGACTGGTCGCGCGACGGCCGCCTGTCGAGCTGGGGCAAGGGCCGGGGGCTGGGCGATTGCGGCGATGCGCAGCAATTCGGCTGGGACGGCACCCGTTTCCGCCTGCTTCATGCAGAGCAGATGACCGAATGCCGGGGTGCGATCGATACGCTGACCGTCTGGCGCACGCGGGCCGTTCCCGTGAAGCCGCGATAGAGGAGACAAGGATGCTCGAACATCTGCCCGGCTGGCTGGGCAAGGCGATGAGCGGCTGGCGCGCCGGGGTGGAGTCGATCGCGGTCGTCCGACCCGAACTGGCACCGCCCGCCGCAATGCCGCTGCATAGCCCGGCCTTTGGCGATATGGCGCGGCTGCCCGAACGCTTCACCGCCGATGGCGAAGGCGTGTCCCCGCCGCTCTATTGGAACGACCCGCCCGAGGGCACGGCGATGCTGGCGCTGATCGTCGAGGATGCCGACGCCCCGACGCCGCAGCCGCTGGTCCACGCCATCGTCTGGAACCTGCCGCCCCGTGACGGGGAACTGGCCGAGGGCGCGATCGTCGCGGATGGCGTGGGCACGCCCGAAGGGGGCGATGTCGGGCGCAATTCCTATTTGAGCGAGGGCTGGCTGCCGCCCGATCCGCCGCGCGGGCATGGCGAACATCGTTATGTCTTCCAGCTGTTTGCGCTGGATGCCGTGGTCGATATCGGCGGACAGACGCCGGGTCGCGGTGCGATGGTCGAGGCGATGGCGGGGCATGTGCTGGCCGCCGGGGTGCTGACGGGCACCTATTCGCGCGAGGAGGAAGCGCCGGTCGGCCCGGTGGGTGCAGGCGCGGTCGCCTGATAGGGGAAAGAAGGACGGCCGGGTGTCAGAATGGCATGGCCCGGCCGCCAAAGGGGTAAGGCACGATCACGCTCAGGCGATCGGAAAGATCGGTGCGGCGCTGGTGATGGCGAGACCGGCGAAGACGAAAGCGCCGAGGACCGAGACGAGAACCTGGCGGGTCTGGAACGAAGCGAACATGGTGAAACTCCCTGAGATATCTGCCGGTTGGACCATCCGACCGGCGATACCAGGGACATTGCAGAGAGCGTGCCAGTTTTAAAAATGGCGGATTTCCGTGGTTTCCCGGAAATCCGTTTTTGACCTTGGGAAATTCCGCCACGATCCGACGGGATTTTCCGCCATCGGATGGCGGAAAATCAGGCGTCGTTGCAGGCGCGGTCGCGGCCTTCCTTTTTCGCACGATACAAAAGCGCATCGGCCCGCGCGAACAGCGTCTCCTGCGTATCCTCGGGGTTCAGCGCGGTGATCCCGGCGGAGAAAGTGACTTCGCCGACCGGCTCGCCCGTCTCGCGTACGCGCATCCGGCGATTGCGCACCGCATCGCGCGCCCGTTCGACCAACGCCGCCGCTTGCCTGGCGGTCAGGCCGGACATCAGGATGGCAAATTCCTCACCGCCATGACGGCAGACAAGATGCCCCTGGCATTCCTCGGCCAGGATCTTGCCGATCGAATGCAGCACCCGGTCGCCCGTGGCGTGGCCCAGATCGTCGTTGATCCGCTTGAACCGGTCGACGTCGCACAGCGCCAGATGGCAACTGTCCGACACCTGGAAACACTGTCCCAGCGCCTCGGAAAAGGCCAACCGGTTGGCCAGCCCGGTCAGCGGGTCGCGTCGCGCCGTCGCCCGCGCCTCGGCCAGCTTCTCGCGCAGCGTGTCGGCCTCCGCCGTCGCCTGCTCCAACCGCTGTTCGGTCGCGTGGATCCGCTCCAGCATCTCGCCGGTCAGCGTCGCCAGCGTCGGCAGGTCGATCTCTTCGCGGTTCATCTCCGCCACGTTGCGCGCCAGATTGGCCCCGAAGGCCGAGGTATCCTCCTGGAAGGTGCGCATCACCGACATGAATGCCGTGACCTGATTCTCGGTCTGCTCGGCCAGCGCGTCCGACCGCGCCTCCGCCTCGGGCGGTGCGACCCGGTCGGCCGCCGATTCGCGGGCGGCCGGCTCGGCCGCATCCGGTTCGGGCATGGGACGCGACGCCCCCACCGGACCACCCAGCCGGACGATATCGTCTTGGTGTAGGCGGACGCCGCCATCGATCAGCGACGCGACCGCGCGCGCCAGGCTGCCTTTGGGATTGGTCAGGATCGCATGGACAAAGGCGTAATGCGCCGGATCGGGGGAAAGCCGGTGGTCCTCCAGAAACTTGCCGATACGCTCATACAAACTGGCAGGCGTCGTCATGGCTCGCCGCGGCTCCGCATCCGCCGTTTCGCCCCATCCCCTGTAAAGCCCCATGACACGTGCCTGTCAGCGACGATTTTGCAGTTCGCGTACCGCCGCCAGCGTCGTGGCGACATGCTCGGAGGGGTTCATGTCGTCATGGACGAAGACGACGCGGCCATCACGACCGATGACATAGCTGGTGCGCGAGGTGATATCGCGACCCTCGATCTGACGACCGAGCGCGACGTCATAGCCCTTGACGATCGCGGGACCAGCACTGGCGACCGGGAACTTGCCCGCGCATTCGGCCTTGGAAAAGGCGGCGAGCTTGTCGACCGGGTCGGCCGACATGCCGATCACGCGCGCACCGGCCGCGCGAAAGGCGTCGATCTTCTCGGCAAAGGCGCGTGCCTCGGCGCTGCATCCACTCGTGAAGGCGGCGGGGAAGAAATACAGGACGACCGGACCGTGGCGCAGCTGTTCCTTGAGGTGCAGCGTGAAGACCTTGCCCGCCACCGCGCCGCGCGTGGTGAAGTCGGGAGCCGGGGCACCGGGACGCAGGGCCGCTGCGGCCGGTACCGCTGCCATTGCCAGGAGAACGCCCAATACTGCCCTCATCGCTCCATTCCTTATATTAAGATAGTTAACGCCTATCCCGTCGCGATCATGGCGTCCATTGCTGATCGCGCAGTCCTATCCTATCCGGGTTAATATGTCCGTACACGCCGACGATATTAAGCTGGCCCTTCGTCTTGCCGATGCTGCCGGAGCCGCCATCCGCCCCTATTTCCGCACCGAAATGGGGCTGGAAATCAAGGAGGACCGCTCGCCCGTGACGCTGGCCGATCGCGAGGCGGAGGCGGCGATGCGCCGTATCCTGGAGGCGGAGCGTTCGGGCGACGGCATTCATGGCGAGGAATATGGCGTCAAGGACGGCGTGACGGGGCGCCAATGGGTGCTCGATCCCATCGACGGCACGCGCAGCTTCACCGTCGGGCGGCCGATCTTCGGCACGCTGATCGCGCTGGTCGACAATGGCTGGCCGGTGCTGGGCATCATCGACCAGCCGATCGCGCGCGAGCGCTGGCTGGGCGTGGCGGGGCGGCCGACCCTGTTCAACGGGCAGCCGACGCGCACCCGCGCCTGTCGCGATCTGGACGGCGCGACCATCGCGACGACCAGCCCGCATCTGTTCGACGACGAAGACGTGCCGCATTTCATGGCGCTGGTCGCCGCGGTCAGCGGCCAGTCGCCGCGCCAGGGGCCGGTCTATGGCGGCGACTGTTACAATTACGGCCTGCTGGCGAGCGGCCATATCGATCTGGTGTGCGAATCGGGGCTGAAGCTGCACGACTTCGCCGCGCTGGTCCCGGTGGTCGAGGGCGCGGGCGGGCGGATGTGCGACTGGAACGGCGACCCGCTGACCGCCGACAGCGCGGGCCATGTGCTGGCGATCGGCGACCCCGCGCGCACCGACGAAGTGCTGGAGGCGCTGCGCAACGTGCCGCACGGGCATGACCACCACCACGATCACGATCATTAATTCCTCCCCTGTAAGGGGAGGGGGACCATGCGCAGCATGGTGGAGGGGTGTCACCCCTATCGAGAGCGTGACACCCCTCCGTCAGGGCTTCGCCCTGCCACCTCCCCTTGCAGGGGAGGAACAGCTTAGCCGGTCAGGCCTGCCGCCGTGGCCAGGCCCAGAAACGCCAGGAACCCGATCGAATCGGTCGTCATCGTCACGAACACCGAGGACGCGACCGCAGGATCGGCATCGAAGCGATCGAGCGTCACCGGCACCAGCACGCCCGCCAGCCCCGCGACCAGGATATTGGTCATCATCGCCACCGCGATCACCATGCCCAGCGCCGGGTTGCCGAAGACCAGGCTCACCCCCACCCCGATCACCGCCGCGACGGTCACGCCGTTCATCATCGCCACGCGAATCTCGCGCATGATCGCACGCGCGGTGTTGGACCGGGTCAGCTGGTTGGTCGCCAGCGCGCGCACCGTCACCGCCAGCGTCTGCGTGCCCGCATTGCCGCCCACGCCCGCGACGATCGGCATCAGCGTGGCGAGCGCCACCATCCGCGCGATCGTCCCCTCGAACGCGGCGATCACCGAGGAGGCGACCATCGCGGTGATCAGGTTGGCGAGCAGCCAGCGGACGCGGCTCTTGTAGCTGTCCAGGATCGGCTCGTTGATGTCGCCTTCGCCCGCGCCCGACAGGCGCAGCACGTCCTCGCCCGCCTCCTGCTGGATGATGTGGACGATATCGTCGACGGTGATCATGCCGACCAGCCGCCCGCTGCCATCGACCACCGCGGCCGAGATCAGCGCATATTTCTGGAAGCGCAGCGCGACTTCTTCCTGGTCCATGTCGACCGGGATCAGGGTCTGTTCGCGCTTCATCACGTCGCCGATCACGATCTGCCCCGGCGCGCGCAGGATCCAGGAGAGCTGGCAGGTGCCGATCGGGCGGTGCCCCGGATCGACGACGAAGATTTCCCAGAAATCGGTGGTCAGTTCCTCGTCGTCGCGCAGGAACTGGATCGTCTCGGCCACCGTCCAATGTTCGGGCACCGCGATCAGCTCGCGCTGCATCAGGCGGCCGGCGGACTCCTCGGGGAAGGACAAGGCTTCCTCGATCGCGGCGCGGTCGTCCGGGTCGAGCGCGCGCAAGACCGCGCGCTGCTCGTCCTCGTCCATGTCCTCGATGATGGCGACCGCGTCGTCGGTGTCGAGTTCGGAAGCGATATCGGCGACTTCATGCGGTTCGAGCGCCTGGATCAGCTGCTCGCGCACATAGTCGTTCATTTCGGCGAAGACGTCGCCGTTCAGCAGGTCCGCGACCGCGCGCGCCAGATTGACGCGCTCCTCGTCCCCGACCAGCTCGAACAGGTCGGCGATGTCGGCGGGGTGGAGCGGCTCGACCAGCGCACGCGCGCCCTCGTCGTCGCCCGCCTCCAGCGCGTCGAGCACGGCCGTCACATATTCGGGCTTCAGCCGGTCGTCTTCGTCCAGCTGGGTTTCGGGCGCCAGATTTTCTGGAAGGCGCGTCTCGGTTTCGAGTTCGGGGAGTTCGGTGTCGCTGATCTCGGCCTCCCTCGATCGATCATGAACGCTGTGTCACGCCTCTAAACTGCGACGGCGGCATTTGCCAGCGGGCACGGGAATGCCTACCTGCGGGGCATCAACCAAGGAAGACCCCTTATGGCCGAGACTTTTTCCAAGCTGACCCTGACGCTCGAGAGCGGCGATGTCGTGATCACGCTGCGCCCCGACCTGGCGCCCGAGCATGTCGCGCGCATCGGCGGCCTCGCCAATGAAGGCTTTTACGACGGCGTCGTGTTCCACCGCGTGATCCCCGGCTTCATGGCGCAGGGCGGCGACCCCACCGGCACCGGCATGTCGGGTTCGGACAAGCCCAACCTGAAGCAGGAGTTCAACGCCGAGCCGCACGTGCGCGGTACCTGCTCGATGGCGCGGACCAACGATCCGAACTCGGCCAATTCGCAGTTCTTCATCTGCTTCGACGACGCCCGCTTCCTCGACCGCCAGTACACGGTCTGGGGCCAGGTCGAGAGCGGCATGGAGCATGTCGACGCGCTGCCGAAGGGCGAGCCGCCCCGCAATCCGGGCAAGATTTTGAAGGCGACCGCGGAGTAATTTCGCGAGCCGGATGAAGGGGGGAGTCTCGCAAGAGGCTCCCCCTTTTTGTTTGGCCCTGCCGACTGCCCCAAGCACGCCCCTCCCGCAAGCGGGAGGGGATGGGGGAGGGAAAGCCACGGGAGACCGTCTCTGTGAGACACCTCGCCCTCCCCAACCCCTCCCGCCTGCGGGAGGGGCTATCGTAGCGGGAGGGCGAGAAGCCCCCTCAAACGTCACGGAATTTGGGCGAGCGCCGCTCCATGTTCGCCACGACTGCTTCCCGGTGGTTCACCCCTTGCATCAGCGCCAGCTGCTCGGCGCTCTCCATCGCCAGCATCGCCGCCGGTTCGCTGCCCATCGCACCGAACAACCGCTTGGCGCTGCGCACCGCATCGGGGCTTCGCCCGGCGATCTTCCGCGCCAGCGCCAGCGCCTCGGCGCGCGGGTCCTCCACCAGCCGCATCACGAACCCCGCCGCCACCGCTTCGGCCGCGTCGAATTCGCGCGCGGTATAGACCCATTCGCGAAGCACATCCTGGCGCACCCCGTCCCACAGCGCAAAGCCGCCCATGTCGGGGACGATGCCCCAATGCAGCTCGCGAATCGCAAAGCGGGTGGCGGGATGGGCCAGCCTGATATCGGCTCCCGCCATGATCTGGGTCGCGCCGCCGAACACCACGCCGTGAACCGCCGCAATCACCGGCACCGGCAGCGTCCGCCAGCCCCACGCGACCTGCTGCACCAGATTGGCCGGGCCATGGCTGCGTGCCGCCAGGTCCAGCCCCGCCAGCTCGCCGCCCGCCATCGCCGCCATGTCGAGGCCGGAGCAGAACCCCTCCCCCTCGCCCGACAGCACCACCGCGCGCAGCTCGGCCCGTGACGACAGCGCGGCGATCGCCTCGGCCAGCGCGTCGAACATCTTGCCGTCGATGGCGTTCAGCTTTTCCCCGCGCGCCAGGCGGACATCGGCCACGCCGTCCGTCACCGCGATCGTCACCCGGCCGTCCATATCTCTCTCCTTTTGCGCCAGCGCGTGGCTCGTGTAGAGCATCGCATCATGGGGTTCGACATGGAACGCTTCGTCGCGATGGGCGGCCTGGGCGGCGGGCATGGCCAGCATCTGGGCATCGCGTACCGCGCGCACGGGGAAGACTGGGCGGAGCTGGCGCTGCCCTACGATGCACGGCTGATCGGCGATCCGACCAGCGGCGTCATCGCCTCCGGGCCGATCGTCGCGATGATGGACATGGCGACCAGCGTCGCCGTCTGGCTGAAGCGCGGCGCGTTCGAGCCGCATGTGACGCTGGACCTGCGGGTCGATTATCTCCGCCCCGCCGTCCCCGAACGCACCGTGATCGGGCGCGGGGAGTGTTATCGCCTCACCCGCAGCATCGCCTTTGTCCGGGGCATCGCGCATGACGGCGACCCCGACGATCCGGTCGCGCATGTCGCGGGCACCTTTATCGGCATGACCGCATGAGCGCCCCCCGCACCGGCATCGGGCAGGCGATGGTGCTGCCCCCTTATGCGGAATGGCTGGGCTGTTCGATCGAATGGGTCGACGGGCTGCCGCAGCTGATCATGCCGTTCGGCGAGCATGTGATGGGCTGGCCCGGCCTGTTACAGGGCGGCGCGATCGCCGGGCTGCTGGAGGTGGCGGGCATCGCCGCGCTGACCCACCGCCTGTCGAACGAGGGGTCGACGCGGATCAAGCCGGTGACGGTCACGACCGATTATCTGCGTACCGGTCGCGACCATCCGACCCGCGCGGTCGGCACCATCCTGCGCCTCGGCCAGCGGACCGCCAATGTCGAGGTGACCGCCTGGCAGGAGGACCGCGAAAAGCCGATCGCGACCGCGCGGTTGAATTACCGCATCCTGCGCGGCTGAGCTTTCGCAAGCGCATGCTTGATCGCGGCATCGGCGACCGGCGCCATGGCGGCATAGCCTTGCGCATTGGGATGCACCCCGTCGGTGCCATAGGCCGGGTTCAGCGCGTCCCCGACATGCAGGACCGACCAGTAATCGGCATAGGTCGCGCCGATCTGCTTGGCATAGGTCTTCAACCAGGCATTCAGCGTCGCGATGCGCGGTGCGGTGGCCAGGCCCGGCTTCCACTCGAAATGATCGGCGGGCGGGATCGAGGCCAGGATCACGCGGATGCCGTTGGCCTGGGCCAGCTCGACCATCGACATGATATTGCCCTGAACCTGCGCGTTGGTCGTCGGGCCGGTATTGCCCGCAATGTCGTTGGTGCCCGCCATGATCTGCACCACCGCCGGATGCAGGTCGATCACGTCCTGACGGAAGCGGAGCAGCATCTGCGAGGTCGTCTGCCCGCTGATCCCGCGTCCGATCCGACCGGGGGTGAAGAATTGCGGCATCTTGCCGACCCAGCCCTCGGTGATCGAATCGCCCATGAAGACGATGCGCGGCTGCCCCGCCACCGGCGCGGACAGCTTGGCATTGTCACTACGGTAGCGCGCCAGATAGGCGAAGTCGTTGTGCAACCGCTCCTCCCATTCGCGGGTCCAGCGCTGTGCATCCGTTTCCTTCGCCGCGGTCTGCGCAGCGGCGGGTGCAGCGAGGGTCAGCGCAGCGAGCGCGGTCAGGATTACCCGGCTCACGGGCGCAGGTCCGTGGCGGTCGCGGTGACGTTCCAGCCGCGCACATTCACCATCGGCTTGTCCGCCTTGGCCGTGGGGTAGCGAATCTCGATCACGCGGGTCTCTCCGGGCATCAGGGTGACGTAATTGTCGCTGAAATAGGCGGGCAGCACCTGACTGCCGTCGGCATTCATCACGGTCAGCTTGGTCTCGATCGCGGGGACGGTGCCGCCATTGGTCAGGGTGACGCTGGCGAGCGTCTCCTCGCCTTGCGCTTGCGTCGTCGCGGTCGCGGTGACGGGGGCGGCGGCCATGCCGGTCAGCGCGCGGTAGCCCGTATCGTCCGCCGCTTCCCAATAGCTGTTGGTCGACAGCAGCTGCCCGCCCGCATCGCTCGCCTCCAGCCGGACCAGCACCGGCCCGCGCTTCATCGCGGGCGCGAGGTCGAGGTTCAGCGCTGGCGTGACCCCCTCGGCACCCGCGACGATCTTCGCCTCCTGCTCGCTCTCGGTCCGGCCATCCAGCCCGACGACCTTCGCGCGCACCTGTACGCCCTTCAGCGCGTCGCGGGTGTTGTTGACCAGCACGACGCGGTGGTCGGGCAGGTTCATCTGGACATGGATCGGCTCGGCCGCCTTCTTCACGCCGTAGAAGGCGGCATGCGTGTCATAGTCGGACGAGAAAATCTGCCAGGCCGAGGACGGCCAGGCGGGCTGGGTCATCCACAGCATCCGTCCCGAATTCTCGGTCCAGAGCCCGGCATTCATCCCCTCGAAGATGGCGCGATAGGATTCATACTCCATCATCTGCGCCTTGCGCTCGAAATCCTCCAGCCCGGTGGCGGGGCCGAAGCGGCGTTCGAGCACGTCCATATAGGTCTTCACCGCGCCGTTCCCGGTCTGGTGCCAGTCGTGATAGGCCCAGACATCGCCGATCGGCCAGCGATCCGCCTCGGCAGGGATGGTCCGCTTCCACGATTCCAGCGTCGGCAGCGAGGGCGTGCCGACCTCGACCGAGAAGCCCTTGGCATGGGTGGTGAAATATTCGACCGGCGGCCGCCAATTATAGGGGCCGGAGCCCTGGAGGTTCACCGCGTTGGACGAGGGCATATAGAGCCGCGTCCCGTCCTCGGTACGCAGCAGCGTGTCTAGCCCATTATTCAGGATCGGCTGCGGCACGCCTTCGTTGCGGCCGAACCAGGCGACGATCGAGGGATGGTTGCGATAGCGGCGCACCACGTCGGCCGCATTGGCGAGGAACAGTTGCGGGTCCTCGGCCTCCATATTGTAATCCTGGGTCGACTCCCAGAAGTCGGACAGGACCATCAGGCCATATTCGTCGGCCAGGTCGAAGAAGCTCTCCTCGGTATTCTGCCCCACCCAGTTGCGCACGATGTTGAGATGCGCGTCGCGGTGCAGGCGGAAGAACGGCTCCAGATGCGCGCGGTCGACGCGCTTCATGAAATCGTCCATGCCGATATTGCCGCCGCGCGCCGCGATCCGCACGCCGTTGACCCGCAAGGTCATATAGGGGGCGAGGCGCGGATCGTCGGTGACCTTGGCTACCGCCGCCGACTGGTCGCCGCCGGGCATGAAGCTCATCGCCCAGCCATTGCCCGTCTTGCGGATGCCCGCATGGCTGGTGTCCACCACCTTCGGTCCGCCGCGCACCCGGTTGAGGTCCAGCGTCACCCGCTCCAGATCGCCGTCACCGTCGAACAGCGACAGGTCATAGGTCACCTGCCGCATCCCGAAGCGCAGGCCCTTGGAGTCGGACAGCGCGCCATCGACCGCCGCCGTCAGCGCCAGATCGTGCAGCGCCGGGTCGCCATAGCCATTGGGCCACCACAGACGCGGGTTCTTGACCGACAGCTGCGGGAATTCGCTCGGCGACAGGACGGCGCGGATCGTCTGGCCCGGCGCGACCGTCACCGGCTTTTCGACCACCACATCGTCGAACACCGCGCGCACCGTCGTCGTCACCGGCGCCTGGCCGTTGTTGGTGACGGGCACCGCGATCTCGACATCGGCGACCGAATTATCGGGCTTGGGCAGGGTCGTCACCACCTGCGGGTCGCCGATCACCGCCGGGCCGGTCGCGGCTAGCGTCACGCCCTGCCACAGCCCGGTGTTCCGGTCGCGGACCGAGGGGATCCAGTCCCACCCCTCGGTCGCGACGAAGGTCGGGCCGTCGAGCATCTGGACGCCGCCATTCTCGCCCACGCCCGCCGTCATCGATTCCTCATGCGCGAGGCCGGAATGCGGCGGCGGCGACACCCGCACCGCGATGGCGTTACGCCCGGCGGCCAGCGTCACGGGGAAGCGGCCACGGATGAAGGCGCCCTTCATCGTGCCCGCCATCCGGCCGTTGACCCAGACCTCGGCAGAATAGCTCACCCCGTTGAAGGTCAGCCACATCGTCCGCCCCACGGCCTCGGCGGGCGTGTCGAACTCGGTGCGATACCAGTAATCCTGCCGCGCCAGCGTCTCGGGGATCGACAGGTTGTTCAGCCCGACCGCCGGATCGGGATAGACGCCGCGATCGACCAGCGTCGTCAGCACGGTGCCGGGCACGGTCGCGGCATACCATTTGCTCGCGTCGAAATTGCCCTGCGACAGGTCCGCGCCGCCGGGACCGACCTTGGCCGCCTCGATCAGCCGCCAGCCATTCACCGCCCATTGGCCGGTGGCGGTGGAGACGAGCGCGGGCACCTTGGATTCGGGCTTGGCCGTGCCGCCGGTCGGGATCGGGGCCTTGGACTGGGGCAGGGTCCAGGCGTCCTGCGGTGCCGTCTGCCCCTGCATCTGGCGGGTCTGATAGGGCCAGCTGGGGCTGCCGGTCTGGAGCGCGATCTTCGCCGGATCGGGCGCGCGCCGGGCGGCGACGCGGATGGTCAGCGGGTCGACCGCCTCGCGCACCATGCGGAAATCGACGATCTTGCCCGCAAAGACGGGCTGATAGCTGCGCGGCGCCAGCGTCGCGACGCCGGTCACGGGCGCCAGCGACAGGCCGCGCTGCACCACCTGCCGACCGTTCACGAACAGCCGGACGATCTTTCCGTCATAGCTGGCGGCGATATAGGTCCATTTGTTGCGGTCGGCATCGCCGCCGCCCTGGACCACCCCCGCCTCGGTGACGAGCGCGGGCTGGCCGTCGACCAGCGCCAGATAGCGGCGCGGCCCCCCGGTGGGGTTGCCGAAGCCACCGATCAGCATCGTCGTGCCCTTGCCCATCACGCTGCGCGGCTGGACCCAGGCGGACAGCGTCCAGTTGGGCGCGGTGACCGGCGACGTGACGATGGCACGGGCGTAGGAATCGCCACCGGGCGGCAGATCGGCGTTGATCGGACCCAAAGGTGTGGCGGGCGGCGGATTCTGTACCGGAGCCGTCTGCGCCGCAGCGGCCATGCCCCAGACCAGCGCCGTCACTGATGCCAGAGCCCCCATCGCTCTTGCCGCCGCCACGCTCATGCCTGCTCCTTTTGAATCGTCGCGGGATAAAGCAAATGAAAAGCCCTAAAGTCAAAGGGCGCTGTACCCATTCCTCCCCTGCAAGGGGAGGTGTCGCGCAAAGCGTGACGGAGGGGTGTCCCCCTATCGAGAGCGGGGACACCCCTCCGTCAGGCCTGCGGCCTGCCACCTCCCCTTATAGGGGAGGAATAGGGATTACCCGCCGAAACAGTCGATCGCCTCGCGGATGCCGGTCCAGACTGTACCGAGCTGTTCCGGTGTGATGGAGTAGGGCGGCATGACATAGATGGTGTTGCCCATCGGCCGGACGAGCAGATCGCGCTCGCGAAAATGGGCCAGCAGTCGGGGTGCCAGGTCGGACAGGTAATCCTGCCCCGCGCCCAGCTCGAACGCCGCGATCGTGCCGAGGTTACGCGGGTTGCGGACCGCCGGTTCATCCACCACCATCGCCAGATGGCTTCGCTGGCGATCGGCCAGAGCATCGATCCGCGCCTGCACCGGCTCGTCGCGCCAGATCGCCAGATTGGCCGCCGCCGCCGCGCAGGCGATGGGGTTGGCGGTGTAGCTGGACGAGTGGAAGAACTGTTTCGACCGATCGGTCTCCGACCAATGCGCCTGGAAGATCGGCTCGATCGCCAGCGTCACCGCCAGCGGCACCGCGCCGCCGGTCAGCCCCTTGGACAGGCAGAGAATGTCCGGCACCACCTCCGCCTGCTCACAGGCCAGCAACGTGCCGGTGCGGCCCCAGCCGGTCATGATCTCGTCGGCGATGAACAAGACGCCGTGCGCTGCGCAAATGTCGCGCATCGCGGCCAGCGTCTCCGGCGTGTACAGGAGCATGCCGCCCGCACCGAGCACCAAAGGCTCGACGATGAACGCCGCCGCGCCCGCCCGGCACTCCGCCTCCAGCGCATCGAGCGTGGCCTGCACGTCCGCAGGAAAGGGAATCGTGCCGACATCGAAGAGCAACGGCGCATAGGCGCGGTTGTACACGCCGCGCGCGCCGACCGACATCGCGCCGATCGTGTCGCCATGATAGCTGTGTTCGAGGACGAGGATGCGGTGACGCGGCTCGCTGCGGTGGAGCCAGTATCCCAGCGCCATCTTCAACGCGACCTCGACCGCCGTCGAACCGGAGTCGGAGAAGAACACCCGCGTCAGTTCGGGCGGGGTGATCCGCACCAGCTCGGCGGCGACCTGCTCGGCGGGTTCATGCGTCCAGCCTGCGAAGATGATCTGGTCGAGCTTGCCCGCTTGGTCAGCGATGGCGGCGCTGATGCGCGGATGGTTATGGCCGTGCGTCGTCACCCACCAGCTGGAAATGGCGTCGATCACCTCGCGCCCGTCGACCGTGGTCAGCACCGCGCCGCTAGCCGAGGCGACCTTGGGGATCGGTTGGCCCAGGCCGTGCTGGGTAAAGGGATGCCAGACCGGCGAGGTCATCGGAAATCCTCGATGTCGAAATTCGCCGCGAACGCTTCCGCCAGCGTCTCGCGGGTCAGCCCGGCGAGGCGGGGCAGACGGCCGAGCCGCTTCACCCCGCCGATCGCGGCTATGGTCGCCTCGCTGTCCTCGACACCCTCGCCGACGAAGGCGACGCCCAGGATCGGCACCCCGCGCGACCGCAGCGCCTCGATCGACAATAGGCTGTGGTTGATCGTGCCCAGCCCGGTCCGCGCGACCAGCACCACCGGGCGGCCCCAATGGGCGAACAGGTCGGCGAACAGCAACTGGCGGGTGACGGGCACCAGCACCCCGCCCGCCCCCTCGGCGACCAGCGGGCCATCGATCGGCGGCAGGGCCAGCCGGTCCATCGCGATCTCCACCCCGTCGATCTCGGCTGCACGGTGCGGCGAGCAAGGGGTCTTCAACCGATAGGCGGAGGGGAGAACCGGGCGCCCACTGAGCGCGGCCACCGTCTCGGCATCGCCATGCCCCTCCTCGTCGGTGCCCGCCTGGACAGGCTTCCAATAGCTGGCCCCCAGCGCGCCGGTCAGTGCGGCAGAGAAGACGGTCTTGCCGATTTCGGTATCGGTGCCGGTGACGATGATCGCGCTCATGCCAGAACCTCGTTCAGTGCCTGGTCGAGGGCGAGGATGTCCGCCGCCTCGACATTGAGGGTGATCGACAGCCGCAGTCGCGCCGCGCCTACCGGCACGGTCGGCGGGCGGATGCCGCGAATGTCGAAGCCGCGAGCCTGCAACGCCTCGGCCGCGCGCATGGTGCGGCCATTGTCGTGCAGGATCAGCGGCATGATCGGCGTGCCGTTCGCCAGCGCGCCATGTTTCGCCAGACGCTCTCCCGCCAGCGCGATCCGCTCGTGGAGCGCGGTCCGCCGCTCCGGCTCGTCGGCGAGGATGCGCAAGGCCTCGCGCACTGCGCGCGCCATCAGGGGCGAGGGTGCGGTCGAGAAGATGAAGCCCCGCCCGCGATTGACCAGATAGTCGCGCACGATGGCGGGCCCCACGACCAGCGCGCCTTCGCACCCCAGTGCCTTGCCGCAGGTGTGGAGGGTGACGACCCGCTCGCCGGGCGTGGCGAGCCCCTGCCCCCGGTCGCCGAAGACGCCGGTGGCATGCGCCTCGTCCACGATCAGCATCGCATCGTGCCGCTCGGCCACCGCCATCAGTTCGGCGAGCGGCGCGGTGTCGCCGTCCATCGAATAGAGGCTTTCGACCGCGATCCAGGCGGTGCCCTTGCCGCCTTGGGTGCGCCAGGCCCGGATCGCATCCTCGAACGCCGCCGGGTCGTTATGCGCCGCCGCCACGGACTGCGCCCGCGACAGCTTCATCCCCTCATGCATGCTGGCATGGACCAGCGCATCATGGACGATCAGGTCGCCGCGCTGGGGCAGCGTCGCCAGGAGCGTCGCATTGGCGGTATAGCCCGACGAGAAATACAGGCTCGCCTCCGCCCCGAGGAAGGCGGCGGCTTCGGCTTCCAGTGCCTCATGCTCCGGGTGATTGCCGCGCAACAGCCGCGAGCCGCCCGAACCGATGGGGACGCCCTCTGCCACCGCGTTCGCGATGGCGGCGGCAAGGCGGGGGTGGCTCGCCAGCCCCAGATAGTCGTTGGAGGCGAAGTCCCTGCCCCTTTGCGGAGCCAGCCCCCGCAACCGGTCCCGCGCGGCCAGTCGGGCCAGATCGGCGCGATGAAAGTCCAGCATGGGGACTTCCCTAAGAGGGATGGACGGTGAGTGAAACCATATTTGCGATGGATTCCCGTGGCCTTCGACTTCGCTCAGGCGGAACGGGGGTTGAGCTGTGCGGCCAAAAGCACCTCACTTCGTTCAGCCTGAGCGAAGTCGAAGGCCATGCCCCCACGCCAGCCTCAAACCGGCTCCGCCAAGGTCACGATGGACACCCCCGGCGTCAGCGGCACACGCCCGACCAGATGCCGCTCCAGCCGGAAGATCGCCTCGAACGCCTTGTTGAGCGGTGCGGGCGGGGGCGAGTCATCGCTGTCGTCGCGCCCGGTGATCCGTCCCGCGATCCGTGCCGCCGCCGCCAGCGGGAAGAGCAGCGAGTTGAAATAGCCGAGCTTGCGGGGTTTCAGCCCCGCCTTCTCGATCGCCGACACCAACGTCCCCTTGGAATAGCGGCGATGGTGATGGTTCACCACGTCGTGCGCCGACCACATCCACTGATGCGCCGGCACCGCGATCAGGATCTTGCCGCCCGGTTTCAGGCAGGACTTCATCGCGGCCAGCGCGGCGACATCGTCCTCGATATGCTCGACCACATCGAGCACCGCGATCAGGTCGTACGCGCCCCGCTCGATCCCCGGCAGTTCGGGGAGCGGCGCGGCCTGGACAGGCTTGCCCAGCCGGGCGGACGCGATCTCGCGCGCGGCGGGGTCGATCTCGATCGCGTCGACCGTGCCGAAGCTCGCCAGCATGGGCAGGTTGTGCCCGGTGCCGCAGCCGATCTCCAGAATGCGCGCCTCGGCGGGCAGCTTGCCATAGCGGGTCAGATAGTCCGCCAGGATGTCGCGGCGCGCGCGATACCACCAATGGGTGGAATCATGCGCGGCCATGCGGTCGTAAACGATACGGTCCATGAACTTATCCGAAGACCCATTGGCGGTTGAGCGCGAAGGTCGCGATCGGCGTGATCGTGACCACCGGGATCAGCGCGACCCAGGGTTGTTGATGCAATAGCCCGGTCGCGATCCAGGTGAAGAGCGCGTTCAGCGCAAGGCCGAAGCCCTGCACCACCAGGAATTTCAGATGCTGCCGGCCGCTCGAGTCGCGGGTGCCGTGCCCGCGAAAACTCCACGCGCTGTGCAGGAAGAAACCGACGATCACCGCGACCAGAAAGGCGGGCGGCACCGCCAGCACGGCCTTGTCATGCGGCAGGACCCAATAGGTCAGCGGCAGATAGACCGCCGAATAGACGACCGTCGACACGCCCCCTGCGATACCGAAGCGGATGATCTGGCCCAGCATACCGCTGGACCGCCATCGATCGATCTGGTGCTGAAGAGTCGCCATACTCCCGACCTTGCCCCCAACCTTGCCCTTTGCGCCGCCCGCGATAGAGCGGAACCCATGTCCCCGCGCCTTAGGCTGCGGGCGGGTATGAGGGAAGCGTCTTTGGAACGTCTGCAGCGTGAGATCGACCGCAACTGGCAACGCTGGGTGCTGGTGGCGTGGGCCGCGATCGCCGCCTGGTACATGTACGATCGCTGGGGCCAGATACGCTGGTGGTCGCTGGGCGACACCGACGACAATATGCGGCTGATGCAGGTGCGGGCCTGGATGGCGGGGCAGGACTGGTATGATCTGCGCCAGTATCGGATGAACCCGCCGGTCGGCTTCGACATCCATTGGAGCCGCATCGTCGACCTGCCCATCGCCGGGCTGATCCTGTTCTTCCGCCTGTTCACCACCCCCGCCTGGGCCGAGCGGCTCGCCTGCGGCCTGGCCCCGCTGATCCCGCTGTCGATCACCATGACCGCGCTGGCGGTGACGTTGCGTCGCCTGATCGGGGTGCTGACATGGCCGCTGGGCCTAGGGCTGCTGCTGTGCGCCCATGCGACGCTGCTGATGTACATGCCGATGCGCATCGACCATCACGGGTGGCAGCTGGCCATGCTGGCGGTCACGGTCGCGGGTCTGTGCGATCCGGCGGCACGGCGCGGCGGCGCGCTGGTCGGCCTGGCGAGCGCGGTGTCGCTGGCGATCGGGCTGGAGATGCTGCCCTATGCCGCGATGGCGGGCGCGATCCTGACGCTGCGCTGGGTGTGGGACCGGGCGGAGGCCGACCGGCTGGCCGTCTATGCGCTGACCCTGGGCGGGGGAAGCGCGGCGGGGTTCGCCGCCTTTGCCTCCAACGCCAATTACGCGATGCGCTGCGACGCGCTGACCCCGGTCTGGTTGTCGGTGACGGTCGCGGCGGGGGCGTTGCTGTTCGTGCTGGCGCGGATCAATCCGGCGTCGCGCGGCGCGCGGCTGGGTCTGGCGGTGGTCGCGGGTGCGGTGATCGCGGGCGGTTTCGCCAGTCTGTTCCCGCAATGCCTGACGCGCCCCGAACAGGTCAGCCCCGAGTTGCAGCGCAACTGGCTGAACAATGTCCGTGAGGCCAAGCCGATCTACAAGCACCCGCTTCGCGTCGCGCTGCCCATGGCGATCATGCCGGTGATCGGGATGATCGGGGCGATCGTCGCGGCCTGGCGGCGGCGGACGATCGGCTGGACCGCGGTGGCGCTGTTCACGACCTTCGCCTGCCTGATGCTGTTGTGGCAGGCGCGCGCGGCCCCGGCGGCGCAGATGCTGGCGGTGCCCGGCATCGCGGCGCTGCTCTGGATGGTCCTGCCCTGGCTGACGCGGCTGCGCTCGCCCCTGCTACGCGTGCCCGCCATCGTGCTGGCGGTGCTGGTGCCGACGGGGATCGCGGCGAGCTGGATCGTCACCTATCTGCCCGCGACCCAGCCGAGCGCTTATGCGAACCGGGTCAACCGTGCGACTGGGCAGTGCGTGCGCACCTCGGTGCTGACGGGGGTGAATGCCTATCCCCGGGCGACGGTGTTCACCTTCGTCGATCTGGGGCCGCGGCTGATCGTGACGACGCATCATGACGCCATCGCAGGCCCCTATCACCGCAATGGCGATGCGATCCTGGACGTGCAGCATGCCTTTCAGGGCAGCGAGGCGCAGGCGCGTGCGATCATGAAGCGGCATGGTGCGACGTTGCTGCTGATCTGCCCGGACATGGCCGAGTCGACCAACTACCGCGCGCGAGCGCCGGGCGGCTTTTACGACCGGATGGCGCGCGGCTGGACGCCGAACTGGCTGACCCCGCTGCCGCTGCCCAAGGGATCGCCGCTGAGGCTGTATCGGATCCGCTGAAATTTCCCCTTCACGGGGAGGACCACCGCGAAGCGGTGGTGGAGGGGGAGCATGCCGCCAGGGATGGCCCAGGCGGCAAGCTCCCCACCTCTATCAGACCTTGCTGGTCAGTTCCGGCACGACGGTGAACAGGTCGCCGACCAGGCCGATGTCCGCCACCTGGAAGATGGGCGCATCCTCGTCCTTGTTGATCGCGACGATGATCTTGGAGTCCTTCATCCCCGCCAGATGCTGGATCGCGCCCGAGATGCCGACCGCGACATAGACTTCCGGCGCCACGATCTTGCCGGTCTGCCCGACCTGATAGTCGTTGGGGGCATAGCCCGCATCGACCGCCGCACGGCTCGCGCCGACGGCGGCGCCCAGCTTGTCGGCGAGCGGGTCGATCAGCGCATGGAACTGATCCTCCGACCCCAGTGCGCGGCCGCCCGAGACGAT